>NZ_JBNPTX010000005.1:0-456888 GCF_051167875.1 Bradyrhizobium sp. HKCCYLRH3097
CATCACCGCCGGCTTGGCATCAGCACCGCGATGCCAGGACCACACCACTTCGCCGTCGCATCGCTCCGTTCGTCGGCACGGGCTGTGACACCCGGCTGCAGAGCAACGCGCCCATCGCCTCCCCAGCTCGACGCTTCATGACGATCGCGAAACGTCCCTCTTCAGCGAGCCGGGATGCGCGAGAATGTGGAGGTGATTTGCCCGACGTGGCAAGGGAGAACTTTGCGACAAACTGGCACGACGGGCAGTTGGCGCATGTGGGGCATGCGCGGATTGCCCGTCGGGTGGATGATCCGCCGACGTCTTCGCGCCGAAGAGCTTTGCCCCCACAAGAACAAGCCCGGCCCGACGCGCCGGCCGGGTGTTCGTGAGTAGTCTGGACTCTTTCCCCATCGTCCAACCATTTTTCATGTCGGTCGGCAGCAGATAGATTACTCAACGCAAACCAGCTTTCCATTCATGCAATCTGTGGTATCTATCGTACTCGCGCCGCAAGGAGGGCATTGATGGACGACGAGCTTGCCACCAAAGTCAAGGAGCAACTGGACGCTCAGTTAGCAAATGCGGCCCCGAATGTTGGCATCGCATTTGGCTTAGATCTTTTCGATGCCTTCCGCGACCGGAAATGGATTACGCTCAATACATTCGGAGCGTTGGGCACCTCTTTTGGCGCTACGAAACTGCCAGCCTACGGTTCACACTACGCGTTTCCAACTTGGGATCTTCCTGAGAATGAATTCAAGGTTGGCGAGGAACAGGATCCGTAAAGTCTCGCATGGACGCTCGACAGCCTCCAACCGCCCCCTTGGATTTCTGATTTGAATACCCCGAAGATTTCGTTGACAGCCCTCTTCAGGAGGGAAATTTTGATTAGTGGCACACGAGGGCAACCAGGTGGAAACGGATCAAGAATCAGCGCCCGAAGTCACAAGCGCTGAAAGAGCTGCTCGCCGAAAAATTCCAGGGAATCTTCCTTACACATCCAGCCCGGGTGTGTTGCGACGAGTACTGGAAAAGATACCCACATCGGAAAAGCCCGGAGTATTTAACTCGGACTTCCTCAGCACCGTAATGGGTGCCTCGGGAGGAGCAGCTCGGCCAATCATTCCGATACTCAAAGCTACAGGGCTTCTCAATCAGTCAGGCACTCCTACGGAGCTATACTCTCAGTTTCAGACAGATGCGGGCCGCCCCGGAGCGGCATTGCAAGCACTTCGGAATGGGTTTGGAGAGATATTCCGACGAAATCAGTATGCCCACCGCGCTGAGGAGCCCGCACTGATCGACGTGATTGTTGCAATTACCGGGCTACCAAAAAAGGAAAACATCGTTCGATACATCTTGAATACGTTCCAGGTATTTCAAGATACGGCAAAGCTCGCGCGAGAAGAAACTACCAACGACGAAAAACGAGACACTGAGCAACAATCGGATACATCACAAAGTCCACCTTCAGGTCGACTCGGCACGGGACGGCTGCAACTCGCGTACAACATCAACGTTGTCTTGCCTGAGACAACCAATGTCGAGGTTTATAACGCGATATTTCGAAGCCTTAAAGCGAACCTGCTGACATGAGCGATCATACCGTCGAGCTATTCGTATTGAAATGCGCAGTGATTGAGACGAATCTGCGTGCGACGTTAGCTGAGTACAATACTGGAAGATCAGGGGGACTAGTCAAGGCTGACGACGAGCAA
Organism: Bradyrhizobium sp. HKCCYLRH3097; assembly: GCF_051167875.1. Taxonomy (NCBI): domain Bacteria; kingdom Pseudomonadati; phylum Pseudomonadota; class Alphaproteobacteria; order Hyphomicrobiales; family Nitrobacteraceae; genus Bradyrhizobium; species Bradyrhizobium sp. HKCCYLRH3097. The sequence goes on from NZ_JBNPTX010000005.1 coordinate 1,701, forward strand.
CTCGATCCCTTCATTAAGCAGTTCGACTTAACTACTAGAAAAAATGCCGCGGAGATGTCTCGCTACTATGAGATATTCTATCTTCTTGAGAATGACATCCGCCGCTTGATCGTCGAAACAATGGAGTCCGCACATGGATCTAGTTGGTGGGACAAGCGAGTACCCCAGGGGGTCTTAGACGAAGTAAAAAAGAATCGCACCCGGGAAGCACAAGCCGCAGTCTCAATCCGCTCTGAGGACGACATTGACTATACAACGTTCGGCCAACTCGGTGACATCATTCGTGAGAATTGGTCTGATTTTGCAGGAATGCTAAGCAACCAATCTGCAGTTTCGCGCGTCCTATCCGCACTGAACATGTTGCGCGGCACAATTGCACATTGCGGAGTTCTGGCCGAAGACGAAGTAGACCGGCTTAAGCTTGCAATTCGAGACTGGTTTAGGGTCTTAGAGGGACCGAAGGGCTGAGAACTGTCTCTATTCCCACTCAATCGTCCCCGGCGGCTTGCTGGTCACGTCGTACACCACCCTATTCACCCCCTTCACCTCGTTGATGATGCGCGTGGCCGTATTGCCCAAAAACTTCATATCAAACGGATAGAAATCCGCGGTCATGCCGTCGGTCGACGTGACGGCGCGCAGGCCGACGACGTAGTCGTAGGTGCGGCCGTCGCCCATGACGCCGACGGTCTTGACGGGGAGCAGCACGGCGAAGGCCTGCCAGATGGTGTCGTAGAGACCGGCCTTGCGGATCTCGTCGATGTAGATGGCGTCGGCCTTGCGCAGGATGTCGAGCTTGTCTGTCGTGATCTCGCCGGGGCAGCGGATGGCGAGGCCGGGGCCCGGGAACGGGTGGCGGCCGACGAACACGTCGGGCAGACCCAGCTCGCGGCCGAGCACGCGGACCTCGTCCTTGAACAATTCGCGCAACGGCTCGACCAGCTTCATGTTCATGCGGGCCGGGAGGCCGCCGACATTGTGGTGCGACTTGATCGTCACCGAGGGGCCGCCGGTGAAGGAGACGCTCTCGATCACGTCGGGATAGAGCGTGCCCTGCGCCAGGAAATCGGCGCCGCCGATCTTCTTCGCTTCGGCCTCGAACACGTCGATGAAGAGTCGTCCGATGGTCTTGCGCTTCTGCTCCGGATCGGTGACGCCGGCGAGCTCGCCGAGGAAGAGTTTTGACGCGTCCACGTGCACCAGCGGGATGTTGTAGTGGTGCCGGAACAGGTCGACGACGGTCTCGGCCTCGTTGAGCCTGAGCAGGCCGTGATCGACGAACACGCAGGTGAGCTGGTCGCCGATCGCCTCGTGGATCAGCACGGCGGCTACGGCGGAATCGACGCCACCGGAGAGGCCGCAGATCACCTTGCCCTTGCCTACCTGGGCGCGGATCTTCTTGATCTCCTCGGCGCGGAAGGCGTGCATGGTCCAGTCGCCGCCGAGGCCGGCGATGTTGCGGACGAAGTTGCGGATCAGCTTGGCGCCGTCGGGCGTGTGCACCACCTCGGGGTGGAACATCAGGCCGTAATATTTGCGCTGCTCGTCCTGGATCACGGCGAAAGGCGCGTTCGGCGAGACGCCGGCGACGGAGAAGCCGGGCGGCATCTGCGTGATGCGGTCGCCATGGCTCATCCACACCTGGTGCTGCTCGCCGGTCTGCCAGACGCCCTCGAACAGGCGGCTTTCCGTCTTCACCTCGACGTCGGCGCGGCCGAACTCGCGGTGGTGGCCGCCCTCGACGGTGCCGCCGAGCTGGGCGGCCATCGTCATCTGGCCGTAGCAGATGCCCATCACGGGCACGCCGCTCTCGAAGATCAGTTGCGGGGCGCGCGGCGAGCCTTCCTCGTGGACCGATTCCGGACCGCCGGAGAGGATCACGGCCTTGGGCTGCATCTGCCGGAAGGCGGCCTCCGCCTTCTGGAACGGCACGATCTCGCAATACACGCCGTCCTCGCGCACCCGGCGCGCGATCAGCTGCGTGACCTGGCTGCCGAAATCGACGATCAGGATCTTGTCGTGGAGCGCGGCCACGGAGGTGTCGGCGGCGGCGGGGGTGTTCGGGGCGTTGTCTTGGGCTGTCATGGCAAGCAATTACGCCGCTGCGGGGAGTCTCGCAACCCTTGCCAGCAAGCGATTCACCGGTGCGTCATCGACGGGAAGGCCGCCTCCCAGGCCTCCGTCATGGCCGGGCTTGTCCCGGCTATCCACGTCGACCGGCGCGGTTGGAACGACGTGGATGCCCGGGACAAGCCCGGGCATGACGACGGAGAGAGATGGGCCCTAGGGTGGGCAAAGGCGCGTGGCAGGCCTTCCATTTGGTCCACGCTGGTGCGCGCCGTGCCCACCGTCGGGCGGCGTTCACTGCGGCGATGCGGTGGGCACGGCGCCATTGCCATTGTCGTGCGCGGACATGGCGCGGCAGCGCCTTTGCCCACCCTACGGCAGCGTGGGTGCGGCTACGCCTGCTTCTTCAGCACCGACACGAAGAACCCGTCCGTACCGGTCCGGCGCGGGGTCATCAGCCAGCCCTCCGGCGTCTTCAGGGCGGCCTCGGCGAAGGCCTCGGCCTTGTCCCAGAGGACGGTGGCGGTCTGGTCGGGGGGCTGGATGGTGAAGGCCGGGTGGCGGGCGACGAAGGCGCGGACCTGGTCGCCGTTCTCCGGCTGCAGCACCGAGCAGGTGATGTAGGCGATGCGGCCGCCGGGCTTGACCAGGGAGGCGGCGCGGTCGAGCACTTCGGCTTGGTCCTTCAGCCGGATCTCCAGCGCGCCGGGGCGCATGCGCCATTTGGCGTCGGGGTTGCGGCGCCAGGTGCCGGTGCCCGTGCAGGGGGCGTCGATCACCACCAGATCCGCCGAGGCCTTGATGTCGGCGAGCGGGTCGGCGTCACCCTTGGGGCTGCGCACATCGGCATTGTGGACGCCGGCGCGCGACAGCCGCTCGTGGATGGGCGCGAGCTGGCGCTTGTCGTGGTCGGTGGCGATCAGCCGGCCCTTGCCGCCCATCATCGCCGCCAGGGCCAGCGTCTTGCCGCCGGCGCCGGCGCAGAGGTCGATGACCTGCTCGCCGGGCTTGGCGGCCGTGAACAGCGCCGCGAGCTGCGAGCCCTCGTCCTGGACCTCGATGCCGCCTTTGATGAAATCCTCCTCGGCATGGATTCCGGGATTGCGCGCGTCGGCGCCGAGCGTGATGCGCAGGCCGATCGGCGACCACGGCGTCGGCACCGCGCCGAGATGCTTCAGCGAGGCCTGCACCTTCTCGCGCTTGGCCTTGAGCGTGTTGACGCGCAGGTCGAGCGGCGCGCGGCTGGCCATCGCCATGGCCTCGGCGACGCGGTCGTCGCCGAACACCGCAGTGAGATACGGGTCGAGCCAGTCGGGATAGTCGCCGGCGACCGGCGGCGGCGCGCCCTCGGTCGTGCGCGAGGCCAGCGCGGTCTCCTCCTGCGCGGTCAAGGGCGGCGGCGCGAAACGGCTGCCGTCGCACATCGCCGCGATGGTCGGCACATCGAGGCCGCGCTCGAGCTTGAGCATGCCGAGCACCCGCGCCCGCGCCGTGTCGTCCTCCATGACATAGGCGCTGGAGGCACGGCGGCGGAGCACGTCCCAGACCAGGCCCGCGATGGCGGCCCGGTCGCCGGAGCCGGCGAAGCGGTGGCTGGTGCCCCAGTCCTTCAAGGCCTTGGCCGCCGGCGCCCGCTGGGCCTCGATGGTCTCGATGATGTCGATGGCGGCGGACAGCCGGGCGGCGGGGGTCATTCAGGAGGTCCAGTTCTAGATCAGGAGAAGGATCTTGAGCGCGAAATACAGCCACATCGCCAGCAGCACCAGCGCCGAGGCGGTCCAGGCGAGGCCGCGCTGGCGGCTGTCCTTGGCGCCGCTGACGAGGCCGGCATTGACGAAGCGGGTCACCACGAACACCCAGGACAGCAGCACGATGACCAGATCGGCATGCCGCAGCGGCAGCGCAATCGCGATCAGCGCGTAGAACAGCGTCGGCAGGCCGAATTCGTCAGCGACGTCAGCGGTTTGTGCCCGTGTCCTGTTCCAGAACAGCAGCGCGAAGGTGAGCCCGACCTGCACGAAGACGGGCAGCAGCACCATGGTCAGCGACATGGAAATCCCCCTTGGGAAAGTCGAAGGCCCGGCATGATGCCGGGCCCTCGTGGATGAACCGGTTCCCTCAGGACTCCCGATAAGCGCCCGTGGTTCCCGCTTTTTTCCAGACAGGCTTAAGAATTACATCAGGTGTGCTCAGGCCTTGTCGGGTCCGACCCGCACCAGCTGCTTGCCGAAATTGGCGCCCTTGAGCAGGCCCATGAACGCGGACGGCGCGTTCTCCAGGCCCTCGGTGACGTACTCCTTGTACTTGACCTTGCCGTCGCGGACCCAGGCCGACATGTCCTTGAGGAAGTCGCCATGGCGGGAGGCGAAATCGCTGACGATGAAGCCGCGGATGGTCAGCCGCTTGGTCAGCACATTGCGCATCAGCGCGCCGGCCCATTTCGGCGCCACCGACTGGGTGTCGTTGTAATGCGCGATCAGGCCGCAGACCGGCATGCGGGCGAAGGCGTTGAACAGCGGGAACACGGCCTCGAACACCGGGCCGCCGACATTCTCGAAATAGATGTCGATGCCCTTGGGACAGGCTTCCTTGAGCTTCGCGGCGAGATCGGGATCGCGGTGGTCGAGGCAGTCGTCGAAGCCGAACTCGGACTTCACGTAGTCGCATTTGTCCTTGCCGCCGGCGATGCCGATGACGCGGGCGCCCTTGATCTTCGCGATCTGCCCGACCGCCGAGCCGACCGCGCCGGAGGCCGCGGCGACCACCACGGTCTCGCCGGCCTTGGGCTGGCCGATGTCGAGCAGGCCGGTATAGGCGGTCATGCCGGGCATGCCGAGCACGCCCACCGCGGTCGAGATCGGTGCGAGCTTCGGGTCGACCTTGGCGAGGCCCTTGCCGTCGGAGATCGCGTGCGTCTGCCAGCCGGCGCGCGCCAGCACGATGTCGCCGGCCTTGAAACCGGGATTGTTGGAGGCCACCACCTCGCACACGGTCCCCGCCTCCATCACGCCGCCGACCGGCACCGGCTGGGCATAGGACGGCCCGTCGCTCATGCGCCCGCGCATGTAGGGATCGAGCGACAGCCAGATCGTGCGCAGCAGCACCTCGCCAGCACCGGGCGTCGGGACGGCGTAGTCCTCGAGACGGAAGTCGGTCGGCTTGGGCTCGCCGACGGGACGGGCGGCGAGAACGATGCGCTTGGCTTGGGACATGGTGTTTCCTCTTTTGTTGGTTGTGACGTTCGATGCTAGCCCCACGGGCACCGTCATTGCGAGGAGCGAAGCGACGAAGCAATCCAGGGCTTCACGCGCCGCCCTGGATTGCTTCGCTTCGCTCGCAATGACGGAAAAAGCGGGCGTGCGGCTTACGCCCCGCCCGGATAGTTCGGGCTTTCGCGCGTGATCGTCACGTCGTGGACGTGGCTCTCGCGCAGGCCGGCGCCGGTGATGCGGACGAACTCGGCCTTGGAGTGAAATTCGCCGAGATCCTTGGCGCCGACATAGCCCATGGCGGCACGGAGGCCGCCGGCGAGCTGGTGCATGACGTTGCCGACCGGGCCCTTGTACGGCACCTGACCCTCGATGCCCTCCGGCACGAGCTTCAAGGTGTCCTTGATGTCCTGCTGGAAGTAGCGGTCGGCCGAGCCGCGCGCCATCGCGCCGACCGAGCCCATGCCGCGATAGGCCTTGTAGGAGCGGCCCTGCCACAGGAACACTTCGCCTGGGGTCTCGTCGGTGCCGGCGAGCAGCGAGCCGACCATGGCGACGTCGGCGCCGGCGGCGAGCGCCTTGGCAAGGTCGCCGGAGAACTTGATGCCGCCGTCGGCGATGACCGGCACGTCGGCCTTCTTGGCGGCCTCGACCGCGTCCATGATCGCGGTGAGCTGCGGCACGCCGACGCCGGCGACGATGCGCGTGGTGCAGATCGAGCCCGGGCCGATGCCGACCTTGACCGCGTCAGCGCCGGCATCGATCAGCGCCTGCGCGCCGTCGCGGGTGGCGATGTTGCCGGCGATCACCTGCACCGCGTTGGAGATGCGCTTGATGCGGTTGACCGCCTCGAGCACGCGCGAGGAATGGCCGTGCGCGGTGTCGACCACGACGAGGTCGACGCCGGCCTCGATCAGCTTCTCGGTGCGCTCGAAGCCGCCCTCGCCCACGGTGGTCGCGGCGGCGACGCGGAGCCGGCCCTGGCCGTCCTTGCAGGCCAAGGGATGCGCGACCGCCTTCTCCATGTCCTTCACGGTGATCAGGCCGACGCAGCGATACTGGTCGTCGACGACGAGCAGCTTCTCGATGCGGTGCTTGTGCAGGATCTTCTTGGCCTCGTCCTGGCCGACGCCTTCGCGCACGGTGACGAGGTTCTCATGCGTCATCAGCTCGGAGATCTTCTGGCGCGGATCGGTGGCGAAGCGCACGTCGCGATTGGTGAGGATGCCGACCAGCTTGCCGGGGATGCCCTTGCCGCCGCCGGTGACCACCGGGATGCCGGAGAAGCCGTAGTCCTTCATCAGCGCCAGCGCGTCGGCGAGCGTGGCGTCCGGCGCGATGGTCAGCGGGTTCACCACCATGCCGGATTCGAACTTCTTGACCTGGCGCACCTGGGCGGCCTGGCCCTCGGGATCGAAATTGCGGTGGATGACGCCGATACCGCCGGCCTGCGCCATGGCGATCGCCATGCGCGCCTCGGTGACGGTATCCATGGCCGAGGCCATGATCGGAATGTTGAGCGGGATCTCGCGCGTCACGCGCGAGCGGATGTCGACCTCGGAGGGCAGCACATCGGACAGGCCCGGCTTCAAGAGCACGTCGTCGAAGGTGAAGGCTTCGCGAAGTGTCTGGACGGTCGCCATCGTCAACTCCTTGTCTGCGGCCAAAACGGCCGCGATGCGGGTACAGATGAGCGACGCCGCCGTCGAGACCATGCCTCGCCGTCGAATCGGTGCCCATCGGTGGGGTTGACGCGGGTCGATAGCATGGGCCTGTGACGAATCAAAGGGCCGATCCGCTGTCCTCCCGCGATTGCGAAGAACGGCCCAGACCGGCCCTGATCAGGTCCGAAACGCGCAACAAAAGGTCGCGAAGACCCCGATTCCGGAGCAGAAGTTCCGCGCCTCTAGCGCCATGCGCCCGGCGGTGGCCCGTAGCGGCGGATGGCCTCGACCACCTCACGGTGCCGCCGGTCCTCCCGCCGCATGTGCACGGCGATCAGCGCGTGCGCCGAGGGCACCAGCAGCAGGACGTGGAAGAACAGGCCGAGGACCAGGCACACCAGACACAGCAGCAGGTTGAAGATCGCCGCGAACGGCTGCCCGTTGAGCAGCAGACCCAGCGGCGGCACCAAAGCGGCGAGCAGGTAGATCATCGGCACATCTCCAACAAAACGGGACGCGGCAGCGTCACGCTGCATCTATGGGGCCATGCCAGCAGCGCAATGGCCCCGTTCGTCGCAGGGTGTTAAAGCCCCGGCGCCCGCCCTCGTCCTCCCGCTGCCGACCTCCGATGAACAAGCAACGCGTCATTCCGCTGATCGTCGCCACCGCCCTGTTCATGGAGAACATGGACTCCACGGTCATCGCGACCTCGCTGCCGGCGATCGCCAGGGACATCGGCACCAGCCCGCTGACGCTCAAGCTCGCCATCACCTCCTATCTGCTGTCGCTGGCGGTGTTCATCCCGGCGAGCGGCTGGACCGCCGACCGCTTCGGCGCGCGGCGCGTGTTCTCGAGCGCGGTCGCCGTGTTCATGATCGGCTCGATCGGCTGCGCGCTCGCCAACTCCGTCGAGAACTTCGTGTTCGCGCGCATCCTGCAGGGCATGGGCGGGGCGATGATGACGCCGGTCGGGCGCCTCGTGCTGCTGCGCTCGGTCGACAAGAGCGCGCTGGTCGGCGCCATGGCCTGGGTCACCATCCCCGCGCTGATCGGTCCGGTGATCGGACCGCCGGTCGGCGGCTTCATCACCACCTATTTCTCCTGGCACTGGATCTTCCTGATCAACATCCCGATCGGCATCGTCGGCATTATCATGGCGCTGCGCTTCATCGATCCGATCAAGAGCGACAATCCCGAGCCGTTCGATCTCTATGGCATGGTGCTGGCCGGCATCGGCCTCGCCGGCCTCGCCTTCGGTCTCTCGGTCGCCGGTCTCAACCTGCTGCCGTGGCCGGTGGTCGCGAGTCTCGTTGCGATCGGCGCGATCTCGATGACGCTCTACGTCCGCCACTCCTGGCGCACCAACTCTCCGGTGCTCGATTTCTCGCTGCTGCGGCTGCCGACCCTGCGTGCCTCGATCGTCGGCGGCTTCATGTTTCGCCTGGGCATCGGCGCCCTGCCCTTCCTGCTGCCGCTGCTGATGCAGCTCGGCTTCGGGCTGTCGCCGTTCCAGTCCGGCCTCGTCACCTTCGGCTCCTCCGCCGGCGCAATGGGCATGAAGGCGCTGGCCGCGCGCCTCATCCGCGCCTTCGGCTTCCGCCATCTGATGACCGTCAATGCCGTCGTCAGTTCGGTCTTCCTCGCCGCCTGCGCGCTGTTCACGCCGGCGACCCCGCTGCTGCTGATCCTGATCATTCTCGTGGTCGGCGGCTTCTTCCGCTCGCTGCAGTTCACCGCGATCAACACCGTCGCCTATGCCGAGGTCGAGACTGCCCAGATGAGCCGCGCCACGACGCTCACCAGCGTCAACCAGCAGCTCGCGATCTCCGCCGGCGTCGCGGTCGGCGCGTTCTCGGTGGAGACCACGATGTGGATGCACGGCGCGAGCCAGCTCACCGCGGCGTCCTTCGCGCCCGCCTTCATCGTCGTCGCGATCACGTCGGCGCTGTCGTCGATCCTGTTCTGGCAGATGCCGGATGACGCCGGCAGCGAGATCTCAGGCCGCAAGGTGGCCGCGATCGCGAGCCGCAAGGGCGCCGAGAAGGGCGCGGAGAAGGCCGCCAGGAAATCGGCGAGCGAGACCACGCATGATGCGCGGGATCAGAAGCTCGGCTGATCGTCCCGCTTCCGGCTCAAGGCCGCCTCGCCCCGGACTTCCAGTAGTCGGCCAGGCGATCGGCCCACATCCGCGCGTGCAACTCGGTGCCGGCATGGCTCATGTGGCAGCCATCGTGGCGCAGCTTGAGCCCGATCTGGTCGGTATCCGGGCCAGGATAAACGCCGAGTGCCGGGTTCGGCACGGCGGCCTGGGCTGAACGGATGATCTCGTCGGGAACACTGCCGCAGAGCGTCGCCGTGGCGACGAAGATCGGCGCCGTCAGGTCGGCCGCCCGCAGGCCGGCAACGATCTCAAGATAATTGCGCAAGTAGGACAGTCGTCCCGCTTCCTTCATTTTCGCAGTGACGTGCAGGGACGCGCCGTCCTCCGCACCATTGGTGGAGAACGCGAAGGCGTTGTACTCGCCCTGATGCCAGAGCACCGCGCTCGGTTCGAGACCTACGTCGCGCAGGCCGGCGACGGTTGCGAGCAGCACCTCGAAATACTTGCCGCCGCGGGCGCGCCACTCCTCGAGATAAGTCCCGCCGATCGCAACGGGTGCGATCACGACCGTCTTCGCCAGCCCGCGATCGATCAATTCGTCGCCCAACCGGGTGGCGACGTTCTCGCCCTCGCCCGGCGTTCCCAGCAATGGATTGCGCGCCACGTAGCAGCGGCCGTCGAAGCGGTCGAAATTGTAGAACCGGTTGTGAGGCTGATAGAGCCGGCCACTCTGATCGGGCGCGCCGGTGTTGGAGATGTTCGACTGGCCCGCGGTCAGAAGCACCACCAGCCCCTCGCGCGGAATCGCGTCGCAGGCAATCGACGTGGCCCTGGCACGCACAGCCTCGTTGTCCGGCAGGAGGCAGCGCGAGGCGTTGCCGCCCGCGATGAAATCCGCATCAGAACCGTACAGTGCACGGGCCAGGTTGCGTCCCTGCAGCAGGCTCTGCACCTCCGGGTCTCCGCTCGCGCCATCGATACGACGGTCGATGTCGGCAAAGGCGGCGCGCCGCGTGCGCACCTGCTCCAGCAGTGCCAGGAACCCAGGGGCGGTCGAGATGGGTCCGACGGCGCAGGGAACGCAATTGCCGTCGCGCGATTTGGCCGAGGTGGTCGGCTGGCAGACGTCGCGGGCCGGCAGCACCTCCGCAGCTCCTGCCGTCGCGGTCAACGAGACGGCCAACCACGCTGCGACAAGCGTGGCCACGATTGCGCGTCGCATCATGCTCGGATCACTTCTTTCGTCGCCTCGGCTGACGGCCGCCTCAGGCGCCGGGCATCTTACTCCCAGCCTCGAACATGCCTGAGGAGACCGGATTTCCATTATAGTCCGACTTCATGAAAGAGAGCCGAATCGATCCGCAGCCGCTCGCGGCGATGGCGATGAACTGTTGGCCGTCCGCGCTACTCCTGGCAGCGACGGCGCTTGCCGCCCCGGCACTCGGCGGCATCGTCAGACCAGCCTTCATCCTCGGCTGCGCGGTGGCCGGCTGGTTCGCGTGGCGTCGCAGCCCCGCGGCCCACGTGCAGTCGGCGATCCTGATGTTCGCCTTTGCTCCTTTCGTGCGCCGCCTGGTCGACATCTCCGCAGGATTCGATTCGTCCGGCGTCATGCTGAGCGGCCCGCTGCTGTTCATCATCGCGCCAGTTCCGAGTCTGGTGCTTTCGCCCTCGGACAAGGACAGGCCGGGCAATCCCTGGCTCGTGGCGCCCTTCATCGTCCTCGCCTGCATCGTCTATGGCGGCGCGCTGTCGATCTTCCAGAATGACTGGTTCAACGCCGCCAATGGCGGAATGAAATGGGCCGCGCCCGTACTCTATGCGATCGCCCTGCAGCAGCGGGCGCGATCCGACGGCGCCCTGCTCGATGCAATCACGCGCGTATTCCTGCTGGTGCTGCCGGTCACAGGCCTTTACGGCATCTGGCAATATGTCGATCCGCAAGGCTGGGATCGGTTCTGGATGGTGAATGCCAGCATCACCTCGGCCGGCTATCCGCTGCCCTACATGGTGCGCGTGTTCAGCACGATGAACGGCCCGGCCAGCTACGCGACCTTCACGGCCACCGGCCTGCTGCTGGTGGGCTTCCTGCGCCCGGGATGGCTGGCAATGGCGGCGATGGCGCCCGCGGCGCTCGGCCTGTTGCTGTCGCTCTACCGCACCAGCTGGATCACGCTTGCGGTGGGCGTGCTGTTCTGCATGTTGTTCCCCGCGACGCGGCGTCGGGCCGTATCGATCACGGTCGGATTGGTCGGCGCGGTGATCGTCACCGTCATGTTCACGCCGTTCGCGGAGGTCATCACCTCCCGTCTGGAATCGCTCGGCAGCGTGTCGCAGGACAGCAGCGGCAGCGAGCGGCTGGATGAGTTCGTCACGCTGTGGAATGCGCCGAACAGCATGGTCCTGGGATCGGGCTTCACCATCACCGACGTCGGCGTCGCCGGCGCGATGCCGATCGACGGGCAGATCATCGCAAGCTGGGTGACGATGGGCATTCCGGTCGGACTGATCTGCCTCGCGGCCTATGTCTGGGTTGGGCTCGCCGCCACCGGCGCCGCGTGGCGGATACCGACGCGCGAGGGCGCCGTGCTCGGGGCGCTCGCCATCAGTGCGCTCTTGATTCAGCTGCCGCTGACCAGCATCTCCTCCGGCGAGGTCTCGGCGCTGTTCTGGATGCTCGTCGCGATGGCCTGTCCGCTCGACCAGATGGCCGACGGAGCACGGCGCACCGTCGCCGCTCGGCAGCATCAGGCCGGCGCCTGATCGGACGTTGCAGCGCGCGGCGTGATCGCCGCAGTCTGGAGCTTGCGGGAGGCCGGCGGTGCGAGCCCGAAGACGGCCAGCAGATTGAGCCGCCGCAGGATGGCATGCGCGATCAGAGGAAGCACCACGCCGGCCGCCGTTCCGGCCAGCAGATAGACCCATGGCGATGGCGGGATGTGCAGCTTCAGCATGATGATCCGCATGCCCGAGCCGGCAAGGATGTGCAGCACATAGATCGTCATCGACGCGACGCCTGCGGCCGCAAGCCAGCGATGGCTCGTTGGCGCGAGCAGCTTGCAGAGCCCGACCGTGCCGGCGATCCCGAGCACACAGGCCGGCAGGGAGGCGAGTCCGTTGGCGTCCATGCCGGACAGCTGGCCGCCCAGCGCCACTGCGGCCGCAAACGCGATCCCGATCACGGCCAACGCGGACCAGCCGGACGGCCGCCATTCCGCCACGACGCTGACACCGTAGACGCCCGCGACATAGAACGGCAGATGATGCAGCGTGAGCGCGAGGTCCGGCCGGATCGGCAACGCGAGGAACACGCCGAGCCCGGCCAGCGCGAGCGTGGTCAAAACCGTCCGCGACGGGACCAGCACCGCGATCACGTGGCAGATCATCAGCGCGTAGAGGAACCAGAATTGCGCGATTGGACGATACCAGATCGCGGTGAGATCGCCGGGATGTATCGGGATGTTGGCATCCCGCGCCAGCAGCATCGTGATCCCGCCCTGGATCAGCGACCACAGCACGTAGGGGTAAGCGATGGTCCAGAGCTTGGAGGTGAGGAAGGGACGCGCGCCGCGCCGCAAGCTGTGCTGCACGTTCAAGCCGGCCAGGAAGAAGAACAGCGGCATGTGGAACGTATAGAGCGTGTAGTCCATCCAGCGCGCGACGGCTCCATCCGGGAAGATGCCGGGGCGCACCAGACCGCCAAGCACATGACCGTACACCACCAGGATGACGCCGAGGCCGCGCGCGAAATCGATCCACGCCGTGCGCGCGGTGTCAGCCGTTGCCCTCTGCGTTCCAGCATCCATGCCCGACTTGTCCTGCCTCTGTCGCGCAGCCCGCGTCCGGTCCGCGATGCTGCAAAGTCAGCGCCCCAAGTCATATCGCAGCCGGCTTTGCAGCGCCGTCGGCGCCTGCCAGGACATCGGAGGTATTCTCGCGTTAGTCTTAACCAACCGATAAGCCTCTGCCGGATGGCACGAGCTGGAGGCAATGGCGCTGCCGTGATGCTTCTCCGAGGCGAGCTCGAGGTAACGCCGTGCCACCGTCTCGCGTCCAAGTGCGCGGTTCGACGGGGGGCCCGCTGCCGCCTGCGGCGGCCTCTCTGCCTACCCGACAGCACGATCGGCAACTCACCGCCCGACGAAACCGCGTCGCGCCAGCCCTGCCAGCGCACCGCGCAGGCGGGCGCGATCGGTGATGACGCCGCGGGATGAGCTGAACAGGCGGACCACCAATTGCCGCCGTTGCGCTTCGTCGGGCTGCAGGCGCAGATGCGTGGTCGTCCTGGAGACGGCCTCGACCGACGCCTCGAGCCATCCGAGGCCGTCGAGATGCAGCGGCAATCGGGTGCCCGACCGGGTCATGCGATGATGCGGTGGACCGGCCACGCGGGCCGACGACAGCGACAGCGCCTCGATCTTGCACGGCACGACCTCGCCGCTCTGCGCCAGCCAGCCCGCCTCGTCGCTCGGAAACAGGTCCTCGCCGCGCGGCAGCTCGAAGCAGACGAGAAACGCGATGAAGGCGATGAGCATCGCGATGCCGGCCCATAACAGATTGAAGTAGTCGATCGACGAGATCTCGCTGGCTGCATTCGGCGACACGAACGCCCAGACGATGGCCGCCGCCGAGCTCGCGGCGATCCCGCCAAAGATCGCGGCGAGCTTGCCGTGGACGCGCGGCTTGGAGCGGTCGCCGCCCTTGTCGGTCACCTTGAATGGGCGGCCGAACGGCCGGACCAGCGCGCTGAACAAGGTGGCCGTGACGGCAAAGCAGGTCACTGCATGGGTCGCTTCCATGAACAGCGGCAGGGTCTTGGAACGCGAGATCCAGCCCATGTAGATGATCGTCCCGAGCAGCGCCGGCACGCCGTAGCGCAGGAACGACAGATAGTCGGCCTCGAACGCCGGCAGCCCGGCGAACCAGTAGATCGGCGGCGCGATCAGAAGCAGCACCATGAACGGCTTGCAGGCCCAGTTGAGCACGCCATGCAGGAAGTGCCAGCGCTGGGTGAAGCTGTAGCCGCGGCTGCGCAGCGGGCCGTCGCGCAAGAGCGCGACCTGAATCGTGCCGAGGCACCAGCGGGCGCGCTGGGTGATGTATTCGGGCACGCCTTCCGCCGAGAGGCCGAAGCTGAGCGGTTCGTTCAGCCAGACCGTGCGATGGCCGCGCTTGAGCAGCGTGTAGGTGAGGTTGAGATCCTCGGAGATCGCCGCGTGCGGGAAGCCGCCGATCTCCATGAGCCGCTCGCGGCGGACGACGAAGGAGGTGCCGACACAGAACGCGCAGCCCCAGGCGTCCTTCGCCGGCTGGAACACGTCGAAGAAGAAGCGCTGGTCGTCGACCCAGTGGCTTGACGCCAGCAGATTGTGCTGGATCGGATCGGGGTTGTAGTAGAATTGCGGCGTCTGCACGACGGCGATATCGGGCTCGGACAGCAGCAGGCCGACCGTCCGCTGGAGGAAGTCGCGGCGCGGGGCGAAGTCGGCATCGAGCACCAGGATCACCGGCGCGTTCGATAGCTGCGCCGTCGCCGCAAGCGCGTTGTTGAGATTGCCGGCCTTGGCGCCCTTGTTGTCGGGCCGCGTCAGATGGCGCGCGCCGACCTCGTCGCAGAAGGCGCGGAGCCGATCGCGCCTGGTGTCGTCGAGCACCCAGACGGTCTTGTTGGGATAGTCGAGCGCGAGCGCGGCGAGGATCGAGCGCTCGACTATCTCCATGGGCTCGTCATAGGTGCAGATGAACACGTCCACGGCCGGCTGCTCGCCCCGTGCGGCCAGTGCAGCTTGCGCGGCGTCGGCCTGTCCCGAGCGGTCGACGCTGCGGGTCAAGATCAGAATCGACATCAGCGTGTAGGAGATCGCCACGATCTCGAGCGTGATGAACAGCCGCGGCCACAGCGCCTGCAGGGTCAGGTCGAACACCGGCAGCGTGTCGTGCCAGCGCCACAGCGTGTAGATCAGGAGGAACGACGCTGCGGTAGCGCCGAACAGCAGGCGGTCGCGCCGGCGCGTCGGATCGAGCAGACGCGCCATCACGAGGAGCCCGAGCAGGACTCCGAGATCGGTGGTCAACACCGAGGCGTCATTGCTGGGCAGCGGAAACATCAGGGAACCCTTGCGCCGGTGAAAGGATTCCAGCCGGTCTCGGCGAGCACGGCCCAGGCGGTAGCACCGAGATGCGGGCGCTTGTAGTAGAAGAAGTCCTGGATGGTGGTCGCGCCCGTCGGGTCGATCGACAGACCCGTGGTGAGGCGCGCGTTGCGCGTCGCGTTCAGCAGTCCCGTTGCCGTGCGGTCGGCACGCAACCCTGCAAGCAGCTCCTCGCTGGCAGCGGCATCCCCGGCCATGCGATAGGCCAGCGCCGCCTGCGCGGTGCCCTCGACCCAGACGCCGTCGCGATCGCCGTTGAAATCGAAGCCTCCGTCGACGGCAAGATGAGTTTCGGCAAAGCGCAGCGCCCTGCGCCAGTCGGGCGTATCCGTCACCGCCATCCACGGCCAGAGCTGCACGTCGAGCGCGAGCAGATTGTCGTCGGCGAGGCGGCCATCGGGCTTGGTGCCGAGCAGGAAGCGATCGCCGCGGAACGTGCGATCGAGCAGGCGGCGCGCCGTCTGCGCGGCATCCTGATAGCGCGGCTCCAATGTGATACGATGGAGCCAGGAGGCCACGGCGTAGACATCGGCATTATGCTCGGTCGACATCCAGCTGAGGCGCACCTGCTGCGGATCGTAACCGTGATAACCGCCGCTGAAGCCGTCCGCTCCGTTCGTTGCGCTGGCAATGATCCAGTCCATCAGGCGCCGCGCGCTGGACAAGTAGCCCTCCTCGCCGGTCGCCTGATGCAGCGTCAGCAGCGCCAGCGCTGCCCAGGCGACGTTGCCGGTCGCGGTGCCGTCCTGCGCGGCATCCTCGCCCCAGATCTTCTTCTGGTCGTCCCACCAGCCCGGCAGCAGCGCCGCCCCGGGGCCGACAGGACCGGCGCGATAGGCATTGCGAAGGCGCCCATCGCCGAAGGTGCGATCATGAGCGGCGGCATGCACCAGCGCGTTGCCGATCACGCGGCCCTCGTCGGTGCGACCGCATGCGACCAGCGCGATCGCTGCCAGAGCGTTGTCATAGGTGAACGCCGTCGTCGAAAGGCCGAGCGGCAGCCCCTCCTCGTCGGCACCCGGCTCGTAGCTGCGAATGAACGCCGCGTCACGGCCGGCGAGGCCAGGCTCGACGGCCTGCACCAGTCCCGCACAGAGCGAAGTCTCGGCCCGCAACGGCGATGCGCCGCCGAGCAGAGCGATCACCGCCATCGTCATGGAGAGAAGCCTCATTGTGCCGAGACCGCGCGCGCCGTCGGCAGCCACTGCTCGTCCAATACCGGCTGCTGCACCGGGTGCGACCGCAAGGCGGAGTCGAGCTTGGTGACACCGGCACGGCGCGTCGCTTCGTCCGGCTCAGACGGATCCAGGTCGGTCAGCGACGCAACGAGGTGGCCGAGCCGGCGCCATGTCACCGACATCGACGGCACGATGCCATTGTCGCGCGTCACGGTGACCCACTGCCCCACCGTGCAGGCCGGTGTCGCCGCGGAGGTCGGCTGCGCCGCCGGCTTTTCGTCGGCAGCATCAGGCGTGATCATGACATAGAGCTCGCGCCGCTCGGTCTGCGGAAATGGCACGGCAAAGCGCTCGTCGACCTTGTCGCTGGTCTTCGGCAGCACGGCGCTGACGATGCCGCTATGGAAGCCGCCGCCATCGATGCGCACCTTGGTGCCCGGCTTCATCGCTTCGCCCTGGCGATAGGAGAAGATCGCGACCACAAAACGCTTGTCGCAATCGACCACCGAGGCGATCGTATCGCCGGCGCTGACGTGGCGTCCGGTGTCGGCGCCCACCGCCAGAACCTTGCCGGGACCGGGCGAGAGCACGTCCGCGGCAGCGAGCCGCGCCAGCCGCGCGCGCTCCGACTTGATCAGGCCCTCGAGATCGTCGAGCACGGCCGCCTGCTGTTTCTCCTCGATCTCCATCCGCCTTGCATCGAGATCGATGTCACGGCGCTTCTGACTGAGCATGTTCAGCGCGACCAGATCCTCGCCGACATAGACGCCGGCGTCGAGCGCCTTCAGCTGCGTCAGCTTCTGGTTCAGCTTGGCAGTCTGCGCATCGGTGTCGTGCAGCGCCGCCGCATATTGCTGCTCGGTCGGCTTCAGCATCTCGACGCTGGCGGCATCGCGCGCGACCATGCGGTTCTGGCGGTCGACGATGGCCTTCTTCTCGCTGCTCTGCGCGTTCGACTGCGCGACGCGGGCACGCAGCTCCTCGATCTGGGACTGCAACTGCGCCTTCAACTGACCGGCTTGGCTCGCGATCTCCTGATCGAGCGAGCTGACATAAGCGACGTCGGACTGATGCTTGGCGCGGGTGGCGTCGAGCTTCTGACGCGCGTCGCCCGCCTTTTCTTCCAGCAAGATGAGCGTGGCGCGGTCGAGCCGCGGATTGGTGATCTCTGCGAGGCGGTCGCCGGACCGAACCTCGCCACCCGGCTTGGCCGTGAGCGAATCGACCTGGCCCGCGATCGGGGACGTCAGCAGCATCACCGGCGCATCGACCACGGCGCGATCGGACTGGTCGGCCACGATCGGCGGCACCACCGCGGTCAGCATCAGCGCCGAGAGGATGCCGGCCACGCCGAGCGCCGACACCCTGAGGATCACGGGATGGCGCTGTGGCTGGGTTGCGGTCTTCGGAGTGGCGCGACGTTGCGCGGGGGCTGGCTTGAAACCGTCATCGAAGCGATCGGTCATCAGGTCTCTTTCGGTTTGGGGTGACACGCCCCGAAAGACGCTTCCTCGGCTGATCCGGAGTTCCAGGCTCCGGTCTCGATGGCTCAACCCAAACCAGATCGCGGGCACATCGTTTCAAGCTGCGCCCGATCTCCGCGCTCACCTCCGGTCACGTTATGTTGCAGTGCGATGGCGCGGTTTCCGCTTGCGGCCGCACTCAATCCTCATTCGCCTTGAAGCGTCCGAGTCCCTTCAAGATGAACGGCGCGATCAGAGCAATCAGCGCGACGACCAGAAGCGTTGCAGAGATCGGCGACTGCAGCAGGGTCATGGGGTCCCCAAGGCTGATCGCGAGCGCCCGCCGCAACTGGCTCTCGGCGATCGGCCCGAGGATGAGCCCGACCACGACGGGCGCAATCGGGAAATCGAACCGGCGCATCAGGAAGCCGAGCACGCCGAAGCCGGCCAGCATCGACAATTCGACCACGGACGGCTTTGCGGCGATCGTCCCCATCGTGGCGAACACGAGGATGCCGGCGTAGAGCCAGGGCGTCGGGATCGCGAGCAGCTTCACCCACAGACCGACCAGCGGCAGGTTGAGCACCAGCAGCATCGTGTTGGCGATGAACAGGCTGGCGATCAGGCCCCAGACCAGATCGGGCCGCTCGGCAAACAGCAGCGGGCCCGGATTGAGGCCATATTGCTGGAAGCCGGCGAGCATCATCGCGGCGGTCGCCGAGGTGGGCAGGCCGAGGGTCAGCAGCGGCACCAGCGTGCCCGCGGCGGAGGCGTTGTTGGCGGCCTCAGGACCGGCGACGCCCTCGATCGCGCCCTTGCCGAACTGCTCGGGATATTTGGTCAGCCGCCGCTCGGTCGAATAGGACAGGAAGGTGGGGATCTCCGCCCCACCGGCCGGCAGCGCGCCGATCGGAAAGCCAAACATCGTGCCGCGCAGCCACGGCTTCCATGACCGCTTCCAGTCCTCACGTGTCATCCACAGCGAGCCCTTGATGGCCTCGATCTTCTCCTCGGTGTGATGCCGGCGCGAGGCAACGTAGAGCGCTTCGCCGACCGCGAACAGGCCGACCGCCAAGGTCGTCACCTCGACGCCATCGAGCAGCTCGGGCACGCCGAAGGCGAGCCGCGCCTGCCCGGTGAGCTTGTCGATGCCGATGAGGCCGAGCGTGAGACCAATGAACAGGCTGGTGAGGCCGCGGATCGGTGATTCGCCGAAGGTCGCGGACACCGTGACGAAGGCGACGCACATCAGCGCGAAGTAGTCCTCCGGCCCGAAGCGCACAGCGATGTCGACGAGGTAAGGCGACAGGAAGGCGAGACCGATGGTGGCGATGGTGCCTGCGACGAAGGAGCCGATCGCCGCGGTCGCCAGCGCCGGGCCGCCGCGGCCGGCCTTGGCCATCTTGTTGCCCTCGAGCGCGGTCGCCATCGAGGCGCTCTCGCCAGGCGTGTTGATCAGGATCGCGGTGGTCGATCCGCCATACATGCCGCCATAATAGATGCCAGCGAACATGATCAGCGAACCGCCGGGATCGAGCTTGTAGGTGACCGGCAGCAGCAGGGCGACCGTGAGCGCCGGCCCGATGCCCGGCAGCACCCCGACGGCGGTGCCGAGGAACACGCCGACCAGCGCATAGAGCAGGTTCATGGGCTGGACGGCGATCGCCATCCCATGCGCGAGCGCGGCAAAGGTGTCCATCAGAGCAGTCTTTCGAGCGGACCGGCGGGAAGGCTCAAGGTCAGGAGGCGGTCGAAGGCGAGATAGATCGTGGTCGTCAGCACCGCGCCGATGACGAAATCGGTGACGAAGGCGCGCCGGCCGAACGCCGCCGACGTCGTCACGAACAGCGCCGTCGTCGCCAGGATGAAGCCGCCGCCGAAGCCGATGATGGCGATCAGCAGCGCAAGTCCGACAAGAATGAGCAGCACCGCGACCGGATCGGAGCTCTCGCGCGGCGGCAGGTTGCCTCTGACGGCATCGATCAGATTGGCCAGTGCAAGAATGCCGAGCCCGATCGCGATCACGACCGGCATGACCTGCGGGCCCATGCCGTACATCGTGGTCGCCGGGATCTGATTGGCGTCGTAGACCAGCACGAGCGCGACGGCCGCCAGGAGCGCCGCAATGACGATGCCGGCCTTGTCGACGCCTCCCGAGGCGGGTGTCTCGGTGCCGGCGCGCTCCGTCGTCATGACTTGACGAGGCCGACCGACTTCAGCACGTCGGTGACGCGGACGTTCTCCTTCTTCAGGAACTCGGCGAAGGCGTCACCCGGAAGATAGGCGTCATCCCAGCCCTTCTGTTTCAGGATCTCCTTCCAGGAATCCGACTTCACCATCTTCTCGACGGCCTCGCTGAGCGTCTTTTTCTGCTCCGGCGTAATGCCGGGCGCAGCGACGACCGAGCGCCAGTTGGCGAGCACGAGATCGATGCCCTGCTCCTTGAAGGTCGGGATGTCGACGCCGGGAATGCGCTTCTCCGAGGATATGCCGATCGCGCGCAGCTTGCCGCTCTTGATCTGCCCGTCATACTCGGACAGGCCGGAAATGCCGGCGGTGACCTTGCCGCCGAGGATCGCCGCCAGCGACTCGCCGCCGCCTGAGAACGGGATGTAGTTGACCTTCTTGGCGTCGGCCCCGACGGCGCCGGCGAACAGCGCGGCCATGACGTGATCGACACCGCCGGCCGAGCCGCCGGCGAAGGTGACCTTGGCGATGTCGGCCTTCAGCGCCGCGGCGAGATCCTGCGCGGTCTTGATCGGCGATGCGGCCGGCACGACGATGACCTGGATCTCCTCAGTCAGCCGCGCGATCGGCG
This sequence comes from Bradyrhizobium sp. HKCCYLRH3097, assembly GCF_051167875.1. Lineage (NCBI taxonomy): Bacteria > Pseudomonadati > Pseudomonadota > Alphaproteobacteria > Hyphomicrobiales > Nitrobacteraceae > Bradyrhizobium > Bradyrhizobium sp. HKCCYLRH3097. The sequence continues at coordinate 22,353 of NZ_JBNPTX010000005.1, forward strand.
TCACCTGCTCCAGGGTCACCGGCGACTTGTTCATGGCGAGCGCGCCGACCATCACGAAGCCGTTGACCATCAGCTGGTTGCCGTCGCCCTTGGCGCCGGTGACGAACTGCGCGATGCCGACGGTGCCGCCGGCGCCGGCGACGTTGGTCACCTGGACGCTGCGTGCCACGCCCGACGCCACGAAGGCCTGCTGCATTGCCCGCGCGGTCTGGTCCCAGCCGCCGCCGGGCGCGGCCGGCGCCATGACCTTCAACTCGAGTTGCTGGGCGAAGGCTGGAGTACCGGCAAGCACAGTCAAAGCGACGACCGCGCCGAACAGGCGCGTACAGAACGAATTCAAAGCGGTCCTCCACGGTCGGCCGAACGAACGGCTCGCGTTTCTTTTGCTTCTGAGGAACGGCATTTCAGCGGGAAATGCGGCCGCTGTCCAGACGGGATTGCTCGCGCCGTCGCCCGCGTTGCAGCAGCAGCCTTGGGAGAACGAGACGGTTGTGGGAGGAGCGGCCTAACCGCAAGTCCAGACCATCCCCACCGGCGTCCGCGTCCAGCACGGGCCGAAGCTGCCGCCATTGTAATGGCCGCGATAGAAGCCGGGCTGGCCGAAATAATGCCACTCGCCGTTGTAGAGCATGTATTTCGGCGTACCGTCGATATACCAATGGCGGCGGCTGCCGCGCGGCCCGTTGCGCATGGCCTCCTTGTCGGCATAGAGCGGCAGGCTGTTGTTGGGCGGCTGCTTGTAGCCGGGCAGGAAGCCATAGCCCTGCCAACGGTGCGCCTTGCGCTTGTGCGACGGCGCCGCGGACGCGATCGCGGGCACCAGCAGCAGAAGCATCACGATCGCGACGATGAAACGATGCGGCATCACGGCAGCCCGATGGATACGAGGGTCTCGAATCTTCAGTTCGATTGCGGCACGGCAACGGCCGTTCCGTCATGAAATGTTTCAGCGATGCCGCCGATGCGCGCGGCGCGGCGGAGGCGACGGCGGGGCGTAGAAGGGATTGAGGTCGCACATCGCCGCACGGCCCGACGCCGTCGCGCGACATTGCGGCAGCGACGTATAGCTGCAGTCGATCCACTCGCCACCGCCAAACCGGCCGCCTTCATAGACCTTCATGCACACGGGATAGCGCGGATCGTAGGCTTGGGCGTGAGCAGAGCCCGATAGGACGGACCCGACCGCCAAACCCAGCGCGAGGGCGCTCCAGTTGAGGACACGCATGCAGGACCTCCGGAATCGACGTCTCGCCGGCCCAGGCCGATTCCCGAGACGGTGATTGCCCCTGCTCTGTATCGCCAGGGCGCCAAGGCCGCAATGACGCCATTACAACAGGTCGGCCTGCTCTCCGCCGCGGAAACCCATCGCCAGCACGTAGCGCTCCGACGAATCCTGCCGGCTCGCCGCCGGCTTGACGTGGCGGACGCTGGCGTAATCGCGCTTGAGCTGCGCCATCAAGTCGGCATCGGCGCCGCTCTGGAACGTCTTGGCGAGAAAACTGCCGCCCGGCTTGAGCACCTCGCTGGCGAAATGCGCGGCGAGTTCGACGAGACCGACAATGCGCAACTGGTCGGTCTTGCGGTGGCCGGTGGTGTTGGCCGCCATGTCCGACATCACCACATCGGCACGCCCGCCGAGCATCGCGCGGAGCTTTTCGGGCGCATCCTGGGCGTGAAAGTCGAGCTGGGCGAAGGTGACGCCGGGGATCTCGCCCATCTCCAGCAGATCGATCGCGATCACCTTGCCCTTCCCGGCTTCGGCCCCGACCCGACGCGCCGCGATCTGGCTCCAGCCGCCGGGCGCAGCGCCGAGATCGAGCACCGTCATGCCGGGCTTGAGCAGATGATGCTTGTCGTCGATCTCGAGCAGCTTGTAGGCCGCGCGCGAGCGATAGCCGTCGCGCTTGGCTTGCGCGACATAGGGATCGTTGAGCTGGCGCTCCAGCCAGAGTTTCGAGGACAGCTTGCGCTTGCCTCCGGTCTTGACCTGCACATGCATGCGGCCGGTGGTGTCTTTTGCCATGTGTTTCTCGGTCGTCGTGACCAGACGCGGGAGGCGAAAATCCGTCCACGCTCGAGGTCTGGCGGAACTACAAAGGTCACCCTCCCCTGGAGGGGGAGGGTCGATCGGGAGCGAAGCGAGCGATCGGGGTGGGGTGAGCCGCACGAAGACCGCTCGTGGAACTCACCCCACCCCGTCTCACATTGCGCTGCGCTCCATGTGAGACGACCCTCCCTCCAGGGGAGGGTGAAGTCGCTACGCCGTGCGCAGCGCGCCGTCTTCGCGCATCATCTCGACCAGCATGCCCTCGCGCAGGCCGCGATCGGCGACGCGCAGGCGCGGCAGCGGAAAGGACCGGCGGATGGCGTCGAGAATGGCGCAGCCCGCCAGAACGAGATCGGCGCGGTCGATGCTGATGCAATTGTTCTCGGCGCGCTCCTGGTAGCTCATCGCCAGCAGCCTGCCGATCGTCGTCGTGATGTCGGCGTCGTTGATCCAGATGCCATCGACCCGGCGCCGATCGTAGCGCGCGAGGTTGAGATGGATGCCCGCCAGCGTCGTCACGGTGCCGGAGGTTCCAAGCAGATGCATGCCGGCGAGATCGCCGCCGTTCTCGGCCGCGAACGGGCCAACATGCTCGGCCACGGCCTCGACCATGGCGGCATAGATCTCCGGCGTCACGTCACGGCCGCCGAACCGTTCGGCCAGCGTCACGACCCCGAGCGGGATCGACATCCAGGCCTTGATCCGCGGCTCGGCGTTGCGGTCGCCCGCATCGCGCTCGATCCGGACCAACTCGCTGGAGCCGCCGCCGATGTCGAACAGGATCGCCCCTCGCCCGCCGGGATCGAGCAGCGGCGCGCAGCCCTTGACGGCCAGTGCCGCCTCGGTCTCGCGGTCGATCACCTCGAGCTCGATGCCGGTCTCCGCCGCAACCCGGCTGCGGAACCCCTCGGCATTGGCCGCAGCGCGGCAGGCCTCGGTCGCGATCAGCCGCAGGCGCCTGGCCTTCTTCGACTGGATCTTGTCCCGGCAGATGCTGAGCGCCGCGATGGCCCGATCCATCGCCGCGTCGCTGATGCAGCCGGTGGTCGAGATGCCCTCGCCCAGCCGGACAATGCGCGAGAAGGAGTCGACCACGCGGAAACTGTCGCCCGAAGGACAGGCGATCAGGAGCCGGCAATTGTTGGTTCCGAGGTCCAGGGCCGCGTAGACGCTGCTGCCATTGCTGGCGCAGGAAGGCGTCGCGACGTCCAGACCCGGACGCAAGCCGGGCTCCAAGTTCCCGCGCGGCGCGGGACTCTCCCGCAGCCGCGTGTCATTGATCATTCAAATGTCTTTCCGCTGGCCGAACCGGCCCAGATGGAAGTTCTCTTTCGTGAGACATTATCAGTGGATAGCGCCGGCGCAACAGCCCCTCCATCAGGCGTGATGCACCATTCCTAATCAACCGTTGTCCGGCCGCGGGCGCTGCACTATCTGGGAACAGCCCGCATTTGCGACCAATTCAGCCCCTTGGGTCCTCATCCATGCAAGATCACACCTCCCCGGCTTCCCTCGAAAACGCGATCGCGCTGCAGAAATTCGGCGTCGGGCAGCCGGTCCGGCGCAAGGAGGACGACACGCTGGTGCGCGGTCACGGCAAATATACCGACGATTTCAACCTGCCCGGCCAGGCCCATGCCTGGATCGTGCGCTCCAGCCACGCCCACGGCATCATCAAGGGAATTGATACCGCGGCCGCAAAGGCGATGCCCGGCGTGCTCGGGGTGTGGACCGGCGCCGACCTCGCCGGAGCCAATTATGGTCCGTTCACCTGCGGCCTGCCGCTGAAGGGCCGGGACGGCTCGCCGCTGCTGCAGACCAACCGGCCGGCGCTCGCCGCCGACAAGGTCCGCTTCGTCGGCGACCCCATTGCGTTCGTGGTGGCGGAGACCGCGGCCCAGGCCCGCGACGCGGCCGAGGCGGTCGAGCTCGATATCGAGCCCCTGCCCGCGGTCACCAATGCCGAGGAAGCCGCCAAGCCCGGCGCGCCGCAGCTCTACGACCATATCCCCAACAACGTCGCGCTCGATTATCATTACGGCGACACGGCCAAGATCGAAGAAGCCTTCGCCAAGGCCGCGCACGTCACCAAGCTCGACATCGTCAACACCCGCGTCGCCGTGGTGTCGATGGAACCACGCGTCGCGCTCGCGGCGTTCGACGGCAAGACCGAGCGCTTCACCTTGCAGGTGCCGACCCAGGGCGTGTCCGGCAACAAGGCGACGCTGGCGAAGATTCTGAACGTCGCGCCGGACAAGGTCCGCATCCTCACCACCAATGTCGGTGGCTCCTTCGGGATGAAGAACGTCTCCTATCCCGAATATGTCTGCATCCTGCACGCCGCCAAACAGCTGGGCCGCCCCGTGAAATGGCGCGACGAGCGCACCACCGCCTTCCTGTCCGACAGCCAGGGACGCGATCAGATCATCCATGGCGAGCTGGCGCTCGACGCCGACGGCCGGTTTCTCGCTGTCAGACTGTCCGGCTACGGCAATCTCGGCGCCTACATCATGGGCGTGGCGCCGCTGCCGCTGTCGCTCAACACCGGCAAGAACCTCGCCAGCGTCTACAAGACGCCGCTGCTCGGCGTCGATATCAAGACCGTGCTGACCAACGTCACCCTGATGGGCGCATATCGCGGCGCCGGCCGTCCCGAGGCCAACTACTTCATGGAGCGCTTGATCGACACCGCCGCGCGCGAGATGGGTATCGACCGTCTCACCATCCGCAAGCGCAACTTCATCAAGCCGAGCCAGATGCCGTTCCCGGCCGCGTCGGGCGTCACCTACGACTCCGGCGACTTCGCCGCGGTGTTCGAGAAGGCACTGCAGGTCTCCGACTACGCCGGCTTCGCCAAGCGCAAGCGCGAGAGCCGCAAGAACGGCAAGCTTCGCGGCATCGCGGTCGGCTCGTATCTCGAGGTGACCGCGCCGCCGTCGGGCGAGCTCGGCAAGATCACCTTCGACGCCGATGGCGGCGTGACCCTGACGACCGGCACGCTGGATTACGGCCAAGGCCACGCGACTCCGTTCTCGCAGGTCTTGTCGGCGCAACTCGGCGTGCCGTTCGAGAAGATCAGGCTGGAGCAGAGCGATTCCGATCTCGTGCGGTTCGGCAACGGCACCGGCGGCTCGCGCTCGATCACCGCGACCGGCCAGGCCATCGTCGAGTCCTCACAGCTCGTCATTGCCAAGGGCAAGCAGGCCGCCGCGCATCTGCTCGAAGCCTCGGAAGCCGACATCGAGTTCGCGGGCGGCCAGTTCACCATCGCCGGCACCGATCGCAGCATCGACATCATGGAGCTGGCGCGCCGCCTGCGCGAGGGCAAGATGCCCGACGGCGTGCCAGCCTCGCTCGACGTCGACCACAACTCGACAGTAACGGAATCGACGTTCCCCAATGGTTGTCATGTCTGCGAGGTCGAGATCGAACCGGACACCGGCGTCGCGCAGATCGTGGCCTACACCGCGATCAACGATTTCGGCACGGTGATCAACCCGATGATCGTCGCCGGCCAGCTCCATGGTGGCGTCGCCCAGGGCATCGGCCAGGCGCTGATGGAGCATCTGCGCTACGACGAGAGCGGCCAGCCGATCACGGGATCTCTGATGGACTACGCGCTGCCGCGCGCCTCCGACGTGCCGATGATGACGGTCGACAACCATCCGGTGCCGGCGAAGTCCAACCCGCTCGGCACCAAGGGCTGCGGCGAAGCCGGCTGCGCCGGCTCGATGGCATCCGTGATCAACGCGGTGATCGACGCACTGTCCGACTACGGCGTGAAGCATCTCGACATGCCGCTCACCACCGAAAAGCTCTGGCGCGCGATCCAGGACGGCAAGGCGAGGACCGCGGCGTAGCTGCTTCGCTCGCGATGAGGCGAAAACATCTCATTGCCAAACGAAAAGCCCGTAGCCCGCATGAGCGCAGCGATATGCGGGGTCTCACGGGCTGTGTCGGTGAGCCCGGATGTCGCTCCCGCCTGCACCCGCTGGGCGCCGGCGTGCGCGCATCCGGGCTACGGACTGTCGATCGGGCCGTGGGGCCCTCTCCACGTCATTGCGAGCGTAGCGGCGTAGCGAAGCAATCCAGACTGCCTCCACGGCAACACTCTGGATTGCTTCGCTGCGCTCGCAATGACGGGAGTGTGGGCAAGCAGCGTACCCAGAACTTCGCCGTCATCGTCCGCGCAGGCGGAGCATGACAGCTGTCTTTTGGATGCCGCGTGCCTCTTGCCAAGTCCGTCCGCTAGGCGGCCGCCTGCGCGCGCGGCTGATAGATCGCCACGTGATGGCAATGCGCAAGTGGGCGGTCGCCATTGGCGACCACCAGCGCATCGATCTCGACGAAGCGGTGGCCCTTCTTCTCGTAGTTCGCGACCACCCGGCCACGCGCCGTGATCTCGTCGGCTTCTGCAATCGCCGACAGCAATTGCATTCGGCTGCCGACGTGAATCCAGGGGCCGAGGACGACATTGTCGACCAGCAGCCGGTTCATCACCCTCTGCAACATGCCCGGGTGACCGAGCCGCTCGCTGGCATAGATCGGATCGCGCTCGCGAATCTCAGAGAGATAGGCGGTGGCCGCCTGCCCTGGCCACGCGCGTGGCGCCGTGCCGAACCAGCTGCCGACAGCGAATGACTCCGCGCTGACGAGCGGTCGCACCGCCGCGGCTGGAACCTCTCGATATTCGGCCAGAGCGATGTCGGGCGCTGACGCGGGCAGCGACGCGGAACCGGTGGCGCAGATCTCGCCTTTACTCACGACCTCCAGGCTGAGCCCGTCGCCGACCTCCTCCGCCCTGACCTCGGCGATCTCGCCGTCATAGACCGGCTTGGTGAACCGCGCCTCGATCAGCCCGCGCTCCAGGAATGCCCGGCCCCAGTGCGCAACCGGTTGATGCAGCATATAGGCCAGCACCTCGACGCCGGGCACGAGGCCGCCGGCGAAGCCGAACCGGCGCGCCACGCTGTCATCGTGCATCTTGTTCTCGGACTGCTTGGCCGTGTTGAACGCCTCGACCGCATAGGTCGCGATTCGGTCTGCCATCCTTGCCTCCCTTTGACCCTTTTCAGACGATGGTAACGGCCGGAAAGGTCCTGGCAAGGCCAGCGTTTGGCTCGCAATTTGGCTGGCGATGGGGTACCAACCGGCCACCCCCAGCAGAACGCCAGATGACGACCGAAACCGCCGAGTTCGCCCCTGTCACGATCTATGTCGACGCCGACGCCTGTCCGGTGAAGGACGAGATCTATCGCGTCGCGATCCGCCACGGCCTGCCAGTGATCGTGGTCGCGGGCGGCTTCATCCGCGTGCCCGAGGATCCCCTGATCACGCGCGTGGCGGCGGGCAGCGGCATGGATGCCGCGGACGACTGGATCGCAGAGCGCGCCGGCGCCGACGACGTCGTCATCACAGCAGACATTCCGCTGGCGAGCCGCTGCGTCAAGGCCGGCAGCGCCGTGATTGCGCCGAACGGCAAGGCGTTCACCGAGGAGTCGATCGGCATGACACTCGCCGTGCGCAACCTCATGACCGATCTGCGCTCGTCCGGCGAGGTCACCGGCGGGCCGCGCTCGTTCACGCCGCGCGACCGCTCCACCTTCCTCTCCACCCTCGATCAGACCATCCGCCGCATGCAGCGCCAGCGCGCCGCGCGGATGCAGCAGCAAGGCTAGACCCATGGCGCCGCCTCTCATCCAACTCAAGGACATCCGACTGACCTTCGGCGGCACCGCCCTGCTGCAGGGCGTCGAGCTGTCGGTCTCGCCGGGCGAACGCGTCTGCCTGATCGGCCGCAACGGCTCCGGCAAGTCGACGCTGCTCAAGATCGCTGCGGGCCTCGTCGAATGCGACAGCGGCACGCGCTTCGTGCAGCCGGGCGCCACCGTGCGCTACCTGCCGCAGGAGCCGGACTTCTCCGGCCATGCCACCACGCTGTCCTACGTGGAGGCCGGGCTCGGGCCCGGCGACGATCATTATCAGGCGCGCTATCTCGTCGAGCAGCTCGGCCTCACCGGCGAGGAAGATCCGGCGCATGTTTCCGGCGGCGAGGCGCGCCGCGCGGCGTTGGCGCGCGTGCTCGCGCCCAACCCCGACATCCTGCTCCTGGACGAGCCGACCAACCATCTCGACCTGACGACCATCGAATGGCTGGAGAACGAGCTCGACGGCCGAAGCTCGGCGCTGGTGCTGATCAGTCACGATCGCCGTTTCCTCACCAATCTGTCGCGCGCGACCGCCTGGCTCGACCGCGGCCAGATCAGGCAGATCGACCGCGGCTTTGCGGCGTTCGAGGCGTGGCGCGACGAGGTGCTGGCGGAAGAAGAGCGCGAGCAGCACAAGCTCGACCGCAAGATCGTCAACGAAGAGCACTGGCTGCGTTACGGCGTCTCCGGCCGCCGCAAGCGCAACGTCAAGCGGCTCGCCAACCTGCATGCGCTGCGCCAGCAGCGCCGCGACTATCGCGGCACGGCGGGCGCCGCCAACCTCGCCGCGGCCGAGGCCGACAAGTCCGGCAAGCTGGTGATCGAAGCGAAGGGCGCGTCGAAGAGCTTTGGTGATCGCAAGATCGTCGACAACTTCTCCATCCGCATCCAGCGCGGCGACCGCATCGGCATCGTCGGCCCGAACGGCGCCGGCAAGACCACGCTGGTCAACCTGCTCACCGGCGGCAGCGAGCCGGACAGCGGCAGCATCCGGCTCGGCGTCAATCTGGAGACGGCGACGCTCGACCAGCACCGCGAGAGCCTCGATCCCCGGACGACGCTCGCCGAAGCGCTGACCGGCGGCCGCGGCGATCACGTCATGGTGGCCGGCAAGCCGAAGCACGTCGTCGGCTACATGGAGGACTTCCTGTTCTCGCGCGAGCAGATGCGCACGCCGCTCGAAGTGCTCTCCGGCGGCGAGCGCGGCCGGCTGATGCTGGCGCGCGCGCTGGCCAAGCCATCGAACCTGCTGGTGCTGGACGAGCCGACCAACGATCTCGACCTGGAGACACTCGATGTGCTCGAGGACATGCTCGGCGACTACGAGGGCACGGTGATCCTGATCAGCCACGACCGCGACTTCCTCGATCGCGTGGTCACCTCGGTGATCGTCCCCGAGGGCAACGGCAAATGGCAGGAATACGCCGGCGGCTACAGCGACATGCTGGCGCAACGCGGCGCCGACCTGAAGCGCCAGCATGCCAAGGCGGCTGAGGAGAAGAAGGAAACCAAGCACGCGGCCACGGCGCCTGCGAGCGCGCCGAAGCGCAAGCTCTCCTTCAACGAGAAGCACGCGCTGGAGACCTTGCCGAAGACGATCGCCAAGCTGCAAGCCGAGATCGCCAAGCAGCAGGCCGTGCTCGCCGACCCCGCGCTGTATGCGAAAGACCGCAAGAAATTCGACGCCGCCTCCCTCGCGATCGCCACTGCGCAAGCCGAGCTCACCGCCGCCGAGGACCGCTGGCTCGAGCTCGAAGTGCTGCGCGAGGAGATCGAGGGCGCGTAACGTTCATCGAAATCACTTCGTCATTGCGAGCGACGTGAAACAATCCGGGGCTGCAGCCGGACTCTGGACTGCTTCGTCGCTTAGCTCCTCGCAATGACGGCAACATGGAGTAAATGACATGACCACCCCGCTCGCCGCCAGGATCGCCCGGGAGTACGGCACGCCCTGTGCCGTCATCGACATGGACAGGGTCGAGCGCAACATCGCGCGCATTCAGGCCCAGTGCGAGGCCGCGGGCGTCGCCAACCGGCCGCACATCAAGACGCACAAGAGCCCGGTGCTCGCGAAGCTGCAGATCGAGGCGGGCGCGCAAGGCATCACCTGCCAGAAGATCGGCGAGGCTGAGATCATGGCGGGTGCCGGCATCGACAATATCCTGATCAGCTACAACCTGATCGGCGAGGAGAAGATGGCACGCCTCGCCGCGCTGCAAGCCAAGGCCGACATGACGGTCGCCGCCGACAACGCGACCGTGATCGCCGGCCTGCCGCAGGCGGCAAAACAATCCGGCCGCACGCTCTCGGTCGTGGTCGAATGCGACACTGGGCGCAAGCGCGCCGGCGTCGAGACGCCGACGGAAGCGATCCAGCTCGCGCGCCAGATCGCAGCGTCAGACGGCCTGCGCTTCGCCGGCTTCATGCTGTATCCGACCGAGACCGGCTGGGACGAGGCGCAGCGGTTCTATGACGAGGCGCTGGCCGGCGTCCGCGCCGACGGGCTGGACGCGGCCATCGTCTCGACCGGCGGCTCGCCCAACCTGAAGAATCTCGGCAAGCTCAAGGGCGCCACCGAGCACCGGCCCGGCACCTACATCTACAACGACCGCATGCAGGTCGCCGCCGGTGTCGCGACCTGGGACGACTGCGCGCTGCACATCTACTCGACCGTCGTCAGCCGCGCCGCACCGGAGCGCGGCATCCTCGACGCCGGCTCTAAGACGCTGACGACGGATACCGGCGGCCTCGACGGCCACGGACTGATCCTGGAGCACCCGGAAGCGAAGATCGCGCGCTTCGCCGAGGAGCACGGCTTCCTCGATCTGTCGCGCAGCAATACCCGCCCCAATGTCGGCGACGTCGTGCGCATCATCCCCAACCACGTCTGCGTCGTCGTCAACATGATGGACGAGGTCGTCATGGTCCGCGGCGAGGAGATCCTGGGCACGCTGCCGGTCGCCGCCCGTGGCAAGCTGCGGTAGGGCGAAACTCTCTCGCAGCGTCATTCCGGGGCAGCCGCGCTAGCGGCTGAGCCCGGAATCCATACGCCCGATCGTGGTTATGGATTCCGGGCTCGCCCTCCGGGCGCCCCGGAATGACGACGGTGTGGCCGCCCGCTCGGCTATTCACTGCAACTGTTCCGCCAATCTTCCATGGAATCGTAGATGACGGCCTCGGGCCAGCGAGGATCAAGCTCGCGGCGCCGTGTCCACGTCAAATGGACTTGAGCCACGCAGCCTCCCCCGAGCGCTACAAGAACGTCGTCGCAGTCCTCGCGTCGGGCGGCGATCCTGAGGGACCGATTAGCCAGCGCATGATTGGGACCTACTTCGCGCGCAAGTTCTTCTTCGAACGCGGCGCGGAGCTGATCGTCCGTCATCCAAGACCAGGGCTCGGGAAGCTGGTCAGACATTGCCTGCCATTCCCCCCGCGCGCCACTTCAACACGCCCTTCCCCGCGGCGACCCCGGTCGCAAACGACGCCTGCAGCAGGTAGCCGCCGGTCGGGGCTTCCCAGTCGAGCATTTCGCCGGCGGCGAACACGCCGGGCAGGCGTTTGAGCATGAAGTCGGCGTCGAGTTCGTCACGCGCGATGCCGCCGGCGCTGGAGATCGCGCGCGCCAGTCCGGCGGTGCCCGTCAGCTTGATCGGCACGGCGTTGATCAGTGCAGCGAGACGGTCCGGCAACAGCGATGACAGCGACAGGCCTTGCGCTTTTGCCGCCTCCTGCAGCAGGCCGATCGCGACGGGGGACAGTTGCAGCGCCTTGCGCAGGACATTCGAGAACGACTGCTTGCCGCGGGGCGCTGACAGCCGCTTGACCAGATCGGCGGTCGCAAGATCAGGTCGCAGCGCAACGTCAAGAATGGCCGCGCCTTCCAGAGCGATTGCCTCGCGCAACTCGGCGGACAGCGCATAGACCGCGCCGCCTTCAATGCCGTCGCGCGTGACGATAGCCTCGCCGCGGACGCTGCGATCAGCAAACGACAGCGCGATGCCTTTGAGCGGCTGGCCTTCGAAGCGGCCGCGGAAGATGTCCGACCAGGCGACAGTGAAGCCGCAATTGGCCGGCCGCAGCGGCGCAATCGCGACACCCTTCGCGGCGAGAAGCGATGCCCAGCCCCCGTCGGAGCCGAGCCGCGGCCAGCTGGCGCCGCCGAGCGCGAGCACGGTCGCATCGGCCGTGATCGCGCGCAGTCCTGCCGGTGTCTCGAATGTCAGCCGCCCTGCCTCGTCCCAGCCGGTCCAGCGATGCCGCAGCTCGAAGCGCACACCCTGCGTGGCCAGCCGGCGCAGCCACGCGCGCAGCAGCGGCGAGGCCTTCATCGCGGTCGGAAACACGCGGCCCGAGGAGCCGATGAACGTGGGCTCGCCGAGCGCCTCGCACCAGTCGCGCAGCCGCTGCGGCGGGAAAGCGCGGATGGCCGGCTCCAGCCACGCCGCCGCCTCGCGATAGCGCGACAGGAAGGCGCACAGCTCTTCGCTATGGGTGAGGTTGAGGCCGCCGCGCCCTGCCATCAGGAATTTGCGCGCGACCGACGGCATCGCATCGTAGACGGTGACGGCGGCACCGCCCTCAGCCAACACCTCGGCCGCCATCAGCCCGGCCGGCCCGGCTCCGATGACGGCAACTTGCTTGGATAAGGTCATGACTGGAGTTTAGGCCATGGCGTCACCACACAACAGGTCGTCATGCCCGGGCTTGACCCGGCCATGACGGCGGAGGGTGCGATGCGTATGGTGCCTTACAGCTTGAGCCCCAGCCGCGCGGCGGCCTGACCGACGTATTTCTGTGTCTGCTCGAACGCACCCTGCAGCGCCCGCGCCTTCGACATGTCGCTGATCTCGGCAAAATGCGCGGCGATCGCGTCCGGTGTCCACTCCTCCGGCGGCAGGTTGATCCCTTCGCTCTCGAGGATCTTGATCACCGCAAAGGAGCCGGCGCCGGCGCCCATGATGGTGCGCGTGGGCGCGTCCTCGCTGAGCAGATATTCCACCGCAGGCGTGATCGATTCCGGCTTCATCAGCTCCAGAGCCTGCGGCGGCAGCAGCTCCTCGGTCATGCGGGTCGCGGCCGTCGGCGAGATGATGTTGACACGGATGTTGGTCTTGCGGCCCTCCTCCGCCAGCACGTTCATCAGGCCGACCATGCCGGTCTTGGCCGCGCCGTAGTTGGCCTGGCCGAAATTGCCGAACAGACCGGAGGATGATGTCGTCATGACGATGCGGCCGTAGTTGCGCTCGCGCATGCCGTTCCACACCGCCTTGCAGCAGTAGAAAGTGCCGACCAGATGCACATCCAGCACCTTGGCGAAATCGGCAACCTCCATCTTGCCGAACGACTTGTCGCGCAGAATGCCGGCATTGGCGCACATGATGTCGACGCTGCCCCACTCCTTGCTGGCGCGCTCGACCATCGCCGTGACCTGCTCGAAATTCGAGACGTCGGCACCGTCGGCCATCGCGGTGCCGCCGGCTTTGCGGATCTCCTCGACCACCGTCTCCGCCGCGGTCATCGAGCCGCCGGTGCCGTCGCGCGCGCCGCCGAAATCATTGACCACGACCTTGGCGCCGCGGCTCGCCAGCCCCAGCGCATGCGCGCGCCCCAAACCATTGCCTGCGCCGGTGACGATGGCGACGCGCCCGTCGAATCTGATTGCCATGTGTCGTTCCTATTTGTCGCTCGTCATGCCCGGGCTCGACCCGGGCATCCATCCACTTCGAAAGACTCTCGGACTTGATGGATCGCCGGGTCAAGCCCGGCGATGACGAAGGGTGGGTTGTGACGAGGTGAGTTAGCTGAGATAGATCAGTCCGATCCAGTCGGCGACGAGCGCGGGCTTGTCCTCGCCCTCGATCTCGACCGTGACGTTGGTGCGCGACTGCAGCTCCTTCGGCTTGCGCAGAGTGGCTTCGGCAAGGACGAAGCGGCCGCGCACGCGTTTTCCCGATCTCACCGGCGAGATGAAGCGCAGCTTGTCGAAGCCGTAGTTCACGCCCATCGCCGTACCCTCGATCGCCGGCATGACCTCATAGGACATGACCGACAGCAGCGACATCGTCAGGAAGCCGTGCGCGATCGTGGTGCCGAACGGCGTCGCTTTGGCCTGCTCGGGGTCGACGTGAATGAACTGATGATCCTCGATCACGTCGGCATAGGTATCGATGCGCTTCTGATCGAGCACGTGCCATGACGACACGCCGATCTCCTGGCCGACCATGGCCTGATAGGCTTCGAGCGAAATCGGCGGCTTCTTCCAGATCTTGTTCATGCGTTCCTACACCTCGTGCCCGGATGGCCTCGTTTTCAACTCCGGGAAATCCTCTTCCTTGAATTCCGTGCCGCGCAGATGGTCCGTGCGGTTGTCCTCGTGCTCCAGCCTGCGCAGCTGCACCCGGCGGATTTTTCCGGAGATCGTCTTCGGCAGCTCGCTCACGAGCTCGAGCCGGCGGATGCGCTTGAATGGCGCCAGGCGCGCCTGCAGATGGGTGAAGATCGACAGCGCCGTGGCGCGCGAGCGCTCCGCGCCCGCCGTCAGCAACACATAGGCTTTCGGTATAGCAAGACGGATGGGATCCGGAGACGGCACAACGGCAGCCTCGGCGACGGCCTCATGCTCCAGCAGCACGCTTTCCAGCTCGAACGGCGAGATGCGGTAGTCGGACGATTTGAAAACGTCGTCGGAGCGGCCGACGAAGGTGAGATAGCCGTCATCGTCCTGGAACACGACGTCGCCGGTACGGTAGCGCATGCCATCGGCGCCGGACAGCTGACCGTCGTCGCCCTGATAGCCCTGCATCAGGCCGGCCGGACGCTCGCCGGTGAGCGCCAGCGTGATCTCGCCTTCGCCGGAGAGATTGCCGTCGATGTCGGCGACCTCGACGCGATAGCCCGGCAGCGGCCGCCCCATCGAGCCGATCTTCAGTTTCTGGCCCGGCGAGTTGCCAACGATCGCCGCGGTTTCGGTCTGGCCATAGCCGTCGCGAATCGTCAGCCCCCAGGCGGCACGCACCTGATCGATCACCTCCGGATTGAGCGGTTCGCCGGCGCCGCAGGCCTCGCGCAGCGAGACCTTGAAGTCGGCGAGATGCTCCTGGATGAACAGCCGCCACACCGTGGGTGGCGCGCACAGCGTCGTGACGCCGCAGCGCTTGATGATCGCGAGCAGCCCCTTGGCGTCGAAGCGCGGCTGATTGACCACGAATACCGTGGCGCCGGCATTCCAGGGCGAGAAGAAGCAGCTCCAGGCATGCTTGGCCCAGCCCGGCGAGGAGATGTTGAGGTGCACGTCGCCCGGCTGCAGGCCGAGCCAGTACATGGTCGAGAGATGGCCGACCGGATAACTGCGATGGCTGTGCCGCACCAGCTTCGGCTTGGCCGTGGTGCCCGAGGTGAAATAGAGCAGCATCGGATCATCCGGCTGCGTCGGCCCATCCGGCGTGAACGCCTCGGCTACGCCGGCCGCCTGCTCGAACGGCAGCCAGCCGGCAGGTGCCGCCGGCGCGCCGACGACGATGCGGACGAGATCATCGGCGCCCAGATCGGCGAACTTCGCAACCTGATCCTGCGCCGCGACCACGGCCTTGGCGCGGCCGCGCTCCAGACGATCGCGCAACTCGTCGGTGGTCAGCAGCGTCGTCGCGGGGATCACGACGACGCCGAGCTTCATCGCCGCCAACATCGTCTCCCACAGCGGCACGACGTTGCCGAGCAGCAGCAGCAGATGGTCGCCGCGCTTCAAGCCCTGCGCGCGCAGGAAATTCGCGACCTGGTTGGAGCGGCGCGACAACGCCGCAAACGACAGCTTGGTCTGGCGGTCCTGCGCGGCGTCGAAGATCCAAAGCGCGGTGCGGTCGCGGCTCTCCGGATCGGACGCGAGTTCGGCATCGAACCAGTCGAGCGCCCAGTTGAACGGGACGGCATCGGGCCAGCGGAAACCCTTCACGGCCGCATCGTAGTCGGTGCGATGCGCCAGCAGAAACGCGCGTGCGTCCTTGAATGTCGTCATCAGGTGGTCCCGGCGAGCTTGCGAACGTGCTGAATGATCCCGGAAAAATCGACGCCGCCATGGCCGGCGGCCTCGAACGCCTTGTAGATCTCCTGCGCGTGCTGGCCAAGCGGGGTCGCCGCGCCGGCGGCCTTGGCGGCGTCCTGCGACAGCGTGAGGTCCTTCAGCATCAGCGCGGTCGCAAAGCCGGGCTTGTAGTCGTTGTTGGCGGGCGAAGCCGGCACTGGGCCCGGCACCGGGCAATAGGATGTCAGCGACCAGCACTGCCCCGACGAGGTCGAGGCGACGTCGAACAGCGCCTGATGCGACAGGCCGAGCTTTTCACCCAGCGCAAACGCCTCGCTGACCGCGATCATCGAAATGCCGAGGATCATGTTGTTGCAAATCTTGGCCGCCTGCCCCGCGCCGGCGCCGCCGCAATGGACGATCTTCTTGCCCATCTTCTCAAGGATCGGCTTGGCCGCAGCGAACGCGCTCTCCTCGCCGCCGCACATGAAGGTAAGCGTTGCGGCCTTAGCACCGCCGGTGCCCCCGGACACCGGCGCGTCCACGGCGGCGATGCCGTGCCTTGTGGCCAGCGCATGCGCGGCGCGCGCGCTCTCGACGTCGATGGTCGAGGAATCGATGATCAGCGCGCCCTTGGACATCGCCGGCACGACCTCGTTCCAGACTGCCTGCACATGCTTGCCGGCCGGCAGCATGGTGACGACGGCATCGGCGCTTTTGGCCGCGGCGACGGCGCTGTCGGCGATTTCGGCGCCATCGGCCTTGGCCTGGGCGCGCGAGGTCTCGACCAGATCGAACGCGACCACCTTGTGGCCGGCCTTGACCAGGTTGGCGGCCATTGGTCCACCCATGTTGCCGAGGCCGATGAATGCGATCGTTGCCATGGTTCGTTCTCTCCCCTCGACCTGATTGTTATCTGCTCTGCGGAAAGGTCAGCTCGTCGGCGCCAATCTCGGCAAGATATGGCGCCAGCATGTCCGGTGTCACCTGATCGACATCAGGCGGCGACCATCTGGGATTGCGGTCCTTGTCGATGATCGCCGCACGCACGCCCTCGCGGAAATCGTCGCTGCGGAACACTTCGAGCGCCGCACGATACTCGCGCACCAGGCATTCCTCCAGGGACGCCGCACCGCGTGCCAGTCGCAGCAGCTCGAGCGTCACGACCATGCCGCGCGGCGACTTCTCCTGCAGCGTCTTCAGCGTCGCCAACGCGAGCTCCGAGCCGTCCGCTTTCAAGGCGGCAAAGATGTCGTGCATGCTGTCATGGGCGAACCAGGCGTCGATCTTGGCCTGCTGCGCCGCCACCGGGCCGGACGTCTCCGACGTCGCGAAGCCTGCGATCAGCCGGTCGATCTCGATCGACAGCGTCCCCGGCCTGACTTTGGTCAGGACCTCGCGCAGCGCCGGCCATTTCTCGGTCGGCACCACGGCATCGGCAAAGCGCGCATGGATCGCATCGGGCCCGTTCATGGTCTGCCCCGTCAGGCCGAAATAGGCGCCGAGTTCGCCGGGCGCGCGCGACAAGAGCCAGGTGCCGCCGACGTCGGGAAAGAAGCCGAGACCGACTTCGGGCATTGCGAGCTTGGTCTTCTCGGTCACGATGCGGTGGCGGCCATGCGCCGACAGCCCGACGCCGCCGCCCATCACCAGCCCGTCCATATAGGCGACATAGGGTTTTGGAAACGCCGCGATGCGCGCGTTCATGATGTATTCCTGGCGCCAGAACACCTTGCCGAGATCGCCATTCGTCTTCGAGCTCTCATAGAGCCCGCGGATATCGCCGCCTGCACAAAGTCCACGCTCGCCCGCGCCTTCGAGCACGACAATTGCGACGGCCGGATCGCCCTCGAACCGATCCAGCGCGGCGTCGATGCCCATCGACATCTCCAGCGTCATCGCGTTGATCGCCTTCGGCCGGTTCAGCCGGATAATGCCGGCCGAGCCTTCGCGGCGGACGATCAGGTCGCCTTCGATAGCCTCGCTCATCGCGCCGCCTCGATCAGCTTGCGCGACACGATCAGGCGCATGATCTCGTTGGTGCCTTCGAGGATCTGGTGCACGCGCAGGTCACGCACGATCTTCTCGATGCCGTATTCGCTCAAATAGCCGTAGCCGCCATGCAGCTGCAGCGCCTGGTTGGCGACCTCGAAGCCGACATCGGTCCCGAAGCGCTTGGCCATAGCGCACAACATGGTCGCGTCAGCATCCTTGCGGTCGAGCGCAGCCGCCGCGCGCCAGACGAAGGTGCGCGCCGCCTCCAGCTCGATCGCCATGTCGGCGATGCGAAACTGCAGCGCCTGGAATTCGTCGAGCCGCTTGCCGAACGCCCTGCGCTCCTTCGTATAGGCCAGCGTCTTGTCGAGCGCCGCCTGCGCGCCGCCGAGCGAGCACGCGGCAATGTTGAGGCGGCCGCCGTCGAGCCCGGCCATGGCGATCTTGAAGCCGATGCCCTCCTCGCCGAGCCGGTTGGCCACCGGAACGCGCGCATTCTCGAAGATCACCGCGCGGGTCGGCTGCGCGTTCCAGCCCATCTTGCGCTCATTGGCGCCGAACGACACGCCGGGGGTATTGGCATCGATCACCAGGGTCGAGATGCCGCCGGGACCGTCGGCTCCCGTGCGAACCATCGCAACGAGGATATCCGTGGCGCCCGCGCCGGAGATGAACTGCTTCTGGCCGTTGAGCACGTAGTCGTCGCCCTCGCGCGCCGCGCGCGTGCGCAGCGCCGCCGCATCGGAGCCCGCGCCCGGCTCGGTGAGGCAATAGCTCGCGATCAGGTCCATGGCGCAGAGCTTCGGCAGGTAAGCCTGGCGTTGGGCCTCGGTACCGAAGGTGTCGATCATCCACGAGGCCATGTTGTGGATCGAGATGAAGGCCGACACCGTGGGGCAGCCCGTCGCCAGCGCCTCAAAGATCAGCGCCGCATCGAGCCGGCTGAGACCCGAGCCGCCGACATCGTCGCGGATGTAGATGCCGCCCATGCCGAGGCTTGCGGCCTCTCGCATCACATCGACGGGAAAATGCTTCTCCTCGTCCCAGCGCAGCGCATGCGGCGCGATCTTCTCCGCCGCGAAGGTGCGCGCCATGTCGCGCACCGCGATCTGATCCTCGTCGAGAGCGAACTGCATCCGTTCTCCGCGTTTCCTGGTCTTGTTTGTTGGCCGTGGCGCCTCTTCACACTCCGTCATTGCGAGCGAAGTGAAGCAATCCAGAGTCCTTCCGCGGAGGCAGCCTGGGTTGCTTCGCCGCTTCGCTCCTCGCGATGACGGAGTGGGAGCCCTAGCGGGCTCCCACTGTTGTCAGTTCATCTCATCACTTCATCAGCGGGATCGAGAATTCCGCGCCTTCCTTGACGCCGGACGGCCAGCGCGAGGTAACCGTCTTGGTCTTGGTGTAGAAGCGGATCGAATCCGGGCCGTGCTGGTTGAGATCGCCGAAGCCGGACTTCTTCCAGCCGCCGAAGGTGTAGTAGGCGATCGGCACCGGGATCGGCACGTTGATGCCGACCATGCCGACATTGACCTTGGCCGCGAAGTCGCGCGCGGCGTCGCCGTCGCGGGTGAAGATCGCGACACCGTTGCCGTAATCATGCTCCGACGGCAGCGCCAGCGCCTCAGCATAGTCCTTGGCACGAACGACCGACAGCACCGGCCCGAAGATCTCCTCCTTGTAGATCCGCATGTCCTTGGTGACGTTGTCGAACAGACAGCCTCCCATGTAGAAGCCGTTCTCGTAGCCCTGCATCTTGAAGCCGCGGCCGTCGACGGCGAGCGTCGCCCCCTCCTTGATGCCGATGTCGACGTAGTTCTTCACGCGCTCGACCGCCTCGCGGGTGACCAGCGGGCCGAAATCGGCCGATGGGTCGACTGACGTGCCGATCTTGAGGCTTTCCACGCGCGGGATCAGCTTCTCCATCAGCCGGTCGGCCGTGGTCTTGCCGACGGGCACCGCAACCGACACCGCCATGCAGCGCTCGCCGGCCGAGCCGTAGCCGGCGCCGATCAGCGCATCGACGGCCTGGTCGAGATCGGCGTCGGGCATCACGATGGCGTGGTTCTTGGCGCCGCCGAAACACTGGCAGCGCTTGCCGTGGGCGGCGGCGCGCTCATAAATGTACTGCGCGATCGGCGACGAGCCGACGAAGCCGATCGCCATGATGTCCGGATCCTCGAGGATGGCGTCGACCGCCTCCTTGTCGCCGTTGACGACGTTGAGGATGCCCGGCGGCAGACCGGCCTCGATCATCAGCTCGGCGAGCTTCATCGGCACGCCCGGATCGCGCTCCGACGGCTTCAGGATGAAGGCATTGCCGCAGGCGATGGCGGGAGCGAACTTCCACATCGGAATCATCGCCGGGAAATTGAACGGCGTGATGCCGGCAACGACACCGAGCGGCTGGCGCATCGAATAGATGTCGATGCCCGGACCGGCACCTTCGGTGTACTCGCCCTTCATCAAATGCGGAATGCCGCAGGCGAACTCAACCACCTCGAGGCCGCGCTGGATGTCGCCCTTGGCATCTGGAACGGTCTTGCCGTGCTCGCGGGCCAGCAGCTCGGCGAGCTGGTCGTAATCGCGCTGCGCGAGCTCCAGAAACTTCATCATGACGCGCGCGCGGCGCTGCGGATTGGTGGCGGCCCAGGCCGGCTGCGCCGCCTTGGCGTTCTCGACCGCGGCCCGGAGCTCGGCGCGGGACGCCAGCGCGACCTTGGCCTGAACGTCGCCAGTCATGGGCTCGAAGACATCGGCCGTCCGTCCAGACGTGCCCTTGACCTCTTTGCCGCCAATAAAATGACCGATCGAACGCATGGGGTATCCTCCGCAGGGGTAAGCAGTGCCGAATTGGCCGGCATCTTGCAGTCTTTGCGGCGTTTGGGAAGGGTCTAAGCGCTGATCGGCGCTGCGAAAATGCCGCCCCTTCGCTCGGTCGGCACGATCACTGCAGACCCCGCGGCGTGCAGCGTGCCGCGTCCCGCATCCGAGCCGCGCGACGGATCAGCGCTTCGCGGCTACCGCCTTCTTCACGGGCCTTTTTGCGGGTGCCCGCACAGGTGCCCTGCCCGCCGGCCCACCTCCGCTGGCGACGGCCAGCGCCACCTCGCGCCCGGAGTTCAGGATATCGTCTGACAATTCGCCGCTGCCCATGAGTCGCGCCATCACGAGCGTCCCCGCCAGAGTCGCGAGCATCGCCGAAGCCCGCTTTCGCGCAGTCTTGGCCGGTACGTCGACGATGTACTCGGCGAACAGGTCGATCAACTCTTCCAGCTTCGCAGCAAAGGCTTTGCGGGTCTTGGCGCTCTCGCGGGCGATTTCCGCTCCGAGCGCAGGAACCGCGCAGCCGTGACCGACATCGTCGCGATGGCCGGCGGACAGATAGCCGTCGACGATGGCCGAGAGCCGCTTCTGCGGCGGCAACTGGTCCAGCAGCTTGCGCCAATGCTCCATCGAACGATCGATCGCATAACCGAACGCCTCCACGACCAACGCCTCGCGCGAATCGAAATGCGCGTAGAAGCCGCCGTGAGTCAGTCCGGCCTCCTTCATCAGGTCTGCAACCCCGACACCATGAGCGCCACGCTCGCGCAGCCGCACCGATGCCTTGCGCACGATCCGCGCGTGGGTTTCCGCCTTGTGTTCCGGAGAGTAACGCATTGCCGTCCCATTGAATGTCTGCGGTCATACTATAACAGCTCTGCGTCCTGCTCGCTGCAGCTATTTGATGAATTCGAGTTGATCTAAATCAACTTCGCTGGCCTGATTTATTCCCGGCACACCCCTGTTGCCCAGGAACCCGACGAGGACGACCATGGACATGCTCAATTCCCACTGCGGCGTGAGTCGTGACGGCCAAGGCGTCGTTCGGCTGACGATCTGCAATGCAGGCGCGCTCAACATTCTCGGTTCGGCAGCGATTCTCGACGTGGAAGCCGGGCTGCGATCGCTCGCCTCCGACGCCGCCATTCGCGTTCTCGTTTTGGCCGGCGAAAGCGGGAAGAGCATGATCGGCGGCGCCGACATCAAGGAGATGGCAACGCTGGACCAGGCTTCAGCGGAAACCTTCATCTCGCGACTTGCCGGGCTCTGCGAAGCGGTGCGACATTTTCCTGCCCCCGTGATTGCGCGGATGCCGGGGTGGTGTCTGGGTGGCGGATTGGAGGTCGCAGCGGCCTGCGATATCCGTGTCGCGGGACACGACGCCAAGTTCGGCATGCCCGAGGTGCGTGTCGGCATTCCCTCGGCCATTCATGCCGCGCTGCTGCCACGTCTCATCGGCTGGGGCCGCACGCGCTGGCTGCTGATGACCGCCGAGACGATCGACGCGCCGACCGCTCTCGCCTGGGGCCTCGTCGATGCCGTCGCCGCCGAGGGAGAACTCGACATCGCGGTCGAGAAGGCCGTGGCATCCCTGCTCGCCTGCGGTCCCGAAGCGCTGCGGACGCAGAAGGCTCTGCTGCGGCAATGGGAGGAGCTGCCGCTGAAGGAGTCCATCGAGATATCGATCGGCGCCTTCGGACGGTCGTTCCTCACCGACGAGCCGAAACGGCTGATGCAACATTTCATCGACCGCAAGCGATAGCAAGTTTCTCCAAGTCTCGCCTCGCAGATCCCGGCAGCCTCGCGCCAGCTTCACGACGGTTCAGCAGGGACCGCCGGGGTTTCCTCTTGCGAGAGATTATTATATGATGATTATCATATTTCATCAGAAAGCCTTGTCATGGCCTCGTCCGATTCCGTCGTGATCCTGTCCGCCGCCCGCACGCCGTTGGGCCGTTTCATGGGCGAATTCTCGCCGCTGAGTGCGAACAAGCTCGGCGCGCACGTGATCGGATCCGCGCTCGAACGCGCCACCGTTTCGCCCGATGCGGTCCAGGAGGTGTTCATGGGCAACGTGCTGTCGGCCGGCCAGGGCCAGGCTCCGGCACGGCAGGCCGCGCGCGGTTCCGGCCTGCCCGACGCCACCGGCGCCACCACCATCAACAAGGTCTGCGGCTCCGGAATGAAGGCCGCGATGCTGGCGCACGACGTCATTCGGGCGGGCTCCGCCGAGATCGTCGTGTCGGGCGGCATGGAGAGCATGAGCAATGCGCCATATCTGCTGACCAAGGCGCGCGGCGGCTATCGTGCTGGCCACGATCGGATCCTCGATCACATGATGCTGGATGGCCTGGAGGACGCCTATGAGACCGGACGCTCGATGGGCGATTTCGGCGAGGCCACGGCCGAGGCCTATCAGTTCACCCGCGCCGACCAGGATGCCTACGCCATCGAGACGCTGACGCGTGCGCGCAAGGCGGTCGAAGGCGGGGCGTTCAAGGCCGAGATCGCCCCGATCACGATCGTCGAGAAATCCGGCCCGCGCCTGGTCGCCAACGACGAGCATCCGCTCAAGGTCGATCCGGTGAAGATCCCGGCGTTCCGCAAGGACGGCACGATCACGCCCGCAGCGTCCTCCGCGAACGCGGATGGTGCCGCGGCGCTCGTGCTCGCCGCGCGGTCGCGTGCCGATCGCGACGGGCTGCCTGTCATCGCGGAGATCAAGGGCCACGCCACCCACAGCCAGGAGCCGAAATGGTTCACGACGGCGCCGATTCCGGCGATCAGGAAACTGCTCGACAAGGTCGGCTGGCGCGTCGAGGATGTCGACCTGTTCGAGATCAACGAGGCCTTCGCCGTCGTTGCCATGGCCGCGCAGCGCGACCTTGGCATCCCGCGTGACCGGCTGAACGTCAACGGCGGCGCCTGTGCGCTCGGCCACCCGATCGGCGCCACCGGCGCGCGGCTGATCGTGACGCTGCTGCATGCGATGAAAGCGCGCGGGCTGAAGCGCGGCGTGGCCGCACTGTGCATCGGCGGCGGCGAGGCGACTGCGATCGCCGTGGAGCGACCCTGATGTCCTGAAACGAGGGAACTTAGCCATTTATGTCATTTGGGCGCCCTGGCAGAATGGGCGCGCAACCCCATTGTACTGAGAGCCTCATGATCTCGAACCAACTTGCAGCGATCCTTGGACGGCGCAACATCCATTACGGCTGGGTGATGGTCGCCGTGACGTTCTTCACGGCCCTGGTGTCCGCCGGCACGGTGGGCGCACCCGGCGTGTTCATCGTGCCCCTCCAGCAGGAATTCGGCTGGAGCACCGCGGAGATCTCCTCGGCGCTCTCCATCCGCTTCGTGCTGTTCGGGCTGATGGCGCCGTTCGCCGCCGCCCTGCTCAACCGCTACGGCCTGCGCAACATCACGCTGCTGGCCCAGTTGATCGTGGTGTCGGCGCTGCTGGCGTCGCTCGCGATGACACAGGTGTGGCACCTCGTGCTGCTGTGGGGCGTCGTGATCGGCATCGGCACCGGCATGACCGCGCTGGTGCTCGGCGCGACCATCGCCACGCGCTGGTTCGTCGCGCGGCGCGGCCTCGTCGTCGGCATTCTCACGGCCAGCGTCGCGACCGGACAGCTGGTGTTCCTGCCGCTGCTCGCGAGTCTCACCGAGCGGCTCGGCTGGCGCGTCGCGCTCGGGCTGATCTGCATCATGCTCGGCGTTTCCGCCACCGCCGTGCTGCTGCTGATGCGCGATCGCCCGAGTGATCTCGGCCTCCGGCCCTATGGCGACAACGGCACCGACCCGATCGCCGCCCCCTCGCCCGTCACCACGCCGATCCTCGCCGCCGCCCTCGGCACCCTCCGCGACGCCTCGCGGGCGCCGGTGTTCTGGATGCTGTTTGCGACGTTCTTCATTTGCGGCGCCTCGACCAACGGCCTTGTCCAGGTGCATCTCATCCCGATGTGCCTCGACTTCGGAATTCCTCAGGTGCAGGCGGCGAGCCTGCTCGCCGCGATGGGCATGTTCGATTTCGTCGGCACGATCGTCTCGGGCTGGCTGTCGGACCGGTACGACAATCGCTGGCTGCTGTTCTGGTACTACGGCCTGCGTGGTCTCTCGCTGCTGTTCCTTCCGTTCACCGACTTCTCGTTCTATGGCCTGTCGCTGTTCGCGATGTTCTATGGCCTCGACTGGATCGCCACCGTGCCGCCGACGGTGCGGCTGACGGCGCAGCGGTTTGGGCCCGAGCGGGCCAACCTGGTGTTTGGCTGGGTGTTCGCCGGACATCAGCTCGGCGCCGGCACCGCCGCGTTCGGCGCCGGCCTGTCGCGCACACTGCTCCAGAGCTACCTGCCGGCGTTCTTCACCGCCGGCGCGCTCTGCATCGTCGCGGCGCTTCTGGCGCTGGCGATCGCGCGGCAGGCGAAGCCCGCCGCGGCGTAAGCTCACGGCCGCGTCGTCATCGCCGTGGGCGGCCCGGGCGTGCGCAGCGGCTCGGCGAGGCGGGCGAACTCGCACAGCAGCGCGCGCGTCTTGCGGGGATCGATAATCTCCTCGACCCAGAACTTCTCGGCCGAGCGGAACGGCGAGCGCAGCTTGGTCAGCCGCTCCTCGATCTCCTTGAGCTTGGCCTTCGGATCCGGCGCGGCGTCGATCTCGGCGCGATACGCCGCCTCGATGCCGCCCTCGAGCGGCAGCGAGCCCCAATGGGCCGACGGCCAGGCATAGCGGATGGAGAATCGATCGGCCGGCTGATGAACGACGCCAGCGACGCCGAAATTATTGCGCACGATCACCGTGCACCACGGCACCGTCGACTGGTTGACGGCGGCCATCGCGCGCACGCCGTGGCGGATGGTCGCGGCCTTCTCCGCCTCGAGGCCGACCATGAAGCCGGGGCAATCCATCAGGTAGACGATCGGCAGATGGAAGGTCTCGGCGAAGTCGACCCAGCGGATCACCTTCTGGCAGGCGTCCGCCGTCCATGAGCCTCCGAAGTGATAGGGATCGCTCGCCAGAACCATCACCGCGCGGCCCTCGAGCCGCGCGAGGCCGATGATGATCGGACGGCCATAGTTCTGCGCCACCTCGAAGAACGAGCCGTTGTCGACGACGGACTCGATGATCGGCCGCATCTTGTAGACGCGCCGGCGATCCCGCGGCACCGCGCTGATGAGCTGCTCGTCGACGCGCTGCGGATCGTCGGTGCAAGGCAAGGTCGGCGGCAGCTCGTAGACCGACGACGGCAGATAGGACAGGAAGCGCCGCGCGCAGGCGAACGCCTCCGCCTCGGTGTCCACAGCATGATCGACGCCGCCGGCCTTGGTCTGGATGTCGGCGCCACCGAGCTCCATCTTGCCGAGGTCCTGGCCCAGGCGCTTCACGACCGGCGGCCCGGCGACGAACATCGCCGACTGCTTGGTCATCACCGAGTAGTGGCTCGCCGCGAGCCGCGCTGCGCCAAGCCCCGCGACCGAGCCGAGGCCGAGCGCGACCACCGGGACCAGCGACATGTTCTCGGTCGTGTAGCGGTACCAGCGATTGCCGCCGATGCCGCCGGGCAGATTGGCCGCGCCTTTGGTCTCGATCGTCTTGACCGAACCGCCGCCGCCGGAGCCCTCGATGATACGGATGATGGGCAGACGGAAGTCGTGCGCCATCTCCTCCGCCATCAACGGCTTGGCGGCGATTGAGGCATCGGCCGAGCCGCCACGCACGGTGAAATCGTCGCCGACCACGACCACGGTGCGGCCGTCGACGCGGGCGCGCCCGAACACGCAATTGGCGGGCGTGACGTGCTTGAGCTCGCCCTGCTCGTCATACTCGCCGAGGCCGGCGACCGCGCCGATCTCGTGAAAGCTGCCGGGATCGACGACGCCGTCGATGCGCTCGCGAACGGTGAGACGGCCCTGGTCGTGCTGACGCTTGACCTTGTCAGGCCCGCCCATCTCCCGCGCGAAGGCCTCGCGCCGGGCCAGTTCCTCGAGCTCCGGCTGCCAACTCATTCGTTCCCCCTGCCCCGGTGATGGTCTTGTTCTTGTGGTTAGTCTTCGCGTTCACCTGGAGCGGTTTTCTGTCCATCCGGTTGTTGAAGACGTCGGCTTCCGCGCCCTGCAGCAGCGCGGCGATGCTGCGGCCGAGCTCGCGCATCGGCTGGGCGACCTCGTCATGCAGCCGCTGCTCGTCGTACATCGCCGACAACAGCCCGATCGTGAGCACGACATAGGTCTGGTATTGCGGCGACCACAGCGGCAGCGCGACGCCATTGATGTGCGGACTCCACAGGCCGCAGGCCACGACGTAGCCATGCTCCTTGAGAAACTGTCTGTTGTGCTCGAGGCGTGGCCGCAGCAGCTTGGCCGCGTCAGGCATCTCGCGCTCCATCTCGGCCAGCAAGGCGTCGCCGACCTCCGGCTCGAGCGCGGCGACATAGGCATGACCGGCCGCGGTCGAGGCCATCGAGATGCGGCTGCCGGTGGTCTCATGCAGTCCGAGCGCATTCGCGGCGCGGCCGAACTCCAGATAGACGAGGTGGAAGCGATCGGGAATCACGAAGCCGACGGTGCCGGGCAACTGCTCCGCGACGTCCTGCAGCCGCTGCCGGATCAGATTGCGCAGCTGCAAGCCTCTGGTCATCGACGTGCTCATCGCCACGGCACTCGGGCCGATGCGGTATTTCTGATCGCGCGGCAGGTAGACCAGCTGGCCCATGCGCGTCAGCGTGTGCGTCAGCCGCGACACCGTCGACCGCGGCAGGCCGCAGCGGTTGGAGATTTCGAGATTGCCGAGCCGCGCCTCGTGCCCCTCGAAACAGCGAAGCACGTCGAACGCCCGCGACACCACCTGAATGACCTCGCCCTCGCCGGCGAGATCTCCGGGCAGCATGCTGCCCCTGCTCAATCGCTCAGACCGTCGTCCCATGCGTTTCCCACCAATTCCGTCATGCGGAATGATATTCCGCTTGTTGAACAAGCTAGCCCAGCCGTTTTGCCGTCACAACAGCAGACCGTCTCCAAAACCCGCCATTCTTCAGCGTGTTGGCACAAGACTCGGCATCCTCAGGCAATCGGCTGCAGGATGCGGGAGGGACGATCGTCGCCGGTTCCAACGCGCGGTACCGCAGCGGCGGCTTTCGATGGGCATCGCCTCTCGCGCATGGCAACACGGGACGGTCATCGCGCCCGCAAACCCGCTCAATCGGTGAGCAGCGGCAACATTTGACCAGCGTTGCGACAAGTGTGGGCTGGCTGCGCCGTCGCGGCTGCGACATAACCGGCGCGAGACCTTGTTCCCGCCGAGCTTGCCATGACCACCCACCCGAGGCCGATCCGACATCCGCAGCATTGGGCGACGGCCGCGATGCCGCCGCTGCAGCGCTTCCTGTCGGCCTGCCATGCCGACTTCTGGCCCGATCATGACGGCACCGTTGCGAACTACATCCCCGAGCTCGGCAAGGCCGACCCGGCGCATTTCGGCATCGGCCTCGCCACATTGGACGGCCACGTCTACGAGGTCGGCGACAGCCGCGTGCCGTTCACGATCCAATCGATGTCGAAGCCGTTCGTGTTCGCGCTCGCGCTCGATACGCTCGGCTCCGACGAGGTCGAGCGCGTGATCGGCGTCGAGCCGTCCGGCGATCCCTTCAATTCGATCCGGCTCAATGCGGAGAACCACCCGTTCAATCCGATGGTCAATGCCGGCGCGATCGCGTGCAGCGGCCTGATCCGCAAGGCACGTCAGAATGACGCCTTCGAGACCATTCGCGACGCGCTCGGCCGCTTCGCCGGCCGCAAGCTCGATGTCGACGACGCGGTGTTCGCGTCGGAAGCCGCCACCGGCGATCGCAACCGCGCGATCGCCTATCTGCTGCGGACGTCGGAGGTCATCAGGGAGCCTGTCGACGACGTGCTCGCGGTCTACTTCCAGCAATGCGCCGTGCTCGTCACCGCGCGCGACTGCGCGATCATGGCGGCCACGCTCGCCAATCGTGGCGTCAATCCCGTCACCGGAGAGCAGGTGGTGACGCCCTATGCGGTGTCGCGCACGCTGTCGGTGATGACCTCGTCGGGCATGTATGACTTCGCCGGCGAATGGATCTACCGCGTCGGCATTCCCGCCAAGAGCGGCGTCGGCGGCGGCATCCTGGCGAGCCTGCCCGCGCGGCTCGGGCTCGGCAGCTATTCGCCCAGGCTCGACGGTCACGGCAACAGCGTGCGCGGCATCAAGGTCTGCGAGGCGCTGTCGGCGCATTACGGCCTGCACATGCTCAACCGTTCCGACGATGCGCGCACCACGATCATCGCCGACTACGACATCGGCGCCAGCCCGTCGCGACGCAGCCGCCGCGCGCAGGAGCGCAACATCCTCGCCGCACATCCGGACGCGGTGCGCGTGCTCGAGCTGGTCGGCACGCTGTCGCTCTCCAACGTCGACTACGTCTCGCGCCAGCTTGCGGCGAGCACGCGACCGCAATTCGTCATCGTCGACCTCCATCGCGTCACCGCGATGACACAAGCAGGCGTGCGCCTGCTTTCCGAGCTGTTTCACGAGCTCGCCGACTTCGACGTGACCGTCGTGCTGTCGGGCATCCGCCGCAGCTCGCCGGAATGGCAGGAGATCGCGGCCCGCACCGGCGACATCAGGAACGTCCGCGACTTCTACCTGCTCGACGCCGCGATCGAATGGGCCGAGGACCAGATCGTCTATCGCTATGGCGGGGCGATCGACTTCCTCGAAACCACCGAGCTCGCCGAGCAGCCGCTGCTCGCCGGGCTCTCCGCGGACGAGCGCCACGAGCTCGCGGCGCTCGCGACCATCCGGCACTATCAACAGGGCGAACGCATCCTGGCGGCCGGCGATGCTGCGGCCTCGCTTTTCTTCCTGCGCTCCGGCGTCGTCCACGTCACCCTGCCCGACGGCATCCGGCTGGCGACGCTGACGGCGGGGCAATGCTTCGGCGAGATGGCGCTGCTGGAGCCCGTGCGCTCCGCCGACGTCGTCGCGGATTTCTCCGCCACCGCTTTCGAGATCTCGCTGGTGGATTTCGAGCGTTTCCGCGTGCGCCATCCGAAAGCCGGCGAGCGCATCATGCGCAATCTGGCGCAACTGCTGGCCGAGCGTCTGACGGTCGCCAATGCGCGGCTCAACCTGCTCGCGGCAGACTGATTTCAGTGCGTCGAAGTCAGTCATCGAAGCGTCGCACGCGGTCGAAGCAAACAAATACTCAAGGTTGTAATTCACAGTAACTAACGGCTTCTGGTCGATAATTCGCATCACTCGTATTTGTACGGGCTCGCCTAAACGTTACCGGGACTCGGTCGCAGGACAACCATAAGCGAGCCCAATTCACGCCGCATTACCCGACGATGTTCTGAACCGTCGATGAACGCCGAGTGGGGACTCGCGAAGCGAACGTCGAAGTGGGGTGTTCCGAGTAAAATTCCAGCCGACGTAGCGTGTGTATTTGCGCCACGGAGAGTCGTGTCCAGTGTCCAGGGAGGAAACGGCATGAAGGAAGCCACTAAGAGGGCAACGTCGGAGGCACTCGCGCATATGCTGGCGGTGACGTCCATGATCGTCATCGCCAGCGTCCTGTTCTACGGGCGATGAAGGGCTGTCTGGAGGTTCTGCGTCGCAGTTTCTTCATCGCCCGTAGGTAGGAATGTGAGCTTGATTGCTCACGCGAACGACCGAGTTGAGTTGCGTTTGAGTTAGTAGGCGTAGCGTAACAGTATTGTGTCAATCGCGCGGCGATCCGGGTCGGGACGAATTTTTCATGCGTATCGTCCCGCCTCGGCCGCCCGCGGTCGACCTTTTCAGACGTCGTTCTGTTCCCCATCTTCATTTGACTTTCCCGAAGTACGGCACGATGCCGCCTGCGAAGGTGACGAAGCGGGCCATGACGAGATCGCCGATCGCAAGTTCGTGGTCGCCATGGGCCATGATGCGAAAGCCCTCGCGCATATCCACCAGCACGATGTTGTAGGGCACATGCGCGCGCGTCTCCGGCGTCGCGGCACGACAGACCAATGATGCCGCATAGATGGTACCTTCGCCCGTCGCCGCGTGATCGGTGAGCGCAAGCGAGCCGCAGGCCGCGCAGAAGCCGCGGCGGAAATACTGCAGGTGGGCACAGCACGCACAGCGCTGAAAGCGAATCGCTGCAACCCCCCTGGTCCAGTCGGACGATTCGCTCATCGCACACGCTCCCAGAACATGCTGACATGCGACGACAGCACGCCGCCATCGCCGTGCAGCAGCGCCAGCGCTGCTTCGCGGACTTGGCGAGGTCCGGCGCGCCCCGTCATCTGCAGATGCGCTTCGCTCAGATGCGCCATGGCGCCGCCGACGCCGCAATGACCGTAGCTGAGCAGCCCGCCATGGGTGTTGAGCGGCACGGCGCCGTCGCGGCTGAAATGACCGGCCCTGACCCGCGCCGCCGCCTCGCCGCGGCCGGCGAGGCCGAGATCCTCGAGCAGCATGCAGAGCGTGATGGTGAAACTGTCATAGACGGCGGCGTAGTCGACGTCTTTGATGTCTACACCCGCTGCTGCCTTCGCCTTCGCGATCGCGATTTCGGCGCCGAGCTCGCTCAGGGCCGGCGCCGCCGTGACGTGCTGATGCGTATGCGCCTGGGCACAGCCGCGCACGTGCACCGCAATCGCTCCGGTCGGCTCGCGGCTGACGACGATGGCGGCGCCGCCGTCGGACACCGGACAGCAGTCGAGCAGCTTGAGCGGCCGCGCCACCGGCTTCGATGCCATGACGTCCGCGATGGTGATCGGCTCATGGAATTGCGCGCCGGGATGATCGAGCGCATGCGCCCGCATCAGCACGGCGAACTCGGCGAGGTCATGCTCGGTGACGCCGTATTCGTGCATGTAGCGCGAGGCGACGAGGCCGTAATAGGCAGGGATGGTCGGCCCGAGCGGCAGCTCATAATCGGGATGGCCGACCTGGGCCAGCGCCTGGATCGACGCATCGCGGCTCTGCCCGGTCAGCCGGTTCTCTCCGGCGACCACGAGCATGTGCCTGACGACGCCGGCTTCGACCAGGTGATGCGCGAGCATCACCATCGCGAGCCCGGTGGCGCCGCCGACCTGCACCGCATGGGCGTAAGAGGGTGTGATGCCGAAGTGCTCGGCGAACACGGTTGCGAGCATGATGTGCGGCGACACAGTGGAATAGCCGCACAGGATGCCGTCGATGTCGCGCCGCGTCAGCCCGGCATCATCCAGCGCAAGCTGCGCCGCCATGCTCATCAGGTCGAGCGACGAGCGGCCGTCATGCCTGCCGAACGAGGTAAGCCCGGTGCCGGTGATGTAGGTCATGGTCCCCACCACGAGCGCCGCTGCGCTCCCCTCCCCCTTGTGGGGCGGGGTCGGGGGTGGGGATGGCCGCACGACGAGCCTTCGTGGGGTACCCCCCTCCCTGCCCCTCCCCCACAAGGGGGGCGGGAATGCAGGCATTGTGCGTCCATCACGATTGCGTTCATCATCTCAGTCAGAACCCATCTCAATACGACTTCGGCAAACCGAGGACCTTCTCAGCGATGAAGCTGAGGATCAGTTGCGGGCTGATCGGGGCGATGCGGGGGATCAGGGATTCCCGCAAATAGCGCTCGACGTGATACTCGCGCGCATAGCCGAAGCCGCCATGGGTCATCACCGCCTGCTCGCAGGCGTGGAAGCCGGCTTCGGCGGCGAGATATTTCGCGGCGTTCGCCGCCGGGCCGCAAGGCCGGCCCTGGTCGTACTGCCAGCCGGCCTGCAGCACCATCAGCCACGCGGCCTCCAGCTCCATCCAGTTCTTCGCCAGGGGATGCTGGATGCCCTGGTTCTGGCCGATTGGGCGATTGAACACGTTGCGCACCTTCGCATAGGCCGACGCGCGCGACAGTGCGAGATGACCGAGCCCGACGGCTTCGGCGGCAATCAGGATACGCTCCGGATTCATGCCGTGCAGGATGTAGTCGAAGCCGCGCCCCTCCTCGCCCAGGCGATCCTCGACCGGAATCTCGACATCCTCGAAGAACAGCTCATTGGAGTCGACCGGCTTGCGGCCCATCTTCTCGATCTCGTGCACCTTGATCCGGCTGCGGTCGAAATCGGTGTAGAACAGGCTGAGCCCATGGGTCGGGCGCTTCACCTCCTCCAGCGGCGTCGTGCGCGCCAGCAGCAGGATCTTCTCGGCGACCTGCGCGGTCGAGATCCACACCTTCTGGCCGTTGACGATGTAGCGGTCGCCCTTGCGCACGGCACGCGTCTTGAGCTGGGTGGTGTTGAGGCCGGTGTTCGGCTCGGTCACGGCGAAGCAGGCCTTCTCGCTGCCATCGACGATGCCCGGCAGCATCCGCGCACACTGCTCTTTGGTCCCGAACACGACGACCGGATTGAGCCCGAACACGTTCATGTGGATCGCCGAGGCACCGGACATGCCGGCGCCGGATTCGGCGATGGTGCGCATCATGATCGCAGCATCGAGAATGCCGAGCCCGGAGCCGCCATACGCCTCCGGGATGCAGATGCCGAGCCAGCCAGCCTCGGCCAAGGCCCTGTGGAAGTCGGCGGGAAAACCGCCCTCCTTGTCCTTCTTCAGCCAGTAGGCATCGTCGAAGCGAGCACAGATTTTGGCCACCGCATCGCGGATCGATTCCTGGTTGGCGGAGAGCGCGAAATCCATCGTCTCACTCCCTGGCAGGCGCCGGCGTCGTCACGCCGTCGCGGATCATCGCGGCGATCTCCTCGTCCGAGAAACCAAGCTCGTGCAGGATAACCGCGCCATGCTCGTTCGGCCGTGCCGCCAGACGCAGCGGCTCGGCCTTGGTCTCGGACCAGGTCGCGGACACGCGGGTGCTGCGGATCGGACCTTCGGTCGGATGTTCGACCACGGGAAAGAAATCGGTCGCCACGAGGTGCGGATCGTTCAGCAGGCTTTCGAGGTCGTGCATCGGCATGACCGGCACATCGGCGGCATCCAGCAGATCGGTCCATTCGGCCGTGGTGCGCGTCTGAAAGATGCGCGCGAGCTCGGCATAGACGAAATCGATGTTGGCGGCACGCCGGGCAAAGCTGTTGAACCTGTCATCCGCGCGCAGGTCGGTGCGGCCGGACGCGGTGAAGAACGCGTCCCATTGCTTGTCGTTGTAGACGATCACGCAGATATGGCCGTCGGCGGTCTTGTAGGGCCTGCGGTCGGGCGACAAATGCCGCGCATAGCCGCCCTTGTCGAGCGGGGGCTGGTAGGTGAGCCCGCCCATGTGGTCGCCCATGATGAAGGCCGACATGGTCTCGAACATCGGCACGTCCAGGCGCTGGCCGCGCCCGGTGCGGTCACGGTGCACGAGGCTGGCGCAGATGGCACCGACCGCCGTCAGGCCGACGATGCGGTCGACCAGCGCATTGGGCACATAACGCGGCGTGCCGTCACCGGCGACCGCCATCAGATGCGACAGCGCCGCCCCGCCCTGGATCAGGTCGTCATAGGCCGGTTTGGCCGCATAGGGACCATCCTGGCCGAAGCCGAACACACCGGCATAGACCAGCCGCGGATTGAGCGCGGAGACCACGTCATAGCCGAGGTTCAGCCGCGCCATCGCCTGCGGCCGGATGTTGTAGAGCAGGACGTCGGCGTCCTTGATGAGCCGCAGCGCGGCCTCGCGTCCCCTGGGCTTCTTGAGGTCGAGGCAGATCACGCGCTTGCTGCGGTTGGTATTGAGATAGACCGGCCCCATGCCCGGATGATGCCACGGGCCGATCTTGCGGGTGACGTCTCCTTCCGGCGATTCCACCTTGATGACATCGGCGCCGTAGTCGCCGAGCGTCTGGGCGGCATACGGCCCCATCAGCACGGTGGTCATGTCGATGACCTTGATGCCCGCAAGCGGTCCCATCGTGGCGTCGGCTCCCTCGATCCTTGTTGTCGCCAGAGCTAACGGCACCTGATGTTCCCTAGCAAGCCGCCGCGCGGGTATGGGGCCATGCGTCAGATCCCCCGCCGCAACATTCCGTGTCGCGGATCACGGACGACGACCGCCGCGCTGCACCAGATGTTCCCCGCCGCGAGCTGCATTCTAGGATTCCATTTCAGCGTTCAGGTGTGTCAGCATGCCGGTCCAACATCCAAAACAAACACGAGGGATAACACTCATGACGCTCTATCAGGGCAAATGCTTCTGCGGCGCGGTCGAGATCGAGGCCGATGGCGAGCCGGAGGCGATGGGCTATTGCCACTGTTCGTCTTGCCGCTCCTGGTCGGCCGGTCCGGTCAACGCCTTCACCCTGTGGAAGCCTGCGAACGTGCGGGTGACCAAGGGGGCTGACGCGATCGGCAGCTATCACAAGACCGACATGAGCCACCGCAAATACTGCACCAAGTGTGGCGGGCATCTGATGACCGACCACCCGCCGCTCGGCATGATCGACGTCTATGCCGCGACGATTCCGACGCTGAAGTTCACGCCCGGTGTGCACGTCAACTACGCGGAGACGGTGCTGCCCATCAGGGATGGCCTGCCGAAGCTGAAGGATTTCCCGGCGGAGTTCGGCGGCTCCGGCGAGATGATGCCGGAGTGAGACAAGGTCTGCTTTTCGCAAGCACCCAAGCATCGATGGCCTCGCGACAGGATCTGTCCGAGCTGTGCTGATCGAAGCCGCCCCCTTCGAAACAGAGGGCGCAGGGAAGGCCGGGTGCCGACTGGCACCCGTGGCCCCCGTGCGAAAGAAAGCACGGGGAGAGAACCACAGGTTCAGCCGGACCGACCCGGCCTTCCCTGCGCGATGGTTTTCACGCTTATTTCGCGCTCTCCTCGGTGCGCCAGCTTTTGGCCACCGTCGTCCTTGGGGATCATCATGCCCCGCGAACTTGGCATCAGCGTCGGGATGCCGGGACCACGCGACTTCACGTCCGCGCCATGCCGTTCGTCCGCGCAGACAAGCTACGCTGCGACACGTCGCGGCCACCGCCTCCCTGCCTCAACGTTCGTGACGATCGCGAAGCGCCCCTCGTGGCGAAGCAGGATGAGGCGAGTGAAGCATATTTTCTGGAAAAGCGAAACATGAATATTTTTGACCAGGGGACTGGACAGGCCAAATCAGCTTGAAGGCGCTGGCGAAATTCGCCGCTTGGCCGATCCCGGCAGAGTTCCGCAAAAGCGCATGGGGATGATGCGCTCCGGCCCGCGGAAATGGATGGTGAAGGGAGCACGGAGTTCCGTATGATCTGCGGCGAGCCATCACGGGGTGCCCTGATCAATGCCCGCCGATCTCGTCCAGACCTTCCGCGCGTTCGCCTACAACAATGCCTGGGCCAATCACCGGCTGCTGACCGCCTGCGGCCAGCTCAGCGCCGAGGATTTCGCTGCCGAGCGCACGGGCTTTTTCCCCAGCCTGCAGCGGACGCTGAACCACATCTACATCATCGACCTATTCTACATCGACGCGCTGGAAGGCGGCTGGCTCGGCCCGATGGCGTGGCAGAACGAGGTGCCGTTCCCGCGCCTCGCAGATCTTGCGAAGGCGCAGGGCGCGATGGACCGCCGGCTGATTGCATTCTGCGAGGCGCTGACGCCGGCGCGGCTCGACGACACCGTCCGCATCAACCGCGAGAGCCGGGTGCAGAACGAGCGCTGCGACCGGCTGCTGCTGCACCTGTTCCAACACGACATCCATCACCGCGGCCAGGCGCATGCCATGCTGTCGAGCACCAGCGTCAAGCCGCCGCAGCTCGACGAGTTTTTCCCTGCGGATGATTCAAGCTTGCGGGCGAAGGATTTCGCCGAGCTGGGGTTCAGCGAGGAAAAGGTGTGGCGGAGCTGATACACGCGTGGCTTCCCTCCCTCCGTCATTCCGGGGCGCGCGCAGCGCGAGCCCGGAATCCATAGCCAAAACCGGCCGTCGGGCGCGAGATGCTCGTGGCGCCTGCCTTCGACACACCTCGTCCTGTGGTTATGGATTCCGGGCTCATTCGCGCTGCTTCAAAATGGCTTCGCCATTTTGCGCGCGAATGCCCCGGAATGACTGGGAGGAGAGATCAGCACGAGGCATTGGCCCACACCTCGCGCGGAAGCCGGTACATCACCTGCCGGCGCAACGGGCTGTCCGCCTCGACTCGCGGATGATCGAAATCCGACGCCTCGTTCCTGATCATGCCGAGCTTGCGCATGACGTTCTGTGACGCCTGATTGGCCGGCGCGGCATAGGCGATGATCTCGTGGAGGCCGAGCTCATCGAAGCCGAACGTGAGCGACGCCCGCGCCGCCTCCGTCGCAATCCCCTGCCGCCACGCCTGACGCGCCAGTCGCCAGCCGATCTCGACCGCCGGCGTGAACGGGGCGTCGAAGAGGACCCTGAATAGTCCGGTGGCGCCGAGGAAGGCACCGGTGGCGCGGGATTCGACGACCCAAAAGCCGAAGCCGTGTTCGGCGTGATGCGCGATTTGGAAATCGATCCACCGATCGCAGTCCTGCCGCGTCGGCAGCGCGCGCAGATATTGCATCACGGCCGGATCGGCCGACATCGCCGCAAACGGCGCACGATCCTCATCGCGCCATGCGCGCAGTGTCAGACGGTCGGTGGAGATGATCATGATTGGCCGCGCTCCGACATGCGAGAGCCGCCTGCAGCCCATCGGACACCAATCGACGATTGACAGCCGCATCGGCCTGCGTCAACCTGTCGGTAGGTTGATACGACCTGCCGGTTGCGCCCTTCCCAGGGAATGGTGAACGTATCGAGCCCTTTTTGGCCTCCCCCTTTGCCCGAGCGACCGGGTCAGCAACGCAGCCACCTGACATGCCTGGTTCGCTCCTGCAGAGGATCAAGCGATGCGCGATTTTCGCGATGCCAAGGTCATGGCGCAGACCCTGCGCGACTCCCTGAACACCAAGTCCATCTCCATCAGCCATAGCCAGAGCCTGGAGCTTGTCTCCCGGATGTTTGGCCTCGCCGATTGGAACACGCTGTCGGCGCTGATCAAGAGCGGCGACCGCATCGCGGCGGCGCGGCCACCGACGATCCAAGCCGCAACAACGCGGCGTCCGGCCATTCCGTTGCGCGACCTCGTGCCGTTTCCCGGCGCCACCTACCCGCTGTTCGTCGGTCGAGCCAAGACCGTGAGCGCGCTCAACGACGCCTTTGCCAGGCAGAGCGAGGTCGTGATCGTCCTGCAAAAGCAGAGCGCGGTCGACGATCCCAGTTTCGACGATCTGCACGAGATCGGCGCGCGCGCCGAGCTCAACGAGCTCACGCCGCTGCCCGATGGCACGCTCAAGGTGCAGGTGCGCATCGGCCAGCGGATTCTGCTCAGGAAGTTCAGCAACGAAGGCGACGCCTTCGAGGCTGACGTTTCGGACATCTCCGAGGAGGCAACCGCCGATGCGCCTGATCTGATCCTGCGCGCCGTCACGCGGTTCGAGCGCTACGCTGCCGTCCGCAACATCCGTCTGCCCGACAATTGGCCACCTTTCGGCCGGGACCGCCATCCCGGCAGGGTCGCCGACGCCATTGCCGCGGAGATTCGGCTACCGCTCGGACAGAAGTATGAGCTGCTCGCCGTCCTGGATCCGGTCAGGCGATTGGAGCTCGTGGAGGCGCTGTTTGACCGGACGGCACGACCGGTCTCGGCCGCGCTGCAGGCGACCCGGCAGCGTGCCGTCGCGCATGCACGAAAGCGCCGTCACCGCTACGCCACGCTCGAACACCTGCTGCTGGCGCTGACCGAGGATGACAGCGCTGCGGCGGTGATGCGCAACTGCCGCGCCAGTCTGACGGACCTGCAGGCGAAGGCCACGGCCTATCTCGACACCGAGTTCCGTCCGGTAGAAGCCGACGACGGAGAACTCGCACAACCGACGGCCGCCTTCCTGCGCGTCAATGACCGCGCCGCGCTCGCCGCCCCGGAGGTCGGCTACCCCGTCGTCACCGGCGCCAACACGCTGCTCGCGATTTTCCCGGAGCCGCGCAGCCCTGCTGCGCGGCTCCTCGCCGAGCATGGCGTGACAATGGTGCGCGCCGCCAAGGCGGTGGCCGACGGCGTCGGGAAGGAGGAGGCGTGAGCCGCAGTCATTGCGAGGAGCGAAGCGACGAAGCAATCCAGAGTCGTGTGCTCGGCACTGGATTGCTTCGCTCCGCTCGCAATGACGGCGGATGGAGCCTCTCTTAAAGCGCAGCCCTACTTCGCCGGCTCCAGGATCGAGACGTAGTTGGCCACGGCCGCACCGCCCATGTTGAAGATGCCGCCGAGCTTGGCATTGGGGAGCTGCATGCCCTCGGGCGCGGAGCCGGTGAGCTGCATGGCGGTCATCACGTGCATGGAGACGCCGGTGGCGCCGATCGGGTGGCCCTTGGCCTTCAGGCCGCCGGACGGATTGACCGGCAGCTTGCCGTCCTTGAGCGTCCAGCCCTCCTTGATGGCGCGGGCCCCCTGCCCCCGCGGCGTCAGGCCCATCGCCTCGTACTCGATCAGCTCGGCGACCGTGAAGCAGTCATGGGTCTCGACGAAGGAGAGATCGGACAGCGTGACGCCGGCTTTCTCCAGCGCGCGCTGCCAGGCCACGGTGCAGCCCTCGAAGGCGAGGATGTCGCGCTTGGACATCGGCAGGAAATCCTGCGCATGCGCGGTCGCGCGCACGTTCACTGCCTTGGCGAAGGACTTCGCGGTCTCGCTGTCGGTCAGCACCAGAGCGGCGGCGCCGTCGGACACCAGCGAGCAGTCGGTGCGCTTCAGGGGGCCGGCGACGTAAGGATTCTTCTCGCTCTCGGAGCGGCAGAACTCGAAGCCGAAATCCTTGCGCATCTGAGCATAGGGATTGGCGACGCCGTTCCTGTGGTTCTTGGCGGCGATCAGCGCCAGCGCGTCGGACTGGTCGCCGTATTTCTGGAAATAGCCCTGCGCGATCTTGCCGAACACACCGGCGAAGCCGCCGACGGTGTCGCCGTCCTCCGGCAGGTAGGACGCCTTGAGCAGGTTCTTGCCGATCTCCGGGCCCGGTGTGCGCGTCATCTGCTCGACGCCCACGACCAGCACGATTTTCGCGGCGCCGGCGGCGATGGCGCGGATGCCCTGGTGCACGGCGGCCGAGCCCGTGGCGCAGGCGTTCTCGACCCGGGTCGCCGGCTTGAAGCGCAGCGCCGGATCGGCCTGCAGCACCAGCGATGCGGTGAAATCCTGGGGCGAGAAGCCGGCGTTGAAATGGCCGAGCACGATCTCGTCGACGTCACCGGCCGAGATGCCGGCGTCGGCGATCGCCTCATTGGCGACCTTGACGACGAGGCTCTCGACGGTCTCGGCGTCGAACTTCCCGAACGGCGTATGCGCCCATCCGACGATGCTGGCGGTCATGCTCTCTCTCCCGAATGTCTCCCTGCCCCTCAAATGGCGCTTTGCGCCATGTGAGTCCAGAGGCTGGCGGCCGTCTCAGGCCACGAACTTGCCACCGAGCTCATCCTCAATGTGAATCCGGATGATGTCGTCGAAGATCTTTTCCTCGGTGGTGAAGCCGAGTTCGCGAGCCCGCTTGGCCTCGAAATTCCGCGGCCAGCCGGCGACGATGCCGATGATGAAGGGATCCGGCTCCCGCTTGATGCGATCCGCCACCTTGTCGCCTGCCACGCGGCGCAGGGCTGCGATCTGCTCGCCAACCGTCGCCGACAGGCCGGGCATGGTCAGGTTCCGGCGTGGGCCGATCTTGGCCGTGTCCATGGTTGCGGCATGCAGGAGGAAGCCGACCGCCGAGCGCGGCGTGGCGTGCCAGTGGCGGACGTCCTCCGACACCGGCAGCACGGCCTCCTTGCCGGCCAAGGGCTCGCGCAGGATGTTGGAGAAGAAGCCGGAGGCGGCCTTGTTGGGCGCGCCGGGGCGGATGCAGATGGTCGGCAAGCGGATGCCGACGCCGTCGAAGAAGCCGCGGCGGCTGTAATCAGCCAGCAGGAGCTCACCGATCGCCTTCTGAGTGCCGTAGCTGAGCAGCGGCGCATTGACGAACTCGTCGCCGATGGCCTCGGGGAACGGCGCGCCGAACACCGCGATCGACGAGGTGAAGACCAGCCGCGGCTTGTAGCCGTCGCCGATCAGCCTGACGGCGTCGAACAGCATCCGCGTGCCGTCGAGATTGATGCGGTAGCCCTTGTCGAAATCGAGCTCAGCCTCGCCGGAGACGATTGCAGCGAGATGGAAGATCACGTCGGGACGGTCGGCGACCAGCTTCTCGGCGAAGCCGGGCACGGCGAAATCGCCGGCGATGGTGTCGACGGCGATGGACGTGTCGGGCTTCGCCGGCGCGACGATGTCCTGCAGCGTCATGCGAGTGATGGCCTTGTCGCCGAGGCGGCCGTCGCGCACGAGCCGCTCGACCAGCTTGCGTCCGACCATGCCGGCGGCGCCGAGAACGAGAATATGCAAGGGTATGCTCCTTCAAATGCAACGATTGGGCGTGGTCTCAACGTTCGTCATTGCGAGCGAAGCGAGTTGTCCGCCATAGCCCGAAAGGCGACGGCGGAAGCAATCCAGAGTCATCGGAATGGCTCTGGATTGCTTCGTCGCTTCGCTCCTCGCAATGACGGGAGTTGAGATCCGCGTGAGCAGCAAGCGACGCCTTGACCCGGCTCACGGACAAAGCCGCCTACTCCTTCACCGCGCCGGTCATGGCCGACACATAATGCTCGACGAAGAAGGCGTAAAGAATGACCAGCGGCAGCGAGCCGACCAGGGCGCCGGCCATCAGCGATCCCCATTTGTAGATGTCGCCGTCGACGAACTCGTTGACGATCGCGACCGGCACGGTCTTGTTCGGCGTCGACTGCAGGAAGGTCAGCGCGTAGATGAACTCGTTCCAGCACAGGGTGAACGAGAAGATGAAGGCCGAGATCAGGCCGGGCACGGCGAGCGGCACCACGATCTTCACCAGGATCTGCCAGCGGCTGGCGCCGTCGATCAGCGCGCATTCCTCGAGCTCGAACGGGATGGTCTTGAAGTAGCCCATCAGCAGCCAGGTCGAGAACGGGATGAGCAGCGTCGGATAGACCAGGATCAAGGACAACGGCGAGTCGAACAGCCCATAGGCCTGGATCACCGAGGCCAGCGGGATGAACAGGATCGACGGCGGCACCAGATAGGCGAAGAAGATCAGCACGCCGACGGTATCGGCGCCCTTGAAGCGCAACCGCACGATCGCATACGCCGCGAGCACGGAGGCGAAGATCGACAGCGTGGTGGCGCCAACCGCGACATACATCGTGTTCCACAGCCAGCGCGGATACTGCGTCTCGAACAGCAGCTTGGAGATGTGCTTGAAGGTCGGATGCACCACCCAGAACGGATTGTACTTCTCCATGTCGATCAGCTGCTCGTCCGGTTTGATCGACGTCAGTCCCATCCAGTAGAACGGGAACAGCAGCACCACGAGGATGATGCCGAGCGGCAGATACAGCGTGATCAGCCGGCGCGGCAGCGACTCGAGGTAGCTCATGCCCTCGGATTCGTCGGTGCCGGCCGTGGTGGGCGCCTTGGCGTGCAGCGTGGTGTCGGTCATTGGTCGGATCCTTGCTGCCATTTGCGCCGTTGCATGCCGAACCAGGAGATCGCGATCGCCGCCATCAGGAACGGGATCATCGCGGTGGCGATCGCGGCGCCCTCGCCGAGCCGTCCGGAGATGATGCCGCGCTGATAGCTCAAGGTCGCCATCAGGTGCGTGGCGTTGACGGGGCCGCCACGGGTGAGTGCCCAGATCAATTGGAAGTCGGTAAAGGTGAACAGCACCGAGAACGTCATGACGACCGCGATGATCGGCGTCAGCAGCGGATAGGTGATGAAGCGGAAGCGCTGCCAGCTGGTGGCGCCGTCGAGCGTGGCGGCCTCATAGAGCGAGGGCGACACGGTCTGCAGGCCGGCCAGCAAGGTGATCGCGACGAACGGCACGCCGCGCCAGATATTGGCGATGATGACGGAGGCGCGCGCCCAGTTGGTGTCGCCGAGAAAGTTGATGTTCTGCGTGATGATTCCGAGCTTGATCAGCGACCAGGAGATGATCGAGAACTGGGAATCGTAGATCCACCAGAACGCGATCGCCGACAGCACGGTGGGCACGATGAAGGGGATCAGCACGATGGCGCGGATCATCGCCTTGAACGGCATGTGCCGGTTCAACAGCAGCGCGAGATAGAGCCCGATGGCGAATTTGATGGCGCTCGCCACGATCGTGTAGAGCAGCGTGTTGAACACCGACAGCCAGAAGATCGAATCGTCCCACAGCCATTCGTAGTTCTCCAGACCGACGAAGACGCCGCTGCGGCCGATCTTCTCGTCGGTGAAGCTCATCCAGACGCCGAGCCCCAGCGGATAGGCCAGGAACAGGATCAGGAAAGCCGCCGCGGGCAGCATGAACCACAGCGCGATCACGTTGCGGTTGGTCTTGATGCGCACCCATGCCGAGGGCTCGCCGACGGCGGCGCCTCGCGGCAACGAGGTCTGAATGGTACTCATTTATCCAGCAGCTCCCTTCGAACCGTGGGGTGAGCGACGCGCGCCCACCGGCGTTCGGGACGGATAGAGTTACTCCGTCATTGCGAGGAGCGAAGCGACGAAGCAATCCAGCGTCCAACGTTCGGCCCTGGATTGCTTCCGCCGTCGCCCGTCGGGCTATGGCGGACACGTCGCTGCGCTCGCAATGACGGTGAGCATGGCGCGTTGCGCCCTGCTCACCTGCGTCTTGGTAACCACCGGTCTGCTCTGACGCACCGGCGGTTGTCCACCTCAGCGGAAGATGCGCTTGGCGGAGCGCTCGGCGCTCGCCATCGCCGTCTTCACGTCCTCGCGGCCCGTGCAGTAGTTCGCGAACATGTCGACCAGGACGAAGTCGGCGATCGCGGCCGCAGCGGCCTCGCCGAGCTTGCCGACGCCGGCCGGCGTGGTCGCGGTCGCCGCGACGTCGCGATACGGCGTGTTCTTCGGATCGACGGTCCAGATCGGGTTGGCGTCATAGGCCTTGAGGAAGTGCGACAGGTAGCCCTGCGCCGCCTCGATCCACGGATTGAACTGCTCCGGCTCCAGCATGAAGGCGGTGAACGCCTTGCAGGTCTGCGGATACTTCGAGAAGTTGAACACCAGGATCGGGAAGCCCAGATGCATCTCGCGGGTCTTGCCGTCGAGGCCGGGCGGCAGATGCGCGTGGTTCATGTCCTCGGCAATCTGCGGCGCCTCCTTCTTGGCGGTCACGTAGATCGAGATGCCGTTGACCGTCGCGTAGAGCTGGCCGGCGAGGAACGCCTTGTTGTTGGACGAGTCGTTCCACGACGCGGTGCCCGGCACGAAATTGTCGTACAGGCCCTTGACGTATTCGAGCGCCTTGGCGGTCTCCGGCGAGTTGATGACGACCTTGTTGTCCTTGTCGATCAAATTGCCGCCGTGCGCCCACAGCGCCCAGTGCACCCAGCCATTGGCGTCACCCGAGGCGTGGCCGAGCGCCATGCCGCCCGGGGTGCCGTTCTTGTTCATGGCCTTGAAGAACTCGGACATTCCCGCGAGATCCTTCGGGAACTCCTTGAAGCCGGCCTTTTCAGCCGCCGAGACGCGGTAGTTGATGAGACCGCCGGTGGCCGCCACGGGAATGCCGATCCACTTGCCGTCGAGCATGCCATAGGCCTTGCCCGAGTCGGTCCAGCCGCCGCACTTCTTGCCGAGGTAATCGGCGACGTCGGTCATGTCGACGCACTTGTTGGAGAACAGGAAGGGCAGCGTGTAGAGGCCCCACACCATGTCGAGCCCCTGCCCCGTATTGGCCGCGACCGAGGCCTTGGGCTGGACGTCGTCATAGGATTCGTTGGAGACGTTGATGGTGACGTTGTTGGCCTTCTGGAAGGCGTCGACGATCTTCATGAAGGCAACGTCCTCGGCCTCGACGAAACGCTTCCAGCGCATCATGTTGACCTTAGCGCCGGGCTCCGGCTTCCAGGGCGAGGTCTGCGCCCAGGCCTTGGCGTAGCCGAGCAGTTCGTCGGCCGACATGGTCGCGGCAGCCGCCAGCAAGGTCGCGCCGCCCTTGAGCAGAGACCGTCGATCGGTGGGGAAATGAGCCATCTGAAGTTTTCTCCCGTTGAGTATTTTGCTTGTTTTGTTTGTTGTGTCGTTGCGTCGAGCGGCCGGCTCAAATCCTCCGGCCGCTATCCTTGTCGAACAGATGCGCCGCCGACGCGCGCGGGCGCAAATGGATCTTCTCGCCGGGATTGACCTCGTGGCGATCGCGGAACACCGCGATGATGTCCTGGGTGCCGATGCGGGCGACGATCTGCGTCTCCGAACCGGTCGGCTCGACCACGACGACCTCGGCTTCGATGCCGTCGCTGGCGAGCT
The DNA here is from genome assembly GCF_051167875.1 of Bradyrhizobium sp. HKCCYLRH3097. NCBI lineage: Bacteria > Pseudomonadati > Pseudomonadota > Alphaproteobacteria > Hyphomicrobiales > Nitrobacteraceae > Bradyrhizobium > Bradyrhizobium sp. HKCCYLRH3097. The sequence continues at coordinate 67,288 of NZ_JBNPTX010000005.1, forward strand.
CGAGATGCTCGGGCCTGACGCCGTAGACGACGGGGCGGCCGTCGGAGGCAGCCGGCGCGGTGAGGATCGGCAGCCGGGCGCCGTTCTCGGTCTCGACATAGACCGACCCATTGGACTTCAGGTGGCCGTTGAGGAAGTTCATCGCCGGCGAGCCGATGAATCCGGCCACGAACTGGTTGTCCGGCTTGTCGTACAGATCGAGCGGCGAGCCCATCTGCTCGACGATGCCGTCATGCATCACGACGATCTTGTCGGCCATCGTCATGGCCTCGATCTGGTCGTGGGTGACGTAGACGGTGGTGGTCTTGAGACGCTGATGCAGCTCCTTGATCTCGGTGCGCATCGCGACGCGCAGCTTGGCGTCGAGGTTCGACAACGGCTCGTCGAACAGGAACACCTGCGGATCGCGCACGATGGCGCGGCCCATCGCGACGCGCTGGCGCTGGCCACCGGAGAGCTGGCGCGGATAGCGGTCGAGCAGCGGCGTCAGCGCCAGGATCTCGGCGGCGCGCGCGACGCCCTTCTTGATGTCCTCCGGCCGTGCGCCGCGCAGCTTCAGCGAGAAGCCCATGTTGTCGGCGACCGTCATATGCGGATAGAGCGCGTAGTTCTGGAACACCATCGCGATGTCGCGCTCTTTCGGCTGCACGTTGTTGACGACGCGCTCGCCGATCGAGATGGTTCCGGCGGTGATGTTCTCGAGCCCTGCGAGCATGCGCAGCAGCGTCGACTTGCCGCAGCCGGACGGCCCGACCAGCACGACGAACTCGCCATCCTCGATCGGAATCGTCACGCCGTGCAGCACTTCGAATCCGCCGAATGATTTGCGCACGTCGCGAATTTGCACCGACGACATCAATTTCCTCCTCAAAGACCGACAGCATTGGCTGCTTGCCGGCGGCATTCTGACCGTTGTTCTCGGCCGTTTGATCAGGCCGCTTGTCGTTTTGTAGTCCTGGTCGTGCAGTCTTGTTCTTGGTGGTCTTGTTTTTGATGGTCTTGTTGGCTCTGGTCGTTCCGACTGGCTCCGAAACAGGGCCAGTGCGGCCGACATTGTCCGCAGTTCAGTTCGCTTCCGCAATGCCTCGCTTAGCAACCGCGTGATAGCGCTGTCAATATCGCTTGTGTACCAGACCGCCTATGCTATGAGCGAGGCATGGGACGGAAACGCATCGAGCCGGGCAAAGTCCGGCTGACCGAAGTTGCGGCACTGGCGGGCGTCAGCCCGATCACGGTGTCACGCTTCTTCCGTAATCCCGACACGGTCTCGGCCGGCCGCCGCACGAGGATCGAGAGTGCCGCCAAGGAGCTCGGCTATGTGCCGAACCTCGCCGCGCGCGCGCTCGCATCGCAGCGCACCGAAGTGATCGGCGTGCTGATACCGTCCCTCACCAACAACGTGTTCTCCGACGTGCTGCGGGGCATCTATGATGCGTTCGAAGGCAGCCGCTACAGCATCCAGCTCGCCAACACCCGCTACAGCGTGTTGCAGGAGGAGCGCCTGCTGCGGTTGTTCCTGATGCAGAAGCCGGCCGGCCTGATCGTGACCGGTCTCGACCAGACGGCGGAGAGCCGGTCGATCATCCAGGCAGCGGACTGTCCCGTCGTGCAGATCATGGAGCTCGGCGCCAACCCGATCGACATGATGATCGGATTTTCGCACGTCGATGCCTGTTTTGCAGCCATTTCACACCTTCTCGCGCAGGGCTGCCGTCGCATCGGCTTCATCGGCGCCCGCATGGACCCAAGGGTGCAGCGCAGGCTGCAGGGCTATCAGAACGCGATGAAGGAGGCCGGCTTGTTCGACCCGCGTCTCATCGTCACGGCGCCTGTTCCGACCTCGACCACAATGGGCGGCAGCCTGTTCTCCGATCTGCTGATGAAGGCGCCGGATCTCGACGCCGTGTTCTGCGCCAACGACGATCTCGCGCTCGGCGTGCTGTTCGAATGCCAGCGCCGGCACATTGCGGTACCCGAGCAGATCGCGATCGTCGGCTTCAACGACATGGAATTCATGGCCGCGGCGGTTCCGACGCTCACCAGCGTGCGTACCAATCGCTACGAGATGGGTCGGCGTGCGGCGACGATGATCATGGACGCCGTCGAAGGCCGTCCCGTGGCGCAGCGCGTCGTCGATCTCGGCTTCGAGGTGATCGAACGGCAGAGCTCGACCTTGCAGCGCGCCGCCGCAAGTCCGCAGCCCGCGTCGGGGCGCGCTTCCGGAACAAAATGGTAGCGCAACCAAAAGCCATGAACTAGAACCACTCGAACCAACGACGACTTGAACGAAAGACGTAGGCGATCTTCGACAGCGGGCCGATAGCGCGCAGACGACGGACCGGCCTCGCCACGTTTGCACTGCGGGAGAAAACACATGACGAACTCGAACGGGCATGCCGGCAACGGCGCTGACAAAAGCCGCAAGCTGCGCTCGCAGGCGTGGTTCAACGATCCGCACAATCCGGGCATGACCGCGCTCTATCTCGAGCGCTATCTGAATTACGGCCTGACCCGGGCTGAGCTGCAGTCGGGCAAGCCGATCATCGGCATTGCCCAGACCGGCAACGATCTCTCGCCCTGCAACCGCCACCACATCGAGCTGGCGCACCGCGTCCGCGAGGGCATCCGCGCCGCCGGCGGCATCGCGATGGAATTTCCGACCCATCCGATCCAGGAGACCGGCAAGCGCCCGACGGCCGCGCTCGACCGCAACCTCGCTTATCTCGGCCTGGTCGAAATCCTGTTCGGCTATCCGCTCGACGGCGTGGTGCTGACGACCGGCTGCGACAAGACGACGCCGGCCTGCCTGATGGCCGCGGCAACCGTGAACATCCCCGCCATCGTGCTGTCGGGCGGCCCGATGCTGAACGGCTGGCACGAGGGGCAGCGCACCGGCTCCGGCACCGTGGTGTGGAAGTCGCGCGAGCGGCTCGCCGCCGGCGAGATCGGCTATGAGGAGTTCATGGAGATCGTCGCCTCCTCGGCGCCGTCGGTTGGCCATTGCAACACCATGGGCACGGCGTCGACGATGAATGCGCTGGCCGAGGCGCTCGGCATGTCCCTGCCCGGCTGCGCCGCGATCCCCGCGCCCTATCGCGAGCGCGGCCAGATCGCCTACGAGACCGGAACGCGCATCGTCGACATGGTGTGGGAAGACCTGAAGCCATCCGACATCCTGACACGCAAGGCGTTCGAGAACTGCATCGTCGCCAACTCCGCGATCGGCGGCTCGACCAACGCGCCGATCCATATCAACGCGCTGGCGCGCCATGTCGGCGTCGAGCTCGACATCGACGACTGGCAGAAGGTCGGCCACGACGTGCCGCTGCTCGTCAACATGCAGCCGGCCGGCTTCTATCTCGGCGAGGAATTCCATCGCGCCGGCGGCGTGCCGGCCGTGATCGGCGAGTTGATGCGGCACAAGCGCATCCACGAGGACGTCATCACCGTCAACGGCCGCAGCATGGGTGAGAATTGCCGCGAGGCAGCGAAGCCCGACGGCGACGTGATCTGGTCCTACGACAAGCCGCTGGTGAAGGATGCCGGCTTCCTGGTGCTGCGCGGCAACCTGTTCGATTCCGCGATCATGAAGACCAGCGTGATCTCCAAGGAGTTCCGCGACCGCTATCTCAGCAATCCGAAGGACCCGAACGCCTTCGAGGGCCGCGCCATCGTGTTCGAGGGGCCTGAGGACTATCACGACCGCATCGATGATGAGCAGCTTGCGATCGACGAGCACTGCGTGCTGTTCATCCGCGGCGCCGGTCCGATCGGCTATCCCGGCGGCGCCGAGGTCGTGAACATGCAGCCGCCGGCGGCGCTGATCAAGCGCGGCATCCTGTCCCTGCCCTGCATTGGCGACGGCCGGCAGTCCGGCACCTCGGGCTCACCGTCGATTCTCAATGCGTCGCCGGAGGCCGCCGCCGATGGCGGGCTCGCAATCCTCAAGACCGGCGATCGCGTGCGCATCGACCTCAACAAGGGCTCGGCCAATATCCTGATCTCGGACGAGGAGCTTGCGAAGCGGCGCGCCGAGCTGAAGGCCAAGGGCGGCTTCCCGCACCCCGCCAACCAGACGCCATGGCAGGAGCTCTATCGCAACACCGTCGGCCAGCAGGCCACCGGCGCCTGCATGGAGCTTGCCACGCGCTATCACAACATCGCCGGCACCGTGGGTGTGGCAAGGCATAATCACTAGACCCAACTGCCGTCATTCCGGGGCGCGCGAAGCGCGAGCCCGGAATCCATACTCCCGATCGTGGTCATGGATTCCGGGCCCATCGCTTCGCGATGTCCCGGAATGACGATAACTAAGAAGTCAATTCCCAAGGGAGACCCCATGTCCGACCGTCTCAAGGGCAAGCGCGCCTTCGTCACTGCCGCCGCTGCCGGCATCGGCCGCGCCTGTGCCATTGCGTTCGCGCGTCAAGGCGCCACCGTATTCGCCACCGACATCGATGATAACGGCCTGAGCACGCTGAAGAGCGAAGGCATTGCCGAGGTCGCGACGCTCGACGTGCGCAACACCGCGGCCGTGAACGCGATGGCCGAGCGGGTCGGCAAGGTCGAGATCCTGCTCAACGCCGCCGGCTTCGTGCACAACGGCACCATCCTCGACTGCTCCGACGACGACTGGGATTTCTCGTTCGATCTGAACGTCAAGTCGATGCACCGCACGATCCGCGCCTTCCTGCCGAAGATGCTCGATCAGGGCGGCGGCGCCATCGTCAACATCGCCTCCGCCGCGGGCGTGTTCAAGGCGGCACCGAACCGCTACGTCTACGGTGCGACCAAGGCCGCCGTGGCGGCGCTGACGCGCTCGGTCGCCGCCGATTTCGTCGGCAAGAAGATCCGCTGCAACTGCATCTGCCCGGGCACGATCGAAACGCCCTCGATGCTCGGACGCGCAGCCTCGGCCGGCCCGAACGGGCTGGAGATGTTCATCTCGCGCCAGCCGATGGGCCGGCTCGGCACGGCGGAGGAGATCGCCCATCTCGCGGTCTATCTTGCCAGCGACGAGAGCGCGTTCACGACCGGCGTCGCGCATACCATCGACGGCGGCTGGACGCTGTAGTTCTGCTCCGTCATTCCGGGGCAGCCCGCAGGGCTGAACCCGGAATCTCGAGATTCCGGGTTCGCGCTGCGCGCGCTCCGGAATGACGACAACAAAGATCGACCGGGGAAACATCATGAACCACATCGACCTTACCAACCGCTGCGCCGTGGTCACCGGCGGCGCGCAAGGTTTTGGCCGCGCCATCACCGAGCGCTTCAAGTCGTCGGGCGCGAAGGTTGCGATCTGGGATCACGACATCGCGCTGGCGGAGAAGACCGCGCAGGCGATCGGTCCGGAGGTGCTGGCGCTGCAGGTCGACGTCACCGACACCAAAGCGGTCGAAGGCGCCCGTGACGCGACGCTGGCCGCGTTCGGCAGCATCGACATCCTGGTCAACAATGCCGGCATCGCCGGCATCAACAAGACGGTGTGGGAGACCGATCTCGAGGAGTGGCGCAAGGTGCTGCGCATCAATCTCGACGGTCCCTTCATCTGCGCCAAGGCGATCGTGCCGGTGATGCTGAAGCAGGGCTATGGCCGCATCGTCAACATCGCCTCGATCGCCGGCAAGGAGGGCAACCCGAACGCTGCGCACTACTCCGCGTCCAAAGCCGGCCTGATCGCGCTGACAAAGTCGCTCGGCAAGGAGCTGGCGCAGCACAACATCACGGTCAATGCGGTGACGCCCGCCGCGGCGAAGACTGCCATCTTCGACCAGATGACGGAAGCGCACATCAACTTCATGCTGTCGAAGATCCCGAAAGGCCGCTTCGTGCTGGTGGAAGAGCTCGCCGCGCTGGTGTCGTGGCTCGCCTCGGAAGAGTGCTCGTTCTCGACCGGCGCCGTATTCGACATTTCCGGCGGCCGCGCAACGTATTAGTCGGCGTGCCGATCGATAGAGCCCGTCCTCACCGAGAAATCGTCATTGCGAGGAGGCGAAAGTCGACGAAGCACTCCAGAGCTCCTCGCGCGGCCCTGGATTGCTTCGCGGCGCCGCTGCGCTCGCAATGACGGCGATAGGCAGAACCTTCCGGTGCTGCTGACGATCGCGAGAGTTCATGACCAGTTGGGAGGTCCCACCATGACCCACCACGGCGGCTGCTTCTGCGGCGCGGTGCGCTTCCAATGCACCGGCGAGCCGATCAACGTACGCGTCTGCCACTGCCGCAACTGCCAGCGGGCGACGGGCGCGCCGTTCTTCGCCCGCGCGCTGTTCGCGCACGACGCGCTGACGATCACCGGCGAAACCGCGCGCTTCCCCTCCTCCGACGCGCTCGATCGCATGTTCTGCCCGCGCTGCGGCGTCAGGCTGTTCTCATGGCGCAGGACGCGCCCGGTTGTCGGCGTGGCCCTGGCCTGCTTCGACGACCGCAACGCCTTTGCCCCGACCGAGCACATCTGGGTCTCGGAAAAGATGGATTGGGTGCAGCTCAGCGACGGCCTGCCGCAATTTCCGGAGAATCCCGCGTAGCATCGGGGAACCATCGTGCCTATGTAAGGCGGTAACGCGTCCGGAACCCCGATCCTTGAACATCTCGCTCTACGGCATCTCCGTCTGGATCCTGCCGATCATCATCGCCATCACCTTTCATGAGGCTGCTCACGCCTTCGTCGCCTGGCGGTTCGGCGACGACACCGCGTTGCGACTCGGTCGCGTCAGCTTCAACCCGCTCAAGCACATCGATCCGTTCGGCACCGTCCTGCTGCCGGGCATGCTGCTGCTGTCCGGCTCGCCGTTCCTGTTCGGCTACGCCAAGCCGGTGCCGGTCGATTTTCGCAATCTGAAGCCGCTGCGCGCCGGCATGGTGATGGTGGCGCTGGCCGGACCGGCCACCAACATCGCGCTGGCGCTGGCGGCCGGACTGGCGTTCCACGCCCTGCCGCTGGTTCCACCGGAGGCGGCGCGGTGGGTGGCCAGCAATCTGTGGAATATTTTCTCGTTCAACATCCTGCTCGCCGTGTTCAACATGCTCCCGATACCGCCGCTCGATGGCGGCCGGGTCGCGGTGGGCGTGCTGCCGGCGGCGCTGGCGCGGCCGCTTGCCCGGCTCGAGCCGTATGGCATGCTGATTCTGATCGGATGTCTGATCCTCCTGCCGCTGGCGGGTTCCCAATTTGGTCTCAATCTTGATCTCGTGTCGGGGCTGCTCCGCGCCACGACCGATTCTCTGAAGCAGCTGCTTCTGCTATTGACGGGTAATGTCTAGATCTACCCGTCAGGGATGGTAACGAACGAGCCCCGAGGCACTCTTGGTCAAAGCCGCTGACATGATGATCGCACGCCGCGCCGACACCCGCGCCCGTGCCGATTTCGCGACCTGGAAGATGATCGCCAAGCTGAACGGCGCCTCCGGCCTGCCGCCGGCGGCGCAGGACTTCCTGGCAAGCTACAAGGCCCGCCTCGGCGACATGCCGGAGGACGAGGCGACCGAGGCCACCATCCGCGAGATGTACAAGGCCTATTATGCCGAGATGGGCGGCGGCGGCGCCCCGCCCGAGGTCAAGCCGGTCGCCGCCGAGCCGGTGACCGGCAATGTCACCGCCTTCCGCAAGCTGCCGCCGAAGAAGGCGGCGCAAAGTGGGACGACCGCTCCGCGCAAGCTGCCGGTTGCGCTGATCTTCGCCGCGCTCTGCGTGGTCTACGTCGGAGTCAGGCTGTATTGGCAGTGAGGTCAGCCGAACCCCACCCGCTCATTTCGGCGGGTTGAACTTGACCGGCAGGATGAAGGAGAACTCGTCGTCGGTGAGGCCCGCGGGAGGCTTTGGCACGGGATCCGAACGGCGGACCATGCTGAGGGCGGCCTGATCGAACTCCGGATCGCCGGACGTTTCCTTGACGTCCACCGAGACGACACGGCCGAGCCGATTGAGCACGAGCGCCAGCTTGAGCTGGGCAGCGGCCTTCTTTCCGGATGGATACTTCTTGTGCAGTTCGAAATAGGCGCTGATCTTGCGGCCCCAATTGGCCGTCAGCCTTTGCACGTCCTTGCCGATACCGGCATTCGGCGCTTTGGTCTTCTCGGCTTCAGGAACCTTCTCGTCCAGGGCCTTGCGCGCGCTGTCTTCGGAGGCTTCCTGCGCCTCCGACGCCTGTGTCTGGACCGTCGCGACCTTCTGCTCCTCGGTCGGCTTCTTCACGTCAGAGGTCGTGACCTCGCGGTCGGCCTCCTCGGTCGTGGTCGGCACATCCTTCTGCAGATCGGTCTGCTCGACCTCGGCCTTCTGCTCCTGCATCTGCGGAGCGGCGGTCTGCGCTACCGAGTCCTGTCCGACCGGAACCTCGTCGTCCTCGACCTTCGGCGAGCCCATATCGATGTCGATGACCTCGGCGCCCGCCGCGCCGAGGCCGCCGGCGTCCTCGTCGTCGTTCAGATGCGTCAGCGCCAGCGCGGCCCCGCCGACATGCAGGATCAGCGCGCCCATGATCGCCAGAAACCAGAGACGGCGCGAGGGGGAGTGCCCGATGTCGAGGTCGCTCATCACAAGCCGGCGCTCCTCACGGCTGCGCGGGCTGGGCCGGCGGCACCTGCACGGCCGCGGCAGGCGGCGCTTCCAGCGCCACCAGCTTGATCTTGGTGTAACCGCCGGCGCGCAGCAGTTCCAGGACGCCCATCAGCTCGCCATAGGGCACCAGCTTGTCAGCGCGCAGGAAGATCGGCCGGTCCTTCGGCTGATCGGTCATGGCATCGAGCTCGCGCACGAGATCGACGCGCTTGACCAGATTTTCCCCGATCGCCAGCGACAGGTCCGGCTTGATCGAGACATAGGTCGGCTTGTCCGGCTTCTTCTGCGGCGTGGCGCTCGAGGACGGCAGGTCGATCGGCAGGTCGACGGTCGAGAGCGGCGCGGCCACCATGAAGATGATCAGCAGCACCAGGATGACGTCGATGAAAGGCGTCACGTTGATGTCGTGGGTCTCGTCGAAATCGTCGTCGAGATCGCCTTCGGAGAGCGAGACGGCCATCCTCGGCTACTCCGCCGCCCGGACGTGAAGGCCGGTATGGCTGCGATCGAGATCGCGCGACAGCAATCGTCCGGTGGTGCCGGAGGCGCGGTTGACGAGCTCGAGATAGCCCTTCGTGACCCGCGAGAAGTGATTGTAGATGATCACGGCCGGAATCGCCGCGGCCAGACCGATCGCGGTCGCCAGCAGCGCTTCCGCGATGCCCGGCGCGACCACCGCGAGGTTGGTGGTCTGCGATCTGGAAATGCCGATGAAGCTGTTCATGATGCCCCAGACGGTACCGAACAGTCCGACGAAGGGCGAGATCGCGCCGACGGTGGCGAGCAGGCCCATGCCGGTGCGGACCCTGCGCGCTTCGGCTCGAACGATCTCGGTGAAGCTCGAGGCTGCGCGCTCCTTGATGCCCTCGTCACTGCCGAGCCCGGCCGACAGCCGTGCCTCTGATATCGCAGCCTGCAGCAGCAATGCCGCGACGGTCTTGCCTTGACCAAGCGCAAGATGGGCCTCGGCCAGCGACTTCGCCCCGGTCAGCTTGCGCAGCGCGACGACCAGCCGGCGGCGCAGGACGGAGAATTCGAGGCTCTTGGCGATCAGGATCGTCCAGCTTGCGATCGAGGCCAGCGCCAGCATGATCATGACCGCTTTGACGACGATGTCGGCCTTGAGAAACATGCCGAACGGCGACAGCTCGTCCAGCCCGGTGGTCACCGACTTGCCATTGCGGGCGCCGGTCTCGATGCCCACCGGGGCGGCAGCCGTTGGGGCGACCTGTCCCGACGCGGGAGGGGCCATCGTCTGGGCTGTGCCCGGCGCCGGCGCGGACAGATCGGTCGAGACCGCCGGGGCGGACCTGGCCGGCTCCTGCTGCGCATGTGCAGGTAGCCCCGCAGCAACAGACAGACATGACAGGACGATTGCAAACCTAACGAGGAACGATGTCATCATATCTCGGCCCATTAGACCTCGGCCCATTGCCGGATCAGATTGTGATAGATGCCGGTCAGCTTGACAGCATCGGGATCGTCCCTCCCGAGGCGGTCAGCCAAGCTCTGGATCGCCGCGTCCAGATCGAAGATCATGCTCCGGACGTGGGCATCCCGTATCATGCTCTGCATCCAGAAAAAAGAGGCGACCCGGGCGCCGCGCGTGACCGGCGTGACCATGTGAAGGCTCGATGACGGATACAGCACCGCGTGCCCCGCGGGCAACTTGACTTCGTGCGAGCCGTAGGTGTCCTCGATCACAAGCTCGCCACCGTCATAGCTGTCGGGCTCGGCCAGGAACAAGGTCATCGACAGATCGGTGCGGATGCGCAGGCCGGTCAGCGGATCGCCGCGCACGGCATTGTCGACATGGATGCCGAAATGGTCGCCGCGCGAGGCAGTGTAGCGGTTGAACAAGGGCGGAAAGATCTGCAGCGGGATCGCCGCCGACAGGAAGCGCGGATGCTTCGTCAACGCCTGGATGACGCGCTGGCCGAGCACCCGCGCCGCCTCGCCATCCGGTGGCAATTGCTCGTTGCGCTTGACCATGGCCGACTGCGCCCCGGCCGTCGAGCGGCCGTCCTCCCACTCCGCCGCATCCATGATGCGGCGGAACTCGGCCACCTCGTCCTTCGACAGAACGTCGGGGATGCAGATCAGCATGATCAGAACTTCGCAGTGGTGACGATGTAGAAGGCGCGCCCCGGGGCCACGGCGACGAACGGCACCGCGCTCCGATACAGTGTGTCGTAATAGAGCTTGTTGGTCAGGTTCTGGGCATAAAGCTTCATGGTCCAGTGCGCATCAAGCTTCTTCTCGACGAACGCGTCGAAGCGCCAGTAGCTCGGCAGCTCGTTGCCGGTGTTCGCCGCGAAGGTACCGCCATAGACCTTGGAGCGGTAGACCGCCTGGCCGCCGATCTCCCAGCCATTGTCGAGCTTGTACTTCGACAGCATGCTGAACGACTGGTGGGCGATGTTGGCGAGCTGCAGGCCGATGTTGGAAGCGACGCCACTCTGCGTGACCTTCGACTGCATCAGCACCAGGCCGCCGAAGATGCTCCAGCGATCGGTGAGCTTGCCTTCCGCCTCGATGTCGATGCCCTGGATGCGGTAGGCCGCGCCCGAGGTGAGCAGGCCGCCGACGGTCTCGCGGGCATTGTCCTTGGTGGTCTGGAACAGCGCGGCTGAGACCAGCAGATGGCGGTCGACCAGCTCCCATTTGGTGCCGAGCTCGGCCGCCTTGTTGCGCTCGGGTCCGAGCAGGACCGCGGTGTTGGCGGGCACGCCGCCATAGTCGGTGCCGGTGGCGTCGAGCTCGGAGCCGAACGGATTGGCCGAGGTCGCATAGGCCGCGTAGATGCTGCCGATCGGCATCGGCTTGTAGACCAGGCCGACATTGTAGTTGACCAGGTCGGCGTTCATCTTGAGGTATTTCGGCGAGTTCGTCGACGAGCTCATGGTGTAGCCGTCATAGCGCACCCCACCGTTCAGGATGACCGTGTCCTGCCAGTTGGCCGTGTCCATGACGTAGACGCTGTTGGTGTTGACGCCGTAGCGCGTCGGGTTGCCGACTAGCGACGGCGTATTGCTGAATGGGATGTAGGTGTACTGCGGCGAGTACACGTTGACGCCGGTAACCGTGCCCGAGCTGGTCGAGCCGCCGCCGAACAATTCGGACGAGAGGCCGGTGTAGCGATCGATCGAGATGTTCTCGTTCGAGAACTCGGTACCAAGCACCGCCGTGTGCTTGATGCCCCCGGTATCGAGCTTGAACGTGGCGTCGTTCTGGTTGGCCCAGACGTCCACCGTCTGATAGCGGCTCTGCGCGCTCGCCGTGGTGGTCCAGAGCAGCGGATTGGGGCTGGTCGTGTTCGGATTCTGCGGCAAGGTGCCGATATAGTTGAGCAGCGAGTGCTCGCCGCGGAACTTGCTGCTGAGGGTGATCGCCTCGTTGACCTTGTACTCGGCCGCGGCAGTGCCGAAATCCTGCCGCGCCGTCTGGAAGTCGCGATTGAGGAAGCCATACCAGGTGCCGCGCGGAATGCCCGCGGAGGTCACGGGGACGTTGCCCTGCTTGTAGTAGGGTACGCCGAAATCCGGATAACCCGACAGATCGGTATGGACATAGTTCGTCGTGATCTTGAGATCGTCGATCGGCGTCCACTTGGTCGAGAGGAAGGCGCCCCAGCGGTCGTCGGTGACGTAGTTGCGCCCCGCGACGTTGGAGTCCTGGAACAGACCGCCGGTGCGCACCGAGAAGGTCGGCGAGATCACCTGGTTCACGTCGAGCGTGACGCGCTTCTGCTGGTCGGTGCCGAACTCGGTATCCATCCGCTTGAAGTTCGTATCGCCAGCCTGCTTGGTGACGATGTTGATGGCACCGCCGGCGGTGCCGCGGCCGGCATAGGACGAGGCCGGACCGCGCAGGATCTCGATCTGCTCGGTGAAGAAGTTCTCGCGGATCGACACCGCGGGATCGCGGATGCCGTCGATGAAGACGTCGTTGCGGGCATCGAAACCGCGAATGAAGAAGCGGTCGCCGAACGCATTGCCGCCCTCGCCCGAGCCGAGCGTGACGCCGGCGGTCGAACGGCCGATCTCCTTGAGCGCGGTGACGTGCTTGTCGGCAAGCACTTCCTTGCTCATCACGGTGATCGTCTTCGGCGTGTTCAGGAGCGGCTCGGGAAACTTGCCCGACGCCTGCACGCGGTTGACCTTGTAGGGCTCGGCTGCGTCCGCGTAGGGGTTGGCGTCCGGCGCGGACAGTCCGCCTGCGTTCGGGAACGCCACCGCGGCCTGCTGCGCCGCCTGCTGACGGGCCGCCGCGCGGCGCAGGGCATTGCGCGCGCGGACCTGCTCGGCGGTCGGCTTGGAGGACGTCGGCTTGGCCCGCGCGGTCGGCGCATCGACGTTGACGGGCGGCAGGTCGGACGCCGGTTGCGCCTCGGCCGACGACATCGATGCCACCGCCATCAGCCCGGCCACCGCCGACACCTTGGTGACGGAGGGCCCCTCTCCGCGTCCGCCATTGAACCTCATCGCTGCGACCCCACGCAGCGAACGCGGTGCTATCACCTGTCCCATTTTATTTTCACGCGCCCCAGATCTTCATTCCACATCGCTTACGCGGATCATTCGCAGTGCGACGATGTGTCGTTGGTATCGGGCGCGTTTCAGGGGGTCAATTTGAGGAGCCCTAATTTGGCCTTGAATAGTTCCAGATCAAAACAATTCTAAAAACGCTCAACTAACAACATGCGGAACTTGAAATCGTTCTAAACAGCGCGATTTGACTCGCGCTGCCGTCGAATCAGCACCGCGTCGGGCGTAACCCCGGCGCAGGTCAGTTCGACGAGCCAGCCGGCTCGTCGGGGCTCGGCGGCTTCATCAGCGAGAACAGCTCGTCCACGGTCTGCACCGCGATCTGGCGCACGCGATCGGAATCATCGATCCCCGCGATCCGCACGCCCTTGACGACGGCCCTGATCTCATCGCGAAAATCGGTCAGGAAGCGCAACGGATCGCGCTGCTCGTTGGCGACGCGCGCGATCAGGCCGGTGACCAGGATCTGGCACGCGAGCATCTTTCCATTCAGTTCTTCCATCGTGAGCTCCCCATTCGCTATCGTCGCACGGCGCATCGTCGGCGACGCAGCCTCGCTCCGGTTGAATCCTGCCGCGGCCCGACGGCGCCATGACGGCGGCCGGACTCATCGGCTTCTAATCAGCTCCCATCGGGCGCGACAAGACGGCGAGAATAGGTCGGAGTGCGGCATTCGCACGAGAGACCCGCGCGGCCGGCGAATGGTCCGGCGCGGCGCGCCAGCCGACGATGGCGGCAGAGGATCGCCGCAGACCGCCCTGCTCTCGCGCAGGCCACGCCGCGGCAACGGCAAGCTTCCCCGCCATTTTTCGCACTCAAGATGTTTTATTATACGACGCAACTCAAAATGGGATCAGAACGGTCTGCGCCGCGGCTCGGCTATTTGAGCGCCACCTCGGCTTTCGGATCGGACAGCGTCTTGATCCGATCCTTCAGGTCCCTGAGCGTGGACAGGCTGGTGGCGACGGCCTCGTCCGGAATGTCGTGCAGAACGTCGCCGGCGATCGCATCGCGCAGCTCGTCGAGATCATCGACGAGCTCTCGTCCCGCGGCGGTGAGATGGAGACGGTTCGCGCGGCGATCCCTCGGATCGTGCCGGCGCTCCAGCAGCCCCTGCTCGACCAGCCTGTCGAGCAGACGCACCAGTGAAATCGGCTGCAGTTCCAGCACTTCTGCGAGATCGACCTGTGACATCCCCTCATGCGCGCGCAGCCGAAACAGCACCACCCATTGGGCGCGGGTCGTGCCGCGCTGTTTGGCACGATGATCAATATAGTTGCGCAGGATGCGCGAGCTTTCGACTAGCTGCGCAACGAGCTGACGTCTCATATCCAGCGACATGGCTGTGAACTCCCTTGCGCTTCCTCGAAGCTTGCCGATTGTTTAGGTTTGTCCACGCGCTCGTGTGTTTACACATTAATTGCGTGCGTACTATATCTGGCATGCTGGGAATGGTTTTAAAGACCGGTTATCCTGTTCGTCTCAGCATGTGGGCCAGCATGAAGACATCACGAACCCTCGGTTGGATCCTGCTTGTCGCGGCTCTCGGCGGCGCCGGCTATTACGGCTGGCAGCGTCATCAGGGCGCCGAGGCAGCGAAGAAGACCGCTGAGCAGAATTCGGCCCGACCGCAGGCGGTTCGGGTCTCGACCGTGCCGGTCGAGAAGACGGACTTCCCGGTCTTCCTCACCGGCCTGGGGACCGTGCAAGGCTTCAACACCGTCCAGGTCCGCACCCGCGTCGACGGCCAGATCGACAAGATCGCCTTCACCGAAGGCCAGCTTGTGAAAGAGGGCGACCTGCTGGTCGAGATCGACCCGAGGCCGTTCCAGGCCGCGCTCGACCAGGCCAAGGCCAAGCGGGCGCAGGACGAGGCCAATCTCAACAACGCCAATCTCGATTTGCAGCGCACCACCAAGCTCGGCGAGTTCGCGACCAGGCAGCAGCAGGACACCCAGCGCGCCACCGTCGCACAGCTCACGGCACAGATCGCCGCCGACGACGCCGCGATCGCCAATGCCCAGACCCAGCTCAGCTACACCCAGGTCAAGGCGCCGATCTCCGGGGTCGCCGGCCTCCGCCAGGTCGACATCGGCAATATCGTCAACGCCTCGAGCCAGACCGGCATCGTTTCGATCGCGCAGATCGAGCCGATCGCGGTGATCTTCACCGCGCCGGAGGAGCAGTTGCCCTACATCAACGAGGCGCAGAAAACCGCTCCCTTGAAGGTGATCGCGTTCACCACCGACGGCAGGAAGCAGCTCGCCGAGGGCAAGCTGATGGTCGTGAACAACCAGGTCGACACGTCGAGTGGAACGATCCGGCTGAAGGCGGTGTTCGACAACAAGGACCACGTGCTGTGGCCCGGACAGTCGGTCTCGACGCGGCTCCTGGTGCGGACGCTGAAGGATGCCACGGTGGTTCCCGACGACGCCGTCCAGCATTCGACCAACGGGCTGTATTCCTACACGGTGAGCCCGGACAGCAAGGCCGAGCTGCGCAAGGTGAAGGTCGGCGTTTCGCTCGATGGCCGTACCGTCGTCGAAGAGGGGTTGACCCCCGGCCAGCAGGTGATCACCGGCGGTCAATTCAAAGTTCAGCCAGGCTCGGTCGTGACCACCGCGGTGGCCAGCTCGGAGCCGGCGCCAGCTAAGGTCCGGCAGGAATGAACGGCGGCATCTCGGCACCCTTCATCAAATACCCCATCGGCACCTCGCTGCTGATGGCAGGTATCCTGTTCATCGGCCTGGTCGCCTACCCCCTGCTGCCGGTCGCACCGCTGCCGCAGGTCGACTTCCCGACCATCCAGGTGACCGCCAATCTGCCGGGCGCCAGCCCTGAGACCATGGCGACCTCGGTCGCCCAGCCGCTGGAGCGGCAATTCGCACAGATCCCCGGCATCGCCCAGATGACATCGACCAGTTACCTGGGCACCGCATCGGTCACGATCCAGTTCGACCTGAACCGCAACATCGACGGCGCCGCCAACGACGTCCAGGGCGCCATCAACGCCGCCTCGGGCCAGTTGCCCAAGACCCTGCCGTCGCCGCCGACCTACCGCAAGGTCAACCCAGCGGACGCGCCGATCCTGATCTTGTCCGCCACGTCCGAGACGCTGCCGCTGACGACGGTCTCCGATTCCGTCGATGCGCAGCTCGCGCAGCAGATCAGCCAGATCTCGGGTGTTGCCCAGGTGATCATCGGCGGCCAGCAGAAGCCGTCGATCCGTATCCAGATTGACCCGGCCAAGCTGGTCGCCAAGGGCCTCTCGATGGAGGACGTGCGCAGCCAGATCGCGATCACCACGGTCGACAGCCCGAAGGGCAACATCGACGGCGAGCGTCGGGCCTACACCATCTACGCCAATGACCAGCTCACCGAGTCGAAGGACTGGAACGACGTCATCATCGCCTACCGCAATGGCGGTCCGTTGCGCGTCCGTGACATTGGCCGGGCGGTGACCGGGCCGGAGGATGCCAAGCAGGCCGCCTGGGCCAACGGCAAGCGCGGCGTGTTCCTGGTGGTCTTCAAGCAGCCTGGCGCCAACGTCATCGAAACCGTCGACAAGATCAAGGCGACGCTGCCGCGCCTTGTTGCGGCGATCCCGCCGGCCATCAAGGTCGAGCTGATGTCGGATCGCACGACGACCATCCGTGCCGCGGTCGAGGACGTCCAGTTCACGCTGCTCCTGACCATCTTTCTCGTGGTCATGGTCATCTTCATCTTCCTGCGCAGCTTCTGGGCCACGGTGATCCCGACGATCACCGTGCCGCTCGCGCTGCTCGGCGCCTGCGCGATGATGTGGGGGGTCGGCTATTCACTGGACAACCTCTCGCTGATGGCGCTGACGATCGCGGT
Organism: Bradyrhizobium sp. HKCCYLRH3097; assembly: GCF_051167875.1. Classification (NCBI taxonomy): domain Bacteria; kingdom Pseudomonadati; phylum Pseudomonadota; class Alphaproteobacteria; order Hyphomicrobiales; family Nitrobacteraceae; genus Bradyrhizobium; species Bradyrhizobium sp. HKCCYLRH3097. The sequence continues at coordinate 84,253 of NZ_JBNPTX010000005.1, forward strand.
CGGCTTCGTCGTCGACGACGCCATCGTCATGCTCGAGAACATCTCTCGCTATGTCGAGGAAGGCGAGTCCCCGATGGCTGCCGCCTACAAGGGGGCCAAGGAGATCGGCTTCACCATTGTCTCGATCTCGATCTCGCTGGTCGCCGTGCTGATCCCGCTCCTGCTGATGGGCGGCATCATCGGGCGCCTGTTCCGCGAATTCGCGGTCGTGCTGGCGATGACGATCTTCGTCTCGATGTTCGTCTCGCTGACGTTGACGCCGATGATGGCCTCGCGTTTCCTGCGCGGCGGCCACCAGGCTCATGGCAAATTCTACCAATGGAGCGAGCGCGGCTTCGAGGCGCTGCTCAGGGCCTACGAGAAGGGATTGGACATCGCACTGCGCTGGCGCTTCGCCACGCTGATGGTGTTCTTCGCCTCGCTCGGCCTGTCGATCTACCTGTTCGTGCTGATCCCCAAGGGTTTCTTCCCGCAGCAGGACAACGGCCTGATCACCGCCGCGTCGGAGGCGTCGCAGGACATCTCCTTCAAGGCGATGCAGTCGCGCCAGGAGGCGCTGGCCAAGATCGTGCAGGATGATCCGGGCGTAGCCAGCGTCGCAATGGCGATCGGCGGTTCCGGCCGCGCCGGCAATACCGGCAATCTGTTCATCACTTTGAAGCCGCGTGACGAGCGTGATGCATCGGCGCAGCAGATCATCGCACGCCTGAGGCCGCAGCTCGAGAAGGTCGAGGGAGCCCGGCTCTACATGCAGGCCGCGCAGGACGTCCGCCTCGGCGGCCGGCCGTCCCGAACCCAGTTCGAGTTCACGCTGCAGGACTCCAATCTCGCCGAGCTCAACGAGTGGGCGCCGAAGATCCTGGAGAAGATGCGCTCGCTGCCGCAGCTGCGCGACGTCGCCACCGACCAGCAGGCCGACGGCACCACCGTGCAGCTCACGATCAACCGCGACACCGCCTCGCGGTACGGCATCTCGCCCCAGCTGATCGACGACACGCTGTATGACGCGTTCGGCCAGCGCCAGGTCGCGCAGTACTTCACGCAGCTAAATTCCTACCGCGTGATCCTGGAGATCCTGCCTGAACTGCAGGGCAATATCGACACGCTCAACAAGCTCTACGTGAAATCGCCGACCACCGGCGACCAGGTGCCGCTCTCGACCTTCGCCAGTTGGACCAACGTGCCGGTGCGGCCGCTGTCGATCAGCCACCAGGGTCAGTTTCCGTCGATCACGATCAGCTTCAACCTCGCCCAGGGCGTTGCGCTCGGCCAGGCCACCGATGCGGTGCAGCGCGCGATGGTCGAGCTCGGCGCGCCGGCAACCTTGAACTCGAGCTTTCAGGGCACTGCGCAGGCGTTCCAGCAGTCGCTGTCGACCGTGCCGCTCTTGATCCTCGCCGCCCTCGTCGTGGTCTATCTGATCCTCGGCATCCTCTACGAGAGCTACATTCACCCGATCACGATTCTCTCGACGCTGCCCTCGGCCGGCGTCGGCGCGCTCGCGATCCTGATGGCGTTCGGCTACGATTTCAGCCTGATTGCGCTGATCGGCGTCATCCTGCTGATCGGCATCGTGAAGAAGAACGGCATCATGATGGTCGACTTCGCCATCGCCGCTGAACGTGACCAGCATCTGCCGCCCGAGCAGTCGATCCGCCAGGCCGCCCTGCTGCGGTTCCGTCCGATCATGATGACGACGATGGCCGCCCTGCTCGGCGGCGTGCCCCTGATGCTCGGCAACGGCACCGGCTCGGAGATCCGCCAGCCGCTCGGCTATGCGATGGTCGGCGGCCTGATCGTCAGCCAGATGCTGACGCTGTTCACCACGCCGGTCGTCTATCTCTATCTCGACAAGGTCAACAACGCCTTCGCGCGCTGGGGCCGTACGCACATCGACCACGAGCCCGAGACCGCGGCCGCAGGTCCGGTCAAGGAAGCGGCGGAATAGTCCGCCGCTTGTCGTCGCCTACTGCCGCGCCATCTCGGCGGTGGCGACGCCCTCGCCGTCCAGACTCTGTTCGTCCTGCATCGTCACGGTCACGTGGGAGAGCCGTCCGGTGAACGCAAACGGCGCCGCATAGTCCGACACCGGGCTGCCGCGGTCATGGCCGATGTCGAGCCCCGACCAGGAGATCAGCGTGTGGAAGGCGAGCTGCGTCGTCAGCGCGCCGGCCTCCTCGCCGTCGATCAGCAACGTGTACCGGCTCATGCCGGTGCGCGCGCCCTTGGCGGGCTCGGTCTGCCGCCTGAGACGTTCGACGCGGACACCCAGGCGATGCGATCCCGCCGGCACCGGGCGGGTCGAGCTGATGATCTCGTGCCGGCCGCCGATGTTGAGATCGTGCACGAGATGACCATCCTTGACGTAGAGGCTGTAGCCCGACGTCGCATCGCCATGGGCGATGAGCACGCCGGATGCGCCCTCTGCATCGATCTCGACGTGGGCCTCGATCAGATAGTCGCGACTGCGCACGTCGGGCGCGACGTCGGTCGGCACATGGCCCATGCCGGCGTGGAACGTAAAGCGCGTGCGCGCGCCGTGGAAACGCGCCGCGTTCTCGGCAAAGCGCGGGCCGAAGCGATCATCGAGCGGCAGCACCTGGTGCGCCTCCGCCTGCTCCCACCACAGCTTCACCAGTGCCGCGAGCCGCTCCGGCTCGGCGGCGGCGAGATCATGCGTCTCGGAGAAATCCTGCGTGAGATGAAACAGCTCCCATCTATCGTTGTCGAACGGCGTGCCCGACGGGTGAAAGGCCACCGCCTTCCAGCCGTCGTGCCAGAGGCCACGATGGCCGAACATCTCGAAATATTGCGCGACCTGCTTCGACGGTGCCGCCGGATCGGTGATCGAGGCGGCGAAGCTCACGCCCTCGAGCGGCATCTGCGGCACACCCGCGATCATGGCCGGCGCATCGATGCCGATCAGGTCGAGCAGGGTCGGCACGAGGTCGCAGGCATGGACGAACTGGTGGCGGATTTCGCCGCGCGCCGCGATGCGCTGCGGCCAGGAGACGATGAAGGGATCGCGGATGCCGCCGCCATGGGTGTTCTGCTTGTAGCGGCGCAGCGGCGTGTTCGACGCCATCGCCCAGCCATGCGGGAAGTTCGAGTGCGTATCCGGCCCGCCGATGTCGTCGATCCGCGCGAGCTTCTCGGCGATCGGCTCCGGTTTGAAGTTGAACGGTCCCATCGCGTTGACGAAGCCGAGCGGCCCGCCCTCCTGGCTGGCGCCATTGTCGGACATGACGATCACGAGCGTATTGTCGCGCTGGCCGGCCTTGTCGAGAAAAGCGAGCAGCCGGGCCAGATGCAGGTCGGCATGATCGAGCATACCGGCGAAGGCCGATTGCAGCCGGGTGAAGACGCGCCGCTCATCCTCGGAATGGGCCTCCCAGGGCTTCACGCCATCATTGCGCGGCAGCAGGTCCGTGCTCTCCGGCACCAGCCCCATCGCCTTCTGCCGCGCCAGCCGCTGCGCGCGCTCGGCGTCCCAGCCATGGGCGAAGACCGCGTCGTAGCTCTCGATGATGTCGTGCGGCGCCTGATGCGGCGCGTGGCAGGCGCCGAGCGCGAGCCAGGTCAACCATGGCAGCTCGGGCCGGTCGGCAGTGTGGTCGGCGATGAAGCGGATCGCCTGATCGACCAGGTCGGCAGTCAGGTGATAGCCGTCGGCGTAGCTGCCGGGCGGGCTGACATGGGTGTTGTCGAGCACGAGCTCCGGCGCATATTGATCGGTCTCGGCGTCGAGGAAGCCATAGAAGCGGTCGAAGCCGCGCCCCAGCGGCCAGCCGTCGAACGGCCCGGTCGCGCCGCTCTCGGTCAAGGGCGTGACGTGCCATTTGCCGACCATGTAGTTGCGATAGGCATGGGCGCGCAGCATCTCGGCCAGCGTCCCCGCCTCGCGCGCGATCTTGCCGCGATAGCCGGGATAGCCCGAGTCGAAATTGGCAAGGCAGCCGACGCCGACTGAATGATGGTTGCGACCGGTCAGGAGTGCCGCCCGTGTGGTCGAGCACATCGCTGTGGTGTGGAAGCCCGAATAGCGCAGGCCCTGCGCGGCCAGCCCGTCGATCGCGGGGGTGCGGATCCGCGAGCCGTAGCAGCCGAAATCGGAGAAGCCGACATCGTCGAACAGCACCACCAGGATGTTGGGCGCGCCCTTCGGCGGCTGCGGCGGCGCCGGCCACCAGGGTCTGGAGCCTGCGATGGTCCTGCCGATCGTACCGCCGAATGCGGGCTCGCTCATGCCTCGTCCTCCCTCTCGCTCGCGTCCCGGCTGCGCCTCGCAGCCCGTACGAGTTTATCGTTGTGATTGCTCTGGGATCCGCGACGCCCCGGGGCTGGGTGGCACGGCCAGGCTTGCCTCGGATCATAATCATAATTATCATTATCATTCCAGATGGAGCCAGCGACATGCCGCAGCGGATCGCGCCGGACCACCTGCCCGGCGTGACCCCGTCGCGGCAGCAGCGCAGCCGCGAGACGACGCTTGCCCTGCTGATGGCCGGCGAGGAGCTGCTGCGCACGCGCAGCCTCGCGGAGCTGTCGATCAGCGACCTCTGTGCGCATATCGGGGCAACGGTCGGCGCCTTCTACAGCCGGTTCGACAGCAAGGAGGCCTACTTCAACGCCCTGCTCGCGCTCACTTTGGCGGACGGTCGGAAACAGCTCTTGAGACTCCCGCCGTCCGATCCCGTCCGCGCGGGCGACCTGCAATGCCACCTGCTGGTGCGCGGCACCGTGCTGTGGATGCGCCGTCACAAGGGCGTGCTGCGCGCCGCGCTCGTGCGCAGCGAGCCCGGACCGAACCACTGGAGCGGCTTCAAGGAGCTGGCACAGGCACTGTCGGAGCGCGCGGCGCTGCTCCTGCTGCCTGCGGGCCGGCGCGCCGGCGCGGCCTCGCGCACGCGGTCGCGAACAGCGGAGGCGCGAAAGACGGTCGCGTTCGGCGTCCAGGTCGTGCTCGGCACCCTGGTGAACGCCATTCTCAACGATCCCGGCCCGCTGTCGATCGACGATGACGAGATCGCGGAACGGCTCGGCGCCTGCCTGGTCCTGCTGCTGCGCGCCGGCCCGGACGGCGCGCCGCGAAAGCCGCAGGCCGCAAGAGGCGAGCGCTAGACCCTGCCGGCCCGTGGCGCGGCGGGCGGCAGAGCACGTTGGAAATCCGTCATCCAGCGGCTTGCCAAAGCCTGAGACATGCGGGTAGAAGGACCCGTCGTCGCCGCCCTGCTTTGCCGGCCGGCGCGCAAAACGGTGCCAGACAGTCCGGCAATTGCTTGAAACTGCAGGGCATTCCGTTGGGGAATGGTGTAACGGTAGCCTAACGCATTCCGGGCTAACTCGTTGAAAACACTCACCCGGTTTTGCAGACCCCCCCGAATACGCCCCATTGATTTCCAAGCACTTTTTGCGGGTTTGCAAAACCCGATCGGTTGGATTTCAGTCCCCCCTTGAGCGATGATCCAACTGTCAGCTTGCCGGCTATCGCCAGGTGACCGATCCGGCCATGCCCGCCGCGAAAGTGTGAACTCCGCACTCAGCTGCGCAGCGGGAAACGATCGGCAACGCGCGCAAACGTCGGGTGCTTAGTTTGTCCGCTCAAGCCCCAACGCCGGCACAAGCAGCAGGCACTATTGCAGATCGCCGATGGCGCCAATAACGGCCCTTCGACCTGCGAACCCAGGGGACCCAGGGGACCCAGGGGACGGAACTGGATTGACGCCTCACGAAACGATATGCTGGCGGCATGGGAATTACTATTTGCCAAGAACACGGTCGTCAGCAGATTGGATTTGCTTCACCGCGGCTCCAACGCCAAGCGGAACTCGGCGAAGCCGGCGATGATGCGCCTTTACTAATCGGACTAAAGTGGTGCGATTTTTGGTGGCCATGCCCGGTGGATTTCGATTTTTTTACAGAAAATGGCATGCACGCACCGGCTTCAGGCGTGCTCATAATTGACGATGAAGATAGGTCCGAAGAACTGCTGCAAAAGATGGTCCCCGCGTGCACTAAATGTCTTTTGAAACTGCTGACGCGGCGAGCATCCAAAGACATACTGAACGAGTTCATAAATCTGGATTCGCGCTCGGCCAGCCTGACTGGGTGATCGAAGCGCAAAGAGCCCTTTGCGGCCTGGCGGTTGTTTTGTGTCACCCGCAGTAATGCCCCGTCCGATCGGAAGATTTCCGCTCAGGCCTGAGGAACCGACATTAGCTCGGTCACCGCGAGCGGATTCACCGGCTTGTGGCTAGATCGATTTCCACCGCAAGGCCTAGCGGCTTTCCGCGATCCGCATTCCGCGGGATCATGCGGCATGAGCACCAAATCGCGGGAACGGCTGTACGGCGCCGATGTACGCATGGCAGCGGAGCGCGCTGCCCAAGCGCGCAAGGAGGCTGACCGGCTTGCCTGCGATGCCTGGAACAAGCGCATGCTCGGCTTCAAGGGGCCAGCCCAACCCTCCCCAATGCTCGGCGACGTCTTGAACGCAGGTTTTTGCTTTCTTGAGGTCCGATGCCTCGGCTGCGACACCAACCAGACGGTCGCGCTCGACATCGTTCGCCGACCAAAGACGACCCCGATACATGAGCTGGAGCGCTACATGCGCTGCAAAGATTGCTCGCGGCTGCGCGGCTATCCGTACAAGCGAAGCGTCCTCGTTGCACTGCGTGAGACGAAGATATCGGCCGCAAACCCGGCTTCGATCTGGTGGCCAGGCGAGCGCTAACATGTCGAACAAAATTGAGGAGGCGCGTGCCCACCTCTCGGAGCGCCTCCCGTGCAGCATTGAGCTAGCCGGTCGTCACACCAGCGACAACAGATCCGGCGCGGTTGCGAAGCGGGCCGGCGACGGGCCGGTGACCAGGATCTCGGCGACGTCGGACCATTGGCCCGAGATGGTGTAGCGGGTCGTCACGGCCTCGATCGCATAGTCCGCGAAGACCTCGCGCGTCTCCGGCACATCGTTGACGGAGAGCATGAACTTGCCGGCGATTCCGCCGAGCCGCTGTGCCAGCCGCGCGAAGTCGTCTCGCGAGAACACGCCGGCGCCATAGTCCGCCTCGCAGCCCCAATAGGGCGGATCGAGATAGAACAGCGTGCCTGGTCCGTCATAACGCGCGATGAAGTCGGCCCAGGACAGGCACTCGATGACAACGCCGGCGAGCCGCTCGTGAATGGCCTCAAGGAGCGGGCCGAGTTTGGTAACATCAAAACGCGCCGGCCCGATCGGCTCGACACCGAAATTGCGCCCCGCGACCTTGCCGCCGAAGGCCAGGCGCTGCAGGTAGAGAAAGCGCGCGGCCCGCTCCAGATCGGTCAGCGTGTCGGAATTCGCCGCGGCCAGGCGCTCGAACTCCGCGCGCGACGTTACCTGGAATTTCAGCGTCTCCAGAAATTGCGGATAGTGCCGTTGCAAAATTCGGAACAGCGTGACGACGTCGCGTGACACATCGTTGATGACCTCGCGCCGCGGCGCCCAGCGTCTGCGGAAGAACACCCCGCCCATGCCGATGAACGGCTCGGCATAGGTGTCGTGATGGATCGCCTCGATGCGCCGCGCGAGCAGCTCGCCGAGACGCCGCTTGCCGCCGATATAGGCCGCGGCGGGCCGAACGGGCGCAACCGCCCGCCTCTCTTCTCTCATGGGATTTCACTCAACGTTTTCGAAACCTGCCGCGCGCTAAATCTCCCGTTAGGCGGGCCGGCGTTGAGCGATCTTTTGTCGGGCGGGACTTGTTGACGCAGGACCCGCGGTTTGGAGCGTTGACGCGCTCCGGCCCCCGCCACGGACGAAGCTCGTTGTGGCAAGGATCAAGTCAGCTTCTATCGATGGTGAGGGATGCGACGCGGCAGGCGATCGGCTGGCACGCAGGGATCGCCGATCGGGCCTTGTCGCGCTCCCCCTGCCTCACGGCCTCGGCAGCGGATGCATCTGCCCCTGCAGATAAGCGAGATCGCGCGCGATGCGGTTATGCTCGTCCCAGAGCTTGACCACCCGTGCCTCGTCCTCGCGCCGCATGTTCTCGATCTGCGCCTCGGTCCGCGATTGCGCCTCGCGCACCGGCCAATAGAGCGCGCCGCCGATGCTCAGGAGGAAGCCGACGAGGATGCTGATCGGCGCCCAGTCGATCTTGCTCCGCGTGTCCAGCTTCTGCGACAGCAGCGCAAAGCCGTTGTCCATCTTGCTGTCGAGAATGCGGAACTCCTTGCGCAATTCCGCATGTCCATCCTTGAGGTTCATCACCTCCTGCGTGAGCGCCCCTTGATCGAGCGGCGTCGCCATCACAGCGCCCCCCTACGGCTCTCGCGCACCAACGCGCGCGCGTTCGCTGCGATGACCGATCGCATGCTTCACGTCTCCGACACTGCAATTGAAAGGGAAGTCCGGCCTGGTCGCTAGCTTCGGCTAATCTGAAAGATTCGAACTTTTGTTGATGGGCAAGGGTGTCGAGGAGCCATCGTGCTCTAAAAAGGTCCGCTTTCGGGGCATTGCACGCATAGTTTGCGCTACCGCCGGATCTGCCTAGTCGCTACTGATCCATTCCGGAAGTGGCACCGGCTGAGCCTTCACAGTTCGATCAAGGCCGGTTCCGACAGCGGAGCGGCCCTCGGCCAAACTAATGTTTTGGCCAGTGCCGCGCGAGAAACTCCCCGAGAATAATTGCAACGCCTTCGGGATCATCGCGTGCCACCAGATGACTGGTCTGTAGCTGCGCGAGTTCTCCTTGTGGAACGTGCTCCTTATATTCTTGAAGCTGTTCCGGGCCGATCACGCCGCTACTTCCGGCGATCAGCATCGTCGGAATTTTCAAGTTCCGGGCGGCACGGCTCCAGCGCCCCACATCCCGGAAGACATCTTCAATGACACCACCTGAGATGTAGCGCGGATCAACTGTCGCCATACTGGCATGGCCTACTTTGGCTGCAGACTGAATGCGCGACCGCTCCGTCAGAACGCGCTCCAGAACCGGCGCCACTGGCACATCTAGAAGGATCAGGCCGTCAATGGGCTCGCCCTCCCCTGCGGCAACCATTCCCAAGGCGCCACCGATAGAGCCACCACCGATCACGAGTGGTCGAGTAGCAAGCTCCGCGATCCACGTTGCGACATCGTCGCGGGAGCGCTGGAACGAATAGTTAGGGCTTCTGCCGCTGCCACCGTGGCCACGATGATCGGCTGCGATGATCCGCCACGAGTTCCGAATGTCTGCAACCAAGCGATCGACGACAGGTTGCCAAACAACGCGCGTTTCAGCACCGCATGGGAGAAGCAGCAGCGTGTTCGCTTGATCAGAGTTCCACACATCTGCGGCCAATTGGACATCGTCGCTGGCCCTAATATTCATATGACCAGTTGGAGCAGATTTGAACGGCTCACTCATTCGGTTCTCCGGCCGAGAAAAGGACCGCGTGGCCCAATCGTCTTGGTGGGTCCGCAGTTCGACGAGATCCGACCATAACAATGCCTAACGTTGTCGGATAGCCAAACTTCTCCCTCTGGCACATCGCGACATTCCAGGCATCGCAATCCAAGCTTGCTGGCTGGACATAGCGTACATCGAGAAAGCCACTTCGTTTCGATGTGGAGAAAATGACCGACTAGCCGGTCGCCCTCAGCGTCAGGGCGGCATTGTTGTAGGTAAGCGTGCCAGCATTGGTCCCGCCAAGCACAGTCGCGTAATGCAGCCCCTCGGACAGGCCCGCCGCGGCGGTCGGCGCTGACACCCAGGAATGATTGCCGTTGTTCAACAGCGGAACGCCATAGCCGGGCAGTGGTGTCGTGCCGTCAATGCCGACACCGATGCCGGCGTTGCATTGCGCGGTGTAGGTCAGATCGCTGGCCGCCGAGACCGTCACGTCGGGCTCGTCGCCCCACACCAGGAAATAAAGCCGCAGGCTCGTGCTGACCTCGGAGAAATAGGCCGTCGACGTCGCATAGTTTCCGCTGGTGGTCGTCAACACATACGATCGGCGATTGAACCAGGTGGTCACGCCGCGCACGAGCGCTGACTGCTGAAACTGGCCGCTGGCGTTGGTGTAGATCATACCGATCAGGCTGCGCGTGTCGTCGCCGCTCTTGATCTCGGTGCCGACATTGCCGGCCGTCGTGCTCGTCGCATGCGAAGTGGTGCAGAAATCCCCGGTGAGAACGCCGTTGTTGGCGAAGGCGTAGACGTAATAGATCGTCCCGGCCGCCAGGTTCTGCCCGGCCACGCCATTGACGTACACGCCGGTATTGCCGAGCCCAGCAATGCCGGTGACGGGGATGCGATAGAGCTGGCCGCCGACCTTGAGCAGATCGCCCTTGTAGGGCGGATATGACAGCGCCGTGGCGCTGGAATAGAGCAGCCGGCCGCATGCGATCGGGGCGCCGAGGTTCGCCAGCGCCTGCAGCCGCTGCGCATCGGTCAGCGCCTGCGCCGCCGCATAGCTCAGAGAGCCCCCGATATTGGTGAGCTGCGAGCCATCGACCGCGGGCAGCCTGCCGTTGGCGTCGAGCTGCACCACCTGGCTGGCGCCAGTGCCGGCATTAAGCGCGGCGGCCGAGCCCAGCGACGGCCTGCCGGTCAAATCGGGATAGGCCCCGGAGGTCGCGACCGGCGCGAGCGCCGGCTTGCCGGTCAGATCGGCATAGGCGCCGGAGACGGCGACGGCCGCCAGCGCCAGGTTAGCGACGGCCTGCGCCTTCTGCGCCGCCGTGAACGCCTGCGCAGCATCGACGCGGAGCCGGTTGCCGAGCGCCGCCGTGACCGTGGCCGCGAAGTTCGGATCGGACCCCAGCGCATTGGCCAGCTCGTTGAGCGTGTCGAGCGTGCTCGGCGCCGAGTTGACCAGGTCGGCGCGCATGGCCTGCAAGGCCGCCATGGTGGCGATCTGGTCGGTGTTGGTGCCGAGCGCCGCGGTCGGCGCCGTCGGCGCGCCGCTGAATGCGGGGCTGGCCGGGCCGACGCCGCCAATAGCCTCCAACATCGCGGCCGCCGTGGCCTTGGACAGCATGGCGAGCGCCGGCGCCGAGATTGACGCCAGGGCGCCCGAGCCATCGGCTGCGACGTAGGGAAACGCGTTCGGTCTCACGGCCAGCGCCGCGAACAGCCCGAGCAGCCCGTCGATCACGTGCTCGTCGTTCCAGTCCGACGGATGCACCGTGTTCGGATCGGTGCCATCCTCGGCGAAGACCGTCTTCTTGTGCTTGATGCTCATCGGAGCCCAGCCCCCTGCTCGCAACGGTTAAGCGAACGCCGCGTCGACCTGCTCGAATTTGGTGATGGTCCCGGCATTGATGCCGGTGACCAGCGTTGCCTCGGCCGCGAAGCATTGCTGGACGTAGCTCCCGACGGCGGTCGCAACCGCGATCATGGTCGCCGCATCGAGCGTCACGAACGAGCCGTCGGCAACCTTCCATTTGAAGGTTGCTGCCGAATTGACCTGCGCCAGCAGCACCGCAGCCGCCATCTTCGATTGCGTCTCGCGGTCGGTGAGATAGGTCATGCCATTGACCGCCGTTCCCGCCGTCTCCTTGGCGTAGCGCTTGAACGCGGCATAGGCCTTGAGATCGACGAACACGTCGAACGGCGTCAGCACCTCCTGCAGCGCCGCCGTGGTCTGCGCGCCAGCCGCATCGACCGGCCACGGCGTGGCGTGGTTGCCGGCGCCAAGCCAGGCCAGATAGGTGGGATCATTCGCGGCGACGACGGCCCGCGCCGCGCTCGACAGGACGCGTCCGTCGCTCGCCTGCCAATACCAGTTGGTCGGATCATAACGCATGCTCGCGTCCCCTATTCGTAGATGCCGCCGGATTGCCGCGTGCCCGCGATCGTGCCGGGATAGTGGCCGTCGCCGGCCCCGGCGACGGAGATGATCGCATTGCCCGTGACGAAGAACTTCTTGCCGGTGACGTTGCCCGCCCCCGTGATCCCCGCGTAAACGATCTGGCAGAAGCCGAGATAGAAGCACTCGACCCAGGCTCCGCCGTTGCCGAGCGTGATCGGCACGGTGATGGTCAGCGTGACCGCCGTCAGGCTCGGCACCTGGATGATGCCGCCATCGCCGCAGAACACATGGCAACCGACGGTCATGCCAGGATTACTGCCCTGCGGCGCGCCGCTCACGATCATGTTGCCGGCATAGGTCACGACGCCGGCCTGCGTCACCCCGAGATGCGAGCCGCTGCACACGTTCCAATCGATGTTGGTCAGCGTCAGGTTGGTCCCGTTGCCAGAGCAGTTGACGCCGCACATCGGATCGGAAGTGTAGGCGCCTGTCGCCGTCAGGCGAAAGCCGTCGAAGGAATGCGCCCCACCGCAATTCTGCGCCGAGATCGCCGTCACGCCATTGCCGGCAATGGTGCAGTTCGAAGGCGAAGCGTGGTTGCCGATCCACCGGACGAAGCCGGAGCCCGCCATGTTGGGCAGGCGCAGCGCGGCATAGGTGCCATCAGCGACGTGGACGTTGATGCCGTAGCCGTTGAGATTGAACCGCGTCAGATAGGTCGCGGCATATTGCAGCGTCGCCCAGGCGGCCTGCAGCGTCGTGCCATCGTTCCCGTCCGAGCCCGAATTGGAGACGAAGTAGTCGCGGCTGGCCTGCAGATAGATCGGCTGTCCGGGCACCCGCTGCAGCCACGCCAGCTGAAACTTGCTGCCGTCATAGACGAAGGCCTGCATGGCGCCGGCGAGCAGGTCCCCCCATTGCAGCGGCGAGCCATCGGAGCGCGTCACCGCCTTGGCGCCGAGGCCGTTGACGTTGAGCACGCTGGCGCCATTGTTGTTGGCCGCGATGGTCGCGACCACCATCATGCCCTTCTTGTACTCTTTCGGCGCAGGGTTGAGCGTTACGACGACATTGTTCGCCGTACCGCTGTCATCGCCATAGGTCGGCTGCCCCCGCTGGATCAGGTACTGGATTGCGTTGGCGAACATGGCATCCGAATTGTCCTCGGACACCACGGGGCCGCCGGCGATCAGGCTGCCATTGGCGCGGATCGTCTGCCGCAGGCTCGCGATGACAGCGTTGAGCCAGGCGGCCATGACGCGCGTGCCGTCATTGGCCGTTCCGCTCGAACAGTCCTGAAACCAGGTGTCGGCCGCGCCAAAGATGCGCGTCTCCGCCGGCCGCGCCGTCACCGTGTTCGGTGCGTTCGCCGGCCCCACAATGTCGGTCATCGCAGATTATCCCCCGGAGGTCTGGTAGGTGATCTCGATATGCGCGTGCACGACGCGATCGAGGGTGCATTGGAGTGGCGCGATGTCGGGCTCACAGGCCAGCCCGCTGCCGGCCTGCAGGTGTCCGGCGTAAGGAAGCGCCCCGGCCGGCGCCACATAGGCGGGGCTCTCGCCGAGATCGACGATGATCAGAAGCCGGCCGCCGCCGATCTGGCCGCCCGGCCAGCTGCAGCCGGCCCGGAAATTGCCGGCCGAGGCGCCGCAGTCGTTGGTGATGTCAGCGCAGGTGATCGACCAGCCGGCTCGCGCCGCGACGGCCGCGTAGTACTCGCAGCGCGCCCCGCCGATGGCCGCGACCTTGGTGCAGAGATCCGGGAACGGGTCGCAGGCATCCGGCAGACCGTATTCGGCCATCCAGAGATCATGCGTCTCCTTGTGGGTGGCGCACCAGAACTCGAGCCGCAGGTCGCAAAGGCGCGACAGGATGAAGGTCACGACCGAGGCGATCGCCCGCCAGAAGCCGACAAGAACGCTTTGTGCCCTTTGCCGCGCCTGGAATGGCGGGTCGTTGAACACGCCGGGATCGAAGGCCCGCACCAGGCCCATCAACGGGCCACCCTCGTTCGATTGCCAGGCTCGCCCGCGCGGTAGCAGCTGCAACACCGATTGCAGGACCTCGTCCGCGGTCGGGCACCTCAGCGGTGCCGGCCGCGTCTGTTCGCATGTTGACATCTGGAGGTTCCGTTAAGGCGTGAGCACACTCACGCGCGGCCACGGCCCGTATGAAACAGGCTGAGCAAATGTGACGTCATTGATCGTCGGCACGTGTCGCGCACACAAACGCGTTGCCGCCGGAGGCGCGATGGACGAAAAGCAGACATCAACAGGGCCGACGCCCCCCCTTGCGGATCGGTCGAAAATGACCCCAAGCAGCCATTGATGAGTCTTGTCGAAGAACTAAGGAGGCGTATATTTTGTGCAATACTACTAGAAATAAACAGAACTTGGGGGCGGCATGCCATCGTGGATTGATGCAGGGTGGGATATTTTCAAGCTCGTAGCGCCTTGGCTCACCGGTGGCCTTGCTGGTGCAGCTCTTACGTATCTGCTCAATCAGAGGCTAGCCCGTCGAAAACAGGCGAGGCTTCAATTGACGACAGATCGGGTAGATTATTCGCTCGCGTCAAGAGACGAGCAGCTCAAGGAACTTCGCGTCTCGTATCGCGGAAACGAGTTCGACAATCTGCTACTTTATCAAATTAGGATCGAGAATGTATCTACAAAAACAATTTCACGCACGCCGTTTCTTCTGCGTTTATCGCAAGGTACGAACGTCGTTGATCAGCGTTCGATGACCTATCCCTTAGGAAGGCAGACCGTGTTCATTCGACAAGATGGTCACGAATGCGCCTATCTGTGGGAAGCGGGAGAATTGAAGCCAAGGGACTCCGCTGAGCTCAAGCTTCTGCTTGCTCCCACAACTGCAATAGATTGCGCTTGGCGGGGCGACGACGAGGTTGACGTCACAGGTTATGGCCGCGAGACTCTCCAAACGACAGAAAGGGAATTGCGCGATGTTCTTGTATGGATTTCGGCGTATGTTTTTTTGGGTGGCCTTCCACTGGTCTCAGGACTTGCTCAAGGTACACTTCTTCTTATCTCCGTCCCGTACCTCCTATCTTACTGCGTTCGTTGGTGGCCTCTCATTTCAAAGCGCGAAGCTCCAAACGTGAACATAGTGGCCGGCCACAGCTCTAGTGTTGCTCTAGCAATAGGACCTGCGCGTGCGAGCGTTCCTGCACAAATCGCAGACCCAACAAAGGCACTGCACGATGATGGTTCGCCAACGGTGCGCAGTCCAGATGCTGACTGAATGCGTCAGGTGAGCCTGCAATTTCTGAAACTCTGGTCTGCTTGTGGCCCGTCGCGACAAGGTGCGCTGCCGTGCAACTTTGGTCGGTTTAGGAGCCAAGCTGACATTGAGCCAACTATTCTCGGGTACGCGGCCTACGCCGCCCAGAACGTGACCCCGCCGAGCGATGCGATCTGGCCCGGCGACAGTGAGACGTCGGCTGGCGGCACATCGACACGGCTCCGCGTCTCGCCGGCAGCGTTCGCAATCGCTTGCCAGATCCACGACCGCGAGAACGATGTCGGTGAGGCCAGATAGGGCATGGTCGAGATCGCAGCATCGCTGCCGGCGACGCGCGAGTTGAGACGGAACGCAGCGGCAAGCTCGACCTTGATCGCCTCCTGCACGTCCGTGGTGAACGGCTGCAAGCCGCCGATGGCGATGGGCACGGGCACCGCGACCGGAGCCGCTACGGTCACCAGCGCGCCGGCCGGCTGCACTGTGTCGAGATAGGCGGCGACGCGGGCGATGTCGGCTGCCAGCGGGATTCCGTCGGCATAGAGATCGTCCATCAGCGGGAAGACGCGGACCGTGCCGGGACCGTTGAACAGCCGCTCGACGAAGACCCGGGTAACGCCGGCGACGGAGCTCGCCCACATCACATAGTCGGCCGCCGAGCCACCATGCGGCGGGTTACGTTTGCGAAACAGGATGCGCGCCCGGAAAGTCTCATCGTCCTCGACGTCGAGACCGCCCACTATGCCATCGGCGTCGACCGCCGCCGTGGCGTCGCCGAGGCCGGGGCCGCTGAAGCCCGAGGTGAGATCGAGCGGCGTGTTGGCGACCGCGTTCGAGACTGTGCCATCCGCCGCGGCGATCACGCTGACGCTCAAATTGCCAGCCGCCCCGATCGCGCCGCCGGCCGTGGCCAGATATTGCGCGCCGTCGGATCGCGTGAGTACGGCACCGGCGGTGACTGCGAGCGCGTCCGGCGAGGTGATCACGACGGCGCCGGATGCCGGCGCTGCCGGCCGCCGCGCGAGGCCCAACTCCTCGGCGTGGAGATCGAGATTTTCCGAGTCCGCCGTCAGCGCGAACTTCTGCTTCTGGATGTAGTCGGCGAAGCCAAACAGCAAATGCTCGATACCGCCGAACACCTTTGCGGTCGGGTTGATGTTGTTCGGCCAGATCCAGGCATCGGAGCCTGGCAGATAGGACCGGAACGCGGTGCGGGCGCGCTCGACCGAGTCCTTGAGAGAGGGAACAGCGAACATCAGCGCGACACCTGGCTCCAGAGCACATCGAATTGACGATCAAAGACGAGCAGCCCGTCGCGGCCATACAGCGCGACGGCCAGCTCGATCCGCCCCTCGATCTCGTTGGTGGTCGCCTGCGCGTCGATGCGCACACAGACGCCCTGATCCTTCAAGGTCGCCAGAGCTTCGAGGGCGAACTGCTCGGCCCATTGCGAGGCCGGCAGGCCAAGGATGGTCAGCGGCGCGCGCTCCAGCAGCCACAGATGCGAGCCGAGCGGCCCCTCGTCGAGATCGGCGCGGACGTCGATGCCGTCGCCCCACCAACCCCGCGCGTCGCCATCGGCGAGAAAATAGAGCGGGTGATCGGGATCGACCCGCTTGTCGGTGAACAGCAGCAAGGTCACAGCCGTGTCGATCGCCGCCTTGGCGCGCAAGCCGCCGTGATTGCTGGTCTCGTCAGGCTCGGCCATCGCCCAATCGGCGACGCCGCGCGCCGGGTCCCAGACGGAATCCCACAGCGCATTGCTATCCGCGGCGCAGCCCTCGGCTGTGCGGATCACGACATCATTGGCCATTGTCTAAACTGCAAACACTTTGGTGGCGCAGCCGCCGCCGCAGAGGCCGACGGGCGTTCCGCCGATATCGCCGAGATCGACCTTCGGCGACTTGATAACGACGTGTGGCGATGTGTGCGTGATCTGGCCGTCCTCGACTTTGACCGAGGATTGCCCTCTGGTGACGGTCACGCTGTCGGCCGTCATCACCACCGTGCAATGGCTGTCGTCGGACTGTGTGAGACCCTTGCCGATCGACAGCTTGATCGTCTTGGCGTGGTAGACCTCGAGCTGGTCCTTGAAAACGCGGACCACGTCGCCGGTGTGGTTGTAGAGAATGGTCCCGCCCTCCGGCGTGTTCTTCGGCCGGAAATCCTTGTGCTCGAAGCCGAGCGCGAGCAGCCGATCGGACCGGCCGCCGAGCGCCAGAAACACGCCCTCGGAGCCCTTCGGCGCATGCGAGGAGAGGCCGTGCGGCTGCGGCCGATAGACGTCCTCGAACGCCTCGGACTTGAGCCCGGTCATGTTCTTGAGAATCTGCTGCGTGCCGCTGTCATCGGTCTTCTGCACCGCGGCCCGCCGCAGTGTGCCGATCAGGCCTTCCTGGCCCTCCGGAAACCAAATCCACATCCGTCAATCCCCCGCATCCGAGCCCCAGGCCGCGCCGGCCGATCCGCCCTTGGCGCCGCTGCCGCCGAGCGCACGGGGATCGACCAGCGACAGCACGCTCAGCGAGCCGTCGGTGCGATCCTGCGACCAGGTCACGGTCTCGATCGCCATGTCCTGCGCGACGTCCAGGAACTGGCTCTGCGTGAAGATCAGCGCGCCCGGCTCCCACAGCGTGCCGCCATCGTCGCGGAAGCCCTGCACGGTCACGCTGGCCTTCAGGCTGTTGCCGGCCTCGCGGTCGCGCCGCGTCTGCGCTCGCCTCCTGGCGCGGTCCTTGTCGGTGTCGCCGTCGTGGAACACGATCACCGGCCGATAGCGCCCGACCTCGGCGTCGCGCGCGATGCCCTCGATCTGCAAGGCATCCTCGCCGTGCCCATAGGGCTTCTGGCCGCGCACGATGACGTCGGAATGCCGGCCGGACCAGTTATGATCCGCCTCGCCCTCTTCCATGTTGACGCCTTCGAGGATGGCGCCGGCATGCCGTTTCCTGCCGCCCTTGGTGATCAGGATCGAGCCGTCGGCCTGGCCGACCGGGAACACCCCCTGCTCCCGGCAGAGCTTCTCCAGGCAGCGGAATGCGGTCTCGCCCGGCGTGATGCGATAGATCGGGACCTTGGTCAGCGGTACGTCAGCGGCAATGCCGACGCCGAACTTGTCGAGCGTGGCCGCGATCTCCTGCGGATCCTTGCTATTGAACTGCCCGGTATCGTGCACAGCGCTGGAGTCGATGAAGTCCTGCGACTTGGAGCGGCCGGAGACGGTGATCTCGGCCCGCTTGTGCTGGCCGATCTTCGGCTGATAGCGGTCGACATAGCCGCGGCAGGCCAGCGAGCCGTTGAATAGGATGTCGATCTCCGTGCCGGCCTTGAAGGTCCAGGCCGTGGCCGCGCCGCCCGGCTCGGCTGCGGCCTCGATCTGAAACGACCGCGCCGCGTCCTGGAACGAGGCGCGCACCAGCACGCGCCGCCACGCCGTCCATTGCCGGCCGCCGGCAATGACGGTGACGACCTCCTCATTGAGCATGCCTACCTCGACAGCGCCGTGATCTCGCGCGGCATCAGGAACGGGTTGCGGACGGCGTTGCGCGCGACCAGCTCGTCGGCACGGGTCGGATCGGCGTAGAGAATCCAGGCGAGATCGAGCGAGGGACGCTGCCGATTGCTCTCGACCGTGATCACAGGCGCCAGATTGGCAATGGTGCGCGTGAGCCAGTCGATCACCCTGTCGCGCAAGACCTCGATGGCGACGAACAACGCAGCGTTCTCCGCCCCGTCGGTCTGATAGAGCTCGGCCTCGAAGCGTTCGGCGACCTCGCCGCGCGCGGTCACTCCATCGGGCCGCGCGGCGAAAGTCGTACGCAAGATCGCCTCGGCATAGGCGATCATTGCGGCGAGCCTGACGGCACGGCTTGCAGCCGCAGCATTGTCCGCGGCCAGCCTCTGCGTCGGCGTGAGATAGGCGGCGCCGGAGACCGAGACGGATGGGAATGAGGCGACCAATTCTAGCGCAGCGCGCACAGCCGAGGCCGCCGGCATCGCATCCATGGTCTGCCTCACGAGACCAACGAGGCTGGCGACCGCCGCGGTCGCGGCTGCGCCAGGCACGGCGTCGTTGGTGATGCCTGCCGCAAAGCTCCCGACCACCAACGGGACTGCGTCCCGCACCACCGCCGACACCTTCGGATCGACCGGATAGCTATGCCTGATCACGTCGAGCGCCGCCGCACCTTCGGACAGCGTATCGGTGACGGCCGCCACCACCAACGCGGCCTTGCCCGCTGTTGTGATCGTCTCCGGGAAGCTCTCCGCCAGCACCGACGCGAGAGCGTCGGCCGCGACGAACCCGACATTCTGCAGCAACGGGACCGAGACCAGACCCGACGCTGCACCCTTGCGGACGAATTTGAGCTCAAAGGCCACATAGCCCATCTGATCGCGCTGCGTCGCGCGCTCGAAGCTCTGGCAATGAACCGTCACCGGACCGAAATACGGCACCACCAGCATGCCAGCGCCGCGCGAGGCCAGCGCCGCCTTCAGCGCCGTTGCCAGCGCGTCAGCGCTGTCGCCATGCACATAGGCCGAGCCGGAATAGATCCGGGGCTCCTCGCCCAGATCCTCGACAAAGGGATCGTCGCGGTTCGGGAAGGTGTGCACGACCAGGCCGCGCCCGCCCTCCTCCTTGTCCTGCTCGAAATAAAACGGCACGCCTTTGAACGAGACCGGCCATAACGTCTTGAGCCAGTCGCGGCCGGCAAGAGGTCTCGCCATCGCCCCACCCTTTACTTGTCCATTTTTAGACTAGCAATCTATAATTGATTCACATCAACGACGCGCTCAGGGGAATTTCGCAGTCTGATGATGGTCGAACGAGGGAGGCGCACCATGAGGACTGGAACCGCCGTTAAGATCATGGTCTTGAGTATCGTCTTCGTCGCGAGCTCCGTCTCGCTCTGTGTAGCCGAAGAACCCGGAAAGACTAGGAAAGTCATTGAAGCGCTAATTGCCCAAGACCCAGCTGTAGCGCTAGCAGTCATGGATGCTGCAGCCAAACATCCCGCCATTTCTGAGAACAAGACTTACAGTGGCGAACTCATAAAACAACGAAGACTTCTCGCTAGCGGTATCGACTTCAAATGGGGAAAAAAGAGCGAGGGTCACGAAGCCGAAGAATGCGCGGCAGACCTTCGTCGGTGTGCCGGCAGGGGTGTAGATATGATATTCGACAAGCTCGGAGACGCAATCTCAAGCTGGTGCGAGAAGCATCCGGACAAATGCTAGATTAGCTATTGTGGCGCCATTGCCTCCGGCATCGACCGCCCAGTTGAGCCGGTCGAGCCCGAGGCCGCGTTGCCGCTAGATCGAAACACGTTGATGGCATTCTGAACCCGCTGCTCGATCCGTGTCAGGAAATCCGGCGACGGCTCGACGGTCACCTTGGTCTCCAGCGTCGCGTTGCCGACCACCTCGGCCTTCGCCGGCTCGGCCGAGCCGATGCCCGTGGCTTTCCGGATGTCGTCGATCGTCCATTGCGACGCGAATTGACCTCGGCCGGGGGTGCCGGATGGCGCGTAGCCGAGGTTGGTCAGGTCGCCCTCGATCTTCGCGCGCCTGGCATCGTTCATCGCCTTGAGCTGCGCCAGATAGGTCGGATCACTATCGCCGTAGATTTCTGCAGCCCGTTCCGAATCCGCGATATCGTGCAAGGCGTCAAATTTTTCCGGATGCAGCCCGGCGAGGCTCTTCATTCGGTCGCTTGCCGGCAGGACGTCCCGCCGTGTCGCGATGTCCAGGATCGGCGCCAGCATGGCCGTCATCCGGGTCAGGCCGAACTTCAGGCTCCCGGCCGTACTCTCCCCGCGAAAGATGCTGCCAGCCCCGCTCAACAGCGACGACGCCGAGTCGGCCCCCACAGCACCGGCCAGCGCGGCACCGAAGCCCAGCTCGGCCGCCGAGCGCAGCGGGTCCTTCTTGGCTCGCTCGCTCATGTAGCTCAGCCCGCTCGACAGCCAGTTCATGCCCGTGGTCACGCCGGGCATCAGCGGCGCAGCCGTATTGCCGAGGAGATTGTCGACCTGGGCGCCGATCGCCTTCTGCAGCACCTTGGGGTCGTGCTGCAGGAAGTCGTCGGCCGCCTCGCCGCCCTTGGCGCCGTGGACCAGCGCGGCATCCTTCTGAATGCGCGCCTGCTGCGTCGCAAAGATGCTCATCATCTGCGCGGTCGTCTGCTGCGAGGCGATCGCAGCGATCACCTCCTGGATCTGCGCGGGGTCCTTGACGCCCTTCTTGGCGAGCGCCGGGATCAGCACGTTGTTGGTCCAGGCGTAAGGGTCGGTCGCGCCAGGCTGCAGATACTCCTGGCCTACGATGCCGCCCGGCTTGACGCCCTTGACGTTGCCCGTCGTCGTCTTGATGACCTTTTCGGGATCGAGCAGCCCATAGGTGGAAAGGGCCTCGACGGCCTTGTTCGACATCTTGCCGCCGACGAACTGCGTGTAGAAGCTCGACAGGGCCTTGCCGGCCGAGGAGCCGCCCAGCTCCTGCGCCAGGGTCGGCGCCGTCTTGAGCATGAAATCGTCGCTCAAGGCGTTGGTTGCGGCGCGGCCATATTTGAACATCTCGTAATAGTCGGTCGGCCGCAGCGTGTCGCCGAAGACGTTGATGGCCTTGGCCATGCCGTCGATGTAGTGGTTGAACTTGGCGAGGTCCTGGGTGACGCCCTTGATCTCCATGCCCTTCACGAGCTTGTCGAAATCCTCGCCCAGCTCCGCGGCGTGTTCGGGATGAGCGCCAAGGGCGACCACGCGCAGTTTCATCAGGGAATCGAGGATATGCGTCGCCTCCTCGAAACTGCCGACCACGGAGCGGATATTGCGCGCCGCGTGCATGATCTCCGTCTGAGAGACCGACTTGTAGCGTGCCGAGAGCTTGGCCGCGATGTCGTCGGCCTCGGCAATCTCCTGCGCCGACATGCCCGCGGCGGACATCCGCACCTCCTCGTGCGTGCGGTCCGAGGCCGCCTGCGCCGTCCGGGCCGCGAGCGCATGCACGGCGCGCGAGCCTTCATAGGCCGCCGCAGCTCCAGCGGCCATCTTCGCTGCGCCGCCGATTGTCACCGATCCCCGCTGCAGCCGGCTCGCCTGCCGCTCGGCAACCGAGGCCATGCTCATCTGTTTCTGCACATCGCGGTTGAGCGCATTGGCCGCGCGCGCAATGCGGCTGATCTTGTTCGCGACGGCGTCGAAGGCGCCGCCGGTCGCGTCCTTGCCCTTGATGACGGCCGTCGCTTCGAGGATCGTTCCCATCTACTTCCGCCTCTTCCGCAACGCGATCGCCCGACCGGCCCAATAGTCCAGCTCCGAAAACCCCATCCGCCCGCAGGCCTCGGCATCGACGATGCGCTCGACCAGCACGAGGTAATCGCAGATGACGCCTATGGAGTCGGCGTCGCGTCCTCGAAAAAACTCAGCACCCCGTTCTTGACGGCCATGGCGTCGAGGATCGACAGGTTGTTCATGGCGAGCAGCGGATCGGGCTCGACGATCATCCGCTCGGTATAGGCGCGGATCACCTCGTCATTGTCGACCAGCGCCATGCCGCCCTTGGCCTTGACCCAGGTGCGGGGGTCACCGAGGATCCAATAATCGGCGCTGGCCGGCTCCTGCAGCACCACGGCGGCAATGCGTCCCTTCGGCCCCTCGATGGGCCGCTTGAGCGGAATGGTCTTTCGTTCGCGTGCCATGCGCCCTCCCCCCGCTTAGCTGTTGAGCTTCTGGTATTGCGGTCCCCGGATCTCGCAGCCCTCAACCTCGCCGGACGAGAGGTTGACATCGGGCTCGCCGACGATCCGCGCCGAGGTGAAGATGTGGGTGCGGCTGTTGTCCTCCTCGACGATGGTGACGTCGAGCGTCTTCCGAATCACATCGTTCCAAACGATGCCGGAGCGATCGCGAAACTTGATCTTGGCGCCGAACAGCTTTGGGCTGGCAGTGAAGCAAGGCGAGCCATCGCCGTTCGCCTTGGCCTCGACCTTGATGTTGGTCGGCTCGATCGAGATGTCGGCGTCGCTCGGCGGGAACCGATCGGTGCCGGCGGTGACGGAGATGCGACCGCCGAAATTGCTGTCGCCGGGATCATTGGCCATGGTCGGGGAGCCTCATAGCTGTTGCGGGATGGGCGCCAGGGGCGAGCGCGGCTAGACCGCCGCCGCGCCGGACGCGGTCTGATATTGCAAGTACGCCGTGATGTTGGCCGCGAACACGCGCAGCTGATTGACGACATCGACCGGCAGATAGGCGTTGAGCCGGTTGGCATCGTTCGGGTCGCGCTCGACATTGACGAATTGCGCAAACAGATCCGGCTTTTCGAGCACGCCGAGCGCGACCAGGTCGTTGTAGGCGTGGATCAGCGTGTTGCGGACCGATTTCGGGGTCGCGATCTCGGCCAGGTTGAAGGGGTTGTCGTCCGCGAGCGCCTGCCGCGCGTGCTTGTCGGAGACCGCGGTCTTGAAGTAGCGGGCCACGAACATCAGCTGAAACATGGTCTCGACGTCACGAAAGGTGCCGTCGGCGACGCCTGCGGCCGTCTTCTGGTAGGTGGTCACCAGGCGATCGATGGCGACCAAGCCATCGGAGCGCACCTTGCAGCCGGCGATGCCATCGGCATAGAGCGCCTGGCGATCCGGGATATCCCACCACAGCGACCGGTCGCGCGGCGGCAGCACGCCCTGCAGCACCAGCGTCTGCAGTGGGCGCGAGACTTCCGGAGCATGGCCGAGATGCGCGCTCGCCATCGCCGCCGCAGCGGCCGCCCACTCCCATTCCGGCGTCGGCGAGCGCTGCGATCCGATCACGGTCACATGCTGATCGTTGCGGCTGTTGCCGAACGTGACCAACGCCGACAGAGTGCCGTACTGCGTCGAGAAATAATGCCCAAAGAGCTGCTGGATCGGCGACCAGCGGCCGGCGCTGTCATTGAGGAAATCTCTGACAGCATTGAGCGACACGGCGTCCGAGTAAGGGCCGGCGAGGAAGTCATATTCCTGATCGCCGAGACTCGCGAGCGGCCCGGCAAGGTCGGGAACGCCGTTGCCGCCCGACAGCGGCACCACGACCGTGTTGGCCGCGGAGAGCACATTCGCCTCGTCGGTCGCAAACGTCACCTCCTGGCCGTTGAACACGGCGCCCTTGTGCACCGCCGTCACGTCGACCTTGCCGGCCGTGGCGCCATCCACGGCGGCCGTGATCGGCAAGCCCAAGGCATTGATCGCAGCAGCGGCATTGGCCGCGACGATCGCGGCCGTATCGGAGGCGTTGACCTGGAACGTCACCCGCCGCCCCATGACCCACAGGACGCCGGCACCGGTCACGCCCGGCGCCGTAAGGGTGAGCGAACCAGCCGCAGCCGCGCCGGCGGGATCTGCCAACGGCAGCACCCAGATCGGCTGGAACGGCGCATTCAGGCGCGCGATGCGATACATCGCCACAAGCATCGAGCCGACACCGAACACCGCGGCAGCCTCGCGCTCGTTCTGGATCGGGCCATACACGACGCCGACGGGCGCCGTGCCGGCCGCGAGCTTCTGCCCGATCAACAGCACCCGCGGGCTGCCCTGATATGGCGTGCCGCCCGAATTGATCTCGGCATAGAAGAAGGGCACCAGCTCGTTGCCCGGGATGTTATTGAACAACACCGACATAGTGACGTGACTCCGTGTACGCGCGACGTGGCGCCGTCGGCCGGGTTAAGATCTCTGCATTTTTGGATAACGAAAAGAGATGGACTACGGCACAGCCTTAGATATCTCGACCAGAATGCCCGCGGCGGCGCCGATGGACTCCGCACCCAACAAAACTACTCAGCGCGACAAGCCTTATCGCACCGCAGCAAATGACCCATCGTACATCAGCAAGCCAGTTCATCGAGTTGACGTCGCTGTCGCAATTCACGATCCACCCCAATTGACGCCCACGTACTACTCGAAGCCACCACCGCCTCGTCTGGGCTTTTGATGTATGTCAACTCTTGGTTGCGTCATTATCATTATGCTCAATGCGCGATGATCAGAATTCGTTGTAGCCCAAGCTTTCGACAATACGAGACGTCTAGCCCCTAGCAGCTATTGAGGCACGCATGACTTCAATTCGCTCCATTACAGGCGCCGTGCTGATGGGCTTAATGCTCAGCACCCTTGGACCGGTTGCATTGGCCGAAACAGCAACAAGCCCTGATGTTGAGCAGCTAATGACGCAAGTCAAAGCGACCTTGATAAAGGTTCAGTCTGAGATAACAGCTCAAAAGCTTCCCCCCTTGAAGAGTGTCCAACTTAGCTTGCAAACCGGGATCAGAACAACGGCGGGCGGCAAGATTGTATTCTTTGTAATCTCCCTTGGCGACACTGTGTCGAGTGAAAAAGCGCAAACTTTTAAACTCACCTTGAAGCCTCCGGAAACGAAATCACTGAGCGCCTTTCCGCCGACCGGATTTTCTAAGGAGTTAGCCGGAGCAATCATATCGGTGGCGGAGACGATTGCTCGTTCCTCAACGCAAAAGCCAGTACTGACCCTGACCAATCTTTCTGCCTCTATAAAGTTCGTGTCCGAGACAAACATAGAGGGCGGGATAGCAAAGGTTCAGTTGCTGCCAATATCAATTGATCTAGGAGGAAAGATAACGCCCACAAATACGCACGAAGTCATTCTTGAGTTTGGCTCGACCGAAGGGAGAGGCGACCGATGAGCGCGATACGCCCGCATTATCGTCGCTGTAAGACCCAGGTGTCGATTCGACAAAGCAGCTCGCCTTGTGCTTCTGCCTTTAAACGCTGGCTGTCACGATTTTCATTACTGATGTTCGTACTAGCGGCGGCCGTGAGCAGTAGGGCGTTGGCTCAGAATGTATCTGATCTTTATTCGGAAGCCGAATTGCAAGCCATCGGAAGTCGATATCGTCCTAGATTACGCGCGACGTGGGAGGACGACTTCCTTGCTCGACTCACGCGAGATGAACGGGAGCGGGCCGGCACAGTCACATTGAATCTTCCACTCATAGGCGACAACGGTCACCCTCTCGATTTTTATTCGGTTCCCGAACGACGTGAGGTATCCTTGCCGGTGTCATCCGTAAAATTTGTCGACGACCTTAGCATCGCCTTCGCTTACTATGGAAAATACGGCTGTAATATTGGCCTCGTCTCCGATTACGCCGCAGCTTTACGGTTTCAACCCCAGCACGCAAAAGGTTCACCTCTTGACGTACTCGGGGTGCCTCGTACAGCTATCAACGATCAAGATGTAGATGACGTAGCGCAGAAGATTCTCAAATCAATCTTATTCTTTTTGACTGTCCACGAATATGCGCATGTAATGTATCATCACAAGCCATACGGAGCGATAACGGCGCAGCAAGCCCAACAGCAGGAAATTGAGGCGGACTCGTTTGCATTGAGCATCATGCAACGCATTGCTGTCCCGCCAGTCTCTTTGACTTATCTGTTTCTCGTCTCTTCTCGTTTGGAAGACACTCCAGGCGACTACGAATCGGCCTCCGCTTACGAGCAGTACCTCCGTGAGCGCGCAACTCATCCCGTAAGTTCACTCCGACTTTTTAAGGTAGCAGAAATTATCCAGAGCAATGCGCGTGCTTTCGCTCGACTACAACACGACACCGTAGCGTGGGAAAACCGACTACAGGAGATGGCATCGCAGCTGCAGACAATCGCTAGCGGCCTAGACGATCGCGAAATGCGAAAGCTTCTAAGACAGCAAGCGGAGAAGCTTGATGTGGCGTCGCTTCGGCTTGCATGCAAGCATTAGGCAGATTCGCGCCTACCGCGCGGGCTTCGGACCAGCCGTTTTTCCTGCTAATACCGCGAGTTATCGTCCAGCGTCGTTGATACGTCAGTACATGGAGGGTGCCGTGAGAACGTTTGCGAGGTTCTTGCTATTTAGCTTCGTAGCTTGTCAATGCGCAGCAGCCCATGCACAGAACCCGGCCACCGACTTAATGTGGGAGGCGTTTCAACGGTCAATGCTCGACAAGGATCACTTCGACGTTTGGGTCAACGCCAATGCGTCACGCTTCGACTCGACTTTCCAAAGATGCTTGAATCAAAAGGTGACGGGACTCCAAGCTTGTGCGCAAGAGGGAGAACGGATCTGTCAGCAACTACCTGGCGATTTTCAGGCAAAATGCCACAAGGAAAATCAGTGTGCCGCACTTCTTCTCTGGAGTGCAAGCATTCAAGCGAGAATTCAAAACGCCGTACCTTGGCGTCAAACGTGGCAGGGCCAAGTATTGGACCAGGCCGAATATCAGTGCAAGCAGTATGAGACCGTCATGCCAAATGCGTGCGCTTTGGTTTACCAATTGGCGGCTGAAGCATTTCGCCAGAATGAGCGGGTGTATCGTGGAATTTTATTTTGTCCGTCGGGCTGAGTAAGCGGGATATTCAGAAGCTGATCGATCGCGGCGGGCAACGATTCTTCACGTTCTTGGAGCTTTGCCACCATTGGTCCCGCCGTCTTGGAATCGCGGACGGAACTATCGGACAGCAACTAAGCCACTTCGGATCACCCCATGTTATGTTCTGAACAAGCGCGAGATTTCTGCTGATTCCTCGAGTGCCGACATCCCCGTACCCGCGGAACCGACGCTCCGACGCGGCGCGCTGTTGTGCGCACAGCGCGCGGCTAACTTGCAGGCCACCGGCTCCAGGCATGACGTGCAACGAGCGAACGTTGACGACGGCGCGACTACTGTCGGCGCCTCCGCATTCGGTTGCGCCTCGACCACATCACCATCGCGTAGCCGCCGCGTCCAATATTGCGACAGCGCTTTCCACTCTCCGCTCATGGCGAGCGGCGATTGTGTCGAGGGATCGCGCACGAGCACGACGCCGCCGGCTGCGAGCGGTGCCGGTTTCAGAAAGATGTTATCCATTATCGACCTTGTAGATTATCGCCAGCCGCCTGCACCGGCATGGTGCTGTTGACGCCAGGTTGCGGAGCTGCCTTGATGGCGACGGTGTCGAGGTCGACGCGCGTCGGCATGACCGACGCCGCGCGCGCCATGCCGAGCGCGAGATCGTGCAGATAGGTGCACGGACCGAGCTGTGTCACGATTGCCTTGAGCGCGGCCGGCAGCCGGTCGAAATCTGCCGGCGGCGAGCCGGGCGCCGGATCGTAACAGGCCTCTTTGACCCGGATTCGTCCTCGGATCGTCCGGGCCGCGAGGCGGATGTTTTCCTCGCCCGAACGGTGCTTGATGGTTGAATGCCATTCCTCGAATGGGAGCTTGGCCATTTGGCGGAACAGCGCACCGGTCGGCCCGAAATGCAGCGCGTGATAGATCTGATCTTCGAGCACGCCAAGCGAGGACTCAACCGCCGCATCGGTGTCGGCATAGTCGACGATGACCTCGCCGTCCGGATGGAAGTTGGCGACGACAGCGATTTCGAAGACGAGATCGACCTCGCCCTTGTAGAAGGCGGGGCCAGCCTGCGCGATCTTGGCAAGCGACGAGTTTTCCGTGAACACTGCGATCAGCGGGCGCTTCTCGTCGTTGGTGAGATCATCGAATGGATCGATGCGCGAGTCCGAGACATAGGCGCCAGCGATGGTCGGCCAGGGGCCGTTGCTCGGCAGCATCGCCGAGGGCCGCAGCGCTTCCAATGCAGTCAGCCGCAAGAATTCGCGTGCCAGCATGGTTAGATCCCATTGAGCGTGAGCCGGACAAAGCCCGGCGTCGAGGGCAGCACCTCGTGAATGCGGAAGCGCCGCCCGGTCGCCTCCTGCGTCACGAGATCGCCGGTGCGCGGGCGCCAGGCCAGGCGCGACAAATCGAGCGAGACATAAGGCCGATCGGTCGAATGCCCGGCGCGCTCCGGCTTGACGCCTGCTTGTGCGAAGGCCCCGGCACCGGCGCGGGCGGCGGACTCGCCGAACGGGCACAGCACGTGCTCGACCACGGCACGCGCCGGATCGGAAATCAGCGGCGCGTTGCGATCGGTGTCGTATTTCATCGGGGCGAAGGCGAAGTGCTCGCCCTGGATCCGGTCGTGCGTCACAGCCGCAGCGGCGACCGCACGCGCGAACGGTGACGGCATGGTTCCCATTCCGGTTGAATATTTCCGTCATGCGCGGACTTCGCCCGCGCATCCAAGTCTCTCTTCTCAGATGGGCCAAAAGCGGCCCTTCACCCATCTTCTTTTGAGGGTCAATCGGTGATCCGGAAGCTGATCTGCGCACCGTCGGGCAGGTCTTTTACCTGCTTTGCGAGGTCCCCCGAAAACGAAATCAATTCTGTTCTATCGATCGTCCCGATATTAGGGAGTGCGTAGGCTCCGCCCAAGACGGCGGGGATTTTGAGGCAATAGCATCGATCAGGATGCAGCAGCCCTAACGCTGACTGAGCTCGTTCAACGAGTTCTCGCATAGTCCAATCTTCGATGAACTCGCTAGTGTTTTGCAGCTTTGCAAATTGATCTTCGTTCGTCGCCACAATCTCGCAAGACAACTCCTCCGGACAGATTCTCCAGTATTGCCCATGTTCATCCAGGAAGATCACATTGCCAAATGCATTTTGTAGAACGAGCGCACTTGGACATACGCCCTTCCATTGCCAAGCATCAGCTATCACATCAACGATACGCATTGGATAATGGTACAGGGTGAGACAATGGCCTGACAAGGTTTCGTCGGGTCAAGGGCAAACCGTGGGTGGACGCCGCCAGGAATGTCCGCTTGGCGCCACAGCACCCTACCCGACCCTACGATCGATGATCACGGTCCCCGTCACGTCACCGGCCTGGGCGGCATCGCCGGCCAGGCCGACGCGGATGTTGCCATTGGCCGTCTTGGTGAAATTGAGCGCGGTCGCGTCCCAATACAGCGGATCGCCGAGCGCCCAGGCGGCGCCGGCCGCCTTCGGCTGATCGGCAAATACGCCCTCGCGGACGATGGCGACGGTGTCGCCGGGGTTGGAGTCGTTCATGGCGACGCCGAACAGCGCACCGATCAGGATCGGGAGGCCGCGATTGGTGCCGCCGGCCGGCGCGACGATGTCGATCGTATCGCCCTCGTGACGATAGGTCTGCATGGGAGGTTCTCACTTGCTGTGCGGGACAAGACGAATGGCCGGCGCCCGAGACGCTAGCCACATGTGGTCGAAACGCCGGGTTAGTTGCCGGGGTTCTTGACCATGCCGCGCCAGTCGATCGCCTTGGCGGCGAAGTCGAGCCGGCCCTTGATCTCGATGCCGTCCACCTCGAAGCCGAGCCGGCTTTCGGTGTAAAGGCCCTCCTCGCCTTCGAGATAGGCGTATTCGATGGTGTCGATCAGCGCAGGGTCGGCGAAGACGTACCAGGCATTGCCGGATAGCCGCGCCTCGGTGATCTGCAACAACGAGCCCGCAAACGGGTTCACCTGCGCGTTCTGCGTCGGATACAGGGTCGTGGCCAGGAACTGCTGGCACTCGGTTTCCTTGTCCGGCGACACCACGATGAAGGCCGGGGTCAGGTTCAGCGGCTCGGCATCGGCGGCCTTGAGCGCCAGGCCCTTCTGCTTGCGCATCAGCGACCGCGCCTCGTTGAGCGAGGCAATCGCGATCGCCGCGCCCGTGCCGAGGTTGCCGTGCTTGGCATCGAACAGCGCGGTATTGTCGCCCATCTGCGGATTGCTGAGGATGATCGCCCAGAACAGCGAGGACTCGGTTTCCGCCGCGGCACGGCCGAGCAGCATCGGCAGCCGGTCGAAGGCGCCGAGGTCGTCATTGATCAGCGACTGCCGGGTGATCGCGACGATGCGGCCATAGGTGGCCAGCGCGTACTGTTCCTTGCCGTCGCCGAGCGCCGCGTGCTGGTACTCGCCGCCTTCCTTGACGGGCTTGAACTGCGGCAGGTTGGACAGCTGCACGATCGCCCGGGCCTTGAAGTCCGGCGCATTGTTCTGCCGCGACAGCTTCTTCCAGTGCTGCGGCGCGACCTGGTAGGCCATCCGCAGCCGCTTGGAGACGACATTGGCCAGGATCGCCGGGAAGTCCGATGTCGCCATCATGCCGCCGGCACGGGTCAGGCCGGAGTCGAGCCCGAGCAGGCGCGTGGCCAGCTCCATCTTGCCGAGGCCGCGCAGACGCTGGCCGGTGGTCTGCTCGAAATAGACCCGGCCCATCTCCATCAGCGACATGCCGCGCCACTCCCGCGCGGCGTCGTCGAGCTGGATCGCTTGCGGGTTGGCGCGATGCAGGATCGCGTTCTCCAGCGCCGAGCGCATGGTGTCGCGCTCATCGGTGATCACCTGCACGCGAGCTGAGATCGGCGTCTCCGCGGCGCGGGCCGCGATGGCGTTGAGCACGGCCGAGCGCACAGCGTCGACCGCGGTCCCGGAGTTGATGTGGGTCGCCGCGAAATCGGCCGGCATGCCGTGACGCAGGGCGAGCGTGGTGATCTCGGCGACGCGGGCGCGCTCGGCCTCAACGGCGCTGCGCACGGCGCCATTGGTCGCCGCCGGCTCGGCCGGCGCGGTCACCGCAACCGGCGCGGCGCGGGTTTCGGTCGCAGCCGGGCTCGCGCCAGGTGTGGGGGTTTCAGGCTCCATTGTGGACTCCCTCTGGTCGGGCGCAGCCCGCTTGATGATGATGGGAAAGGTTTCGTCGGTGCCGCGCACCTGGGCGCCGGCATCCGCCGGGATGGTGACGAAGGACACCTCGAACGGCGTCCATCGGGTGGCGATGCGCTTTTCGACATCGCCCTTCTTTTGCGGCTCCTCGACGCGCAACTCATCGATCGCATAGCCGACGGAGACGTTGCGGATGATGCCCTCGGACACCATCGCGAACATGCGGTCCGCGCCGTCGTCGACGCCCTTGCTCGGAAAGCGGATCAGCGCCCGCCCCTCGCTGCCGTCGATCCAGGCCTTTTCGATCACGCCCACCTGGCTTGCCGTGCGGTAGGCCGAATGGCTGTCGAGCGCGGGTGCCCCGGCATTGAGCCTGGTCAGGTTGACGGCCGAGCGGGAGACTTCGAGGATCTCGTCGAACGGCACGGACGTATCCCAGCCGGTCCAGCGCCGGCGCCGCACGGCAGCCCCCGTGGTGAACGTGACCTCGACCGTTCGCTTGTCGTGATCGACAGAGCCGACCGGCAGATCGCGCGTCTGCATCGGCAGCGCGGCCGGATCATTTGCCGGGCTTAGCCCCATCGGACTTGGTTTCGACATTGGTGTTGACCTCGGTTTCGGATTCAGGTCGCGCACCGCCTTTGGTCGAGGCGAGCGCCTGGCGCGGATCGGTGTCGAGAACGATCTTCCGTCGGTCGATCTCCTTGAACCACGCCTCGATCTCGTCGAGCTGCGTGTCGGGATCGACGCCCCAGGCGAGCACGAATTGCGGCCAGGTCATGCGGCCGGAGCGCACCGCGAGGATGTCGGCCTGCATTTCCTTCATGGGATCGATCGGCTCGTTGGCCGGCATGATCCATTCGACGGGATAGCCGCCCTCGCGGCGCGGCAGGATGCCCGTATCCTGCGCCAGGCCGACCCAGGCCTCCCAAAGCGGATCGAGCAGCATCGCGACCAGCGTCAGATACTGGAATTGCTCGATGACGCGCCGGAACTCGATCTTGCCGGCCTTGAGCGAGGAGAAGTTCGCCCGGGTCAGATCGCCGGTGAGCTGGTCATAGGTGAGGCCCGCACCGGCGGCGAGCGCCTGGAACGTCGTGCGCAGCACGCTGTCGAACTGCATCGACGAGGACGGTGAGACCGCCTGCACCTCCTCGCCCTGTTCGAGATAAGCGACCATGCCCGGCGCGAAATTCTCGATGCGCCGCTGCTGACCGACAGCGCCCGCCTGCTGCGTCGCCTGCGCCAGTGTGCGCGCCGAGCTCGTGGTCTTGACGAACGCGGCGAGACAGGCCTCGATCCGCGACTTGACGACGATCGCCTCCTGCAGATCGGCGACGTCGCGGCCCGTGAGCATGACCGGCGCGAGCCAGGGAACGCCGCGCCCCTGCCCGATCCGCTCCTTGCGGTAGGCGTGCAACATCTCGCGCGCGGGAACGCGGACCGAGGCGGACGGCATCACCAGGCCGCGCGCGCCGGGATGGACCGGGAAGATCCAATAGGCGCGTCGCTTTCCGTGCATGTCGTATTCGATGCCCTGATCGACGACGACGCCTTCGATGTCGACAGCGTTGGCCTGCGGCCGTTCCGCCATCAGGATGCGGTCGCGCGAGGCGTCGAGGTGATCCGGCTCGAGCAATTGGATTTCGAGCGGCACCACGCCGCGCGGAACGCTCTCCTGCTGTACAGGCACCAGCCGCGCCAGCACCTCGCCGGACTCGACGATGCAGCCGGCCGCCAGCGCCAGCAGGCCGTCAAAGTTGAGCTGTCCCTCGCGGTCGCATTGCTTCGACCATTTGCGCCAGGCCGCCTTGACCCTGCGGTCGAGCGCCTTGTTGCCGGTGTTCGGCTTCGGCATGATGCCAGTGCCGACCGCATGCGCAGTTGTCACCGACTTGATGCGGGTGCCCCACCAGGTGTTGCGGACGAGATCGCGCGAGCGCGCGCGCAGGCGGTGCAGTGCGGCCTTGGTCTCGACATTGGCCGACGCATTGGTCGCGCGCCAAGTGTCGGTACGCCGGCCGCCCATGGCACCGTCATAGTGGCGGACCTGGTCGAGGCTGACGCGAGCCGCGGCTCGGCGCAGGCCAGCCGTCGGCGCGAAGAACGCGACGACGCGATCGAGCACATTCATGTCGGAAGCCTCAATCGCGGCAGTGCCGGATGTAGGAGACGCGCGGCGGCGCCGCCGAGGGCGACACCTCCTTCACTAGGTCGTCGAGCGTGGCGATCATCTCGGCGCGCGAGCGATACTCGACCTCGCGGCTATCCGGCCCCGAGCCGAACTTGACCCGCCGCGCCCCGGTCGCGATCGCCGCCTTGAGCGCGTCGATATCATCCTGAGTATAGGCCATCGCGCATCACCGCCGGCTGATGATCTTCGCCACGTTCTCAAAGCCGCGCTTGGCGAAATAGAAGCTGACGATGAGGTTGGACGTCGTCGCCGCGAAGCCGGCGAGCGGGTCCGTGCTGCCGAGCCCGAGCACCTTGTCGTAGATCAGCAGCTTGCCGAGATATGCCGCCACGAAATAACCCATCAGCTTGTCGGGCTCGTACCAGCGGCCAAGCTCCGCGATGCGGTATTGCGTGATCGCGTTGGTCTCGGCCGTCTGCGCTGCGATCTCGGCAGCCGCCAGATCGGCAGCCGTCTTGGTGTCGGCCACCCCGGCGGCGACCTTGGCCTTGTAGGACTCGATCAGCCCCTTGATGACGGGGCCGCCGAGGAAACTGAGGATCGCCATCCACACGGGTCAGGCCCTCAACAGCGAGCGAACGCGGGCCGCGATGGTGATCGCCGAGATGCTGGCCAGGATGTAGCCCAGCATCCTCGGATTGCTCTGCAAGGCCTGCGTGACCTTGTCCTTGAGCTCAGCGTCGCCGACGGCCGGCGCGACCTTGTCGAACAGCGCCAGGCCCGAGCCGATGCCGCCGAGCACATAGCCCCACAGGACCGTGACTGACCTGCCGCAGATCGCCCAGGTCTTCGCCCAGAAACCATCGGCCTCGGCGTAGAAGGTCTGGAACGCCGGGATGCGGTGCAAGACCGGCCGCAGCAGCAGCGCGTAGGCCGCGACCAGGCCGGGAACGACCGCGAGCAGGAAAAGGACGTTGCCGAACATGAAGGGCTAGCTCCGCTTGAAGGTGAGGATGACGGTCCGGACCAGGCTCGCGACCAGATCCCCGATCGAGCCTTTGGCTGGATTGGTGATCGAAGGCCGCGGCGATGGCGTCGCAGCCGAGGGCGGCTGCACTGATGGGACCGACGTGGTGGTCGGGAAGATCGAGCCGTCCAGCGCCTTCATCGCCAGCAACAGCCCGGCGCATCCGAGCTGCTTGTCGATGACATCCGGGTCATAAACGCCATCGCGGACATATTTGCCGGATCGGTACTGATCCGTGCCGGCCCAGAGGTAGGGCGACGGCACGCCCCGTCGCGCATAGCCGAGCCCGTTGTACTGTTCGAGCAGCGTCAAGGTGCCGCCGATCGACCAGTCCTTCCAGCGCGCGGCATAGGGCGCGCAGTTGATCAAGGCGTCGACCGCCGCATCTTCCCAACTCGTGAAGGGTCCGCGGCCAGCGGGCACGTGCACCGAGACGCGGTCCCACCGATCGCCCTGAGCGAGCGATGCGGTCCACGATTGGCTGCACTCACGCTCATGGATGACCGCGATGACGTGCCAAGGCACGCCCGTTCGCGCCGAGACGCCCTGATAGCGTGTTTTGCTGGCAGCGAGGCGCCTGGCAACGGCAGAGAAATCGCGTGTCAACCCTGCCCGCTGCCAGCGCGCGAGATTGTCTGCCTTCAACGCGGTGAGATCGAAGGTCATGGGGAGGTCTCAAAAGAAAAGGCCGCCCAAATGGGCGGCCAAGCTGAGGAACAGACGAAGACCAGATACGGGCGGGGTGCCGCTGCTATGCCCAGTCAGAGATTGCGGCTGGTGGTCCGAGGCTGCCGAAACTGGCA
Source organism: Bradyrhizobium sp. HKCCYLRH3097 (assembly GCF_051167875.1). Lineage (NCBI taxonomy): Bacteria > Pseudomonadati > Pseudomonadota > Alphaproteobacteria > Hyphomicrobiales > Nitrobacteraceae > Bradyrhizobium > Bradyrhizobium sp. HKCCYLRH3097. The sequence goes on from NZ_JBNPTX010000005.1 coordinate 119,827, forward strand.
GCGACGTCAGCTGTTAGGGGTATACTAGCCGAAACTGCCTTTCATCCAGGAAGGCAGAAATTGACCCTTAACGGAAGTCGGGCTGCTTTGGCCTAGGTGCAAAAATGAAGAAATTTGCATGCCAGTGCGAGCCGCAAGCGGACGTTGGGAACGGAAAAGAAGGGTAAAAAGACGAGGTCGCGGGTGGCCCAAGGCCGGTCGGTTTGTTAGGGTCGCCACGCACAAGGTGGAGCCGTGGAGAAACATGAAATTTCTGAAAGTTGCAGCAATTGCTGCCCTATTTACTGCCGAGCCTACATGGGCGCAGAGTTTGACTGGGCCCCAGAACAACGCCGTTAGATCTGCAAAACAGTACCTCAGCATTTCGGGCTTCTCACGAAGCGGACTAATTCGCCAGCTCTCATCAAACGCTGGCGATGGTTATGATATTGCCGATGCCACCGCAGCAGTAGATAGCCTGAACATTGATTGGAATCAGGAGGCGATAAGATCCGCGAAGCAGTACCTCAGCATTTCGGGTTTCTCGTGCAAAGGCCTCATTAGGCAACTGTCATCGAGTGCCGGAGATGGGTACACCGCGAGTCAGGCAACCTACGGGGCACAGCAGGCGGGCGCTTGCTAATGGGCCAAGGATAAGGACACGGACCATTGCGAGCGGCGCTAGCAGCGGCGGCCCGCCACCGATGGTCCGGGTCTGGCCCTACCCGGACCCTTTGTCGAGGTCAGCTATCCGACCGCTGTCGGTGGGACAGCCGACCTCAAGCTCACCTCAACCACCCGCTGGTGTCGCGACCAATCCAGCCTGAGCCGCGCGGCGTGTCCTGCGATCGATCCGCCACCGGACCAGAGTTGGCATTTGCGGACGGCTCGACCGGCGCCGGTTCGGCCAGATCGGAGGCCGGTCCCTCTCTCGCGATGGCCGCCTCTACCGGCGCGGAACTGACGGCAATCTGCACCGCGAGTGGCCGCGGTGCGAAGAGATCACCTTGGGAGATCGCCGGCGCGCGCTCGCGCGCCAGAACCTTCCATTCTTCCTCGGTCATCGACGACAGGCCGAGGTGATCGGCGATCGCCATGTTGTAGACGCGGCAATCGAGAAAGTGGTTGTCCTGCGTCCCGCGCGGGCGCCATCCCCGCGTCATCCGCCCGCGCGAGCGGATTTCGGCGAGGTACTCCGCCGTCACCTGCTTGAAATAGACCTCGTCCAGAAACTTGCCGAAATGGCAGTAGCCGGGCGGATCGACCTCACGCCCGGCCGATTTGCCCTCGCGTCGCAGATCCTCGTACCAATGCCCTTTCAGCGACCAGGTGCCGACCGGCCAAAGCTTCACAAAGCCGAGCTTGCGGCCGTTGAGGTCGATATCCTTGACGCTCGGCGTGCCGATCGCCGGCAGGTGCCAGCCATCGCGGCCGTCGACCGCATAGGCGTTATGGCGGGTCGTGCACCAGAGATAGACGACATGCGAGCGGAAGCCGGAGTCGACGGCGAAGCCGTCCACCCGCCGCTTGCCGCCGAAGGCGTCGGGCCACTCGCGGTCATACAGCTCGGCAAGCTTCAGGAACGCGCCGGCATTCGCGTTGGTGGTGTCACCCTCCAGCACATCAACGTAGACCACCCAGGACTCGCGGTTCGGCGCCCAGGCGACGACCTCGACATAGATGCCGTTCATCTGCACGTCGGCGGCGGCCGTGAGCATCAAGCCGCGCGGCGGGATGCGCCCGCGCGGATAGTCCTCGCGCCGCTCCATCAGCCGCACATGATCGGGCGCATCGCCCTTGATCTCGAAGGCCTCGCCGAGCGTGAGGTTGTAGAAGGCCTTGAGCTTGGCGGGATCGCCCTGCGCATTGATCCAGCGCTCGGCGATCTTGTCCCAGGGTACGAAGGGCGAGGACATGGCGTCGATATGGTACGACGGAAACCGCCCCGGCCCCGGCGCGGTCGCAACCCAGGCACCGCCACGCACCAGTTCGTTCTTCTCGTGCGCCTCGATCACCACCCCGCAGCACGGCGCCACATAATGCGCCTGATAAGGATACGCCTCGTTGAAGCGGAATTGCGGACCGAACCGAAACGGAAAGGTGCCGCCGCAATGGCGGCAGGTGACGTGCCAATAGCGCTGGTCGCCGGCGTTGAACTGTTCGTCGATGTAGCAGGTGCCCTTGACCGTCGGCGTCGAGATATTGACCTCCTTCCAGTCGCCGGTCGCAAGGAATGACTCGTAGCGCGCCTCGATCATGGTGTGCGGCGAGCCTTGGCCGTCGAGATCGGCCGGATATTCGCTCGCCTCGTCCTTGATGATCTTGCGCTTGGTCTTGGAGCGCAGATCGGCCGTCGAGTTGGCGATCGCCAGCGCCATCGAACCGCCCGGATAGCGCTTCAGGTAGGTCGTCGAGCCCTCGCCCGAGCGCGACACCTGCGGTTTGACCTTGGCTTTCAGCGCCACCGACTGCTCGATCGCGGGATTGAGCTTGTCGGCGATGAAGTCGGCCAGCGCGCCGTCGGTCGGCTGCACCAGCAGGATGCCGCCGCTCGGATCGGTGTCGATCGAGGATCCGACGATGGCGATCGCCATCACCGTGAAGCCGGTCTGCGCGCTCTTGCGAATCACCTCCTTGTTGACCGACGACTCCGGGCCGCTGTTGTTCAACGGCTCGACCACGTAAGGCGTCAGCGCCGGGTCCCATTTCTCGTTGGCGCGCGGCCCGTCCGGCACGATCAGGTTCTGCGCGGCCCACTCGGCCGGCAGCACCTTGCGCGGCGGCGCGACCAGAGAGCGGATCTCGCTGACGAACAGCGCGACGCCGGAGTTCTTGAAGTGCAACATGGTCCGGCCTGGTTATGCCGGCTCGCCCGCCTCTCCCGGCTCGATCATTGATGGCTGCGCGGTCGCCTCGATCGCGCCCATCGCCTCAGCGATCGCCGCGCTCATGTCCCGCGCGACGTCCTTGAGCGCGGCACGCGCGCCCTGCACGCCGTCCCTGACGACAGCGGCGGCCACGGCTTCGGCCGATGTCGGCAGGCGGTCGACGATCCGGATGATGGCCTCGGCGGCCTGCATGCCGGCTTCCCTCACCTCCGCGACCGGCACGAGTCGGCCGAGCCGCTCCTCAAGGTCGAGGAATTTCAGATCGGCCGCATATTGCGCCGCGCGCGCCTGGTGATCGCGAAGCACCGGCGAGGCCGGCATCTCCCAGGCCTCGAGTTCCGCCCGCGTCTCGGCAGCCCCCTCCTTGACCGCGTCCCCGACCTCGCCGACGGCCCGATCGAACTGCGCGAGGTTCACGAGCTTGGTGCCGTTCGGCCCCGGCCTGGTTTCGAGCCGGCCCTCGCCGACCAGCGCATCGACCCGTTTCGCAATCGCCTGCCGCGATTTCCCCTTCTGCCGCGCGATCTCCGACACGGATAGCCACAGCCCGGCATCAAGAGCGAGGAGCCCATCCATGCGTGTCAACCTGTCAACCGTGTCAACCCAGAATTCGACTTTTGCGGCTGGCGAAATTTCGGGGCGCGCTTGGGCCGTGCGCGGCCGGGGGGTGGGGAAGGACCCGCGGCGGCCTGGGCACCTGCTTCATCCGAACGGCCCTGTCGGGCGTCACGGTGCCTCCCAAAGCCGATGGCGCTATGGAAACGTCCGCTTTCGGGGCGAAGCGCGCGTGGTTTCGACCGCTGTCGGCTCAGCCCGGTTACGACTGACCCGAAGCCGACGTGCCACGAAGCACTCATCCAACCCTTTCCAGCCAAATAACGGAGCTATACAGGAGAGTATCGTCCGATTGCGCGCCCTTGTGTTCTGAGGCTAAAGATGGATACGCTTGTAGCTCTGCATCGATATCTTTTTATCGGTAGCGCAATCGCCTGGGGTCTCTATCCGCTCCGAGCATACTGGAGACTCTACGACCTATACAAACGCCTTGATGAGCAGACGTCGAAGGTGGGCTTTTTCTGGTTCTCTTTCTACGTGCAATCGCCTTGGTTTGGGTTTCGCGGACAAGAGCTTCTCGACCGGCTGCCGCAAGATCTCCGGGCCCAGGCGTCAGCCATACGAAATCGGCAAAGGCGCGAGATCAATGTGATCTTCTTGTGGATAGTCATTCTCGTACTGGTTGGGGTTCTTCTGACGAAGCTGTCGCATAGCTAGGTGCCCACCGTAAGGAGTCGGTCCGCCTTTGACCCGTTGAAGACGTTCGGCATCGCTGGTTACAAGAGAATCGTGGTTTCAGCGTGTGAGCGTCGCTATGAACGAAAAGGTCGCGGAAGGTACTTGGTACTACGACGGCAGTGTTCCGAGGCGTATCGCCATTTACAAGAAGGAAGCCCGTCTCGCGTCGTCTCGATTTAACCGCGATACCGATGATGAGCCGTCGATAGATGAGAGCCGACCAATACCCGAAACGAAGGATGGGTTCTTATACTATTGCCTGCTTGGAAATTCGGGCGAACATCTCTCCCTCGCCGAGGCGAAAGCCTGGGCGGACGCACAGCCGTGGGGCCCCGTGAACTGGGACGACGATCCCGGGCCAGCCTTCCCGGAGTTGCCGGGGTGGCGCTTCACCCTTACGGAGACATCTTTTGGTGTTTATCGAGCTGAGGGTTTCCACGATGATGGTCGCTCTGTCAGCCGCTTGGGCCACGACCTGCCCATGCTAATCAGAGAGACAGCGCACGACGCGAAAACCCTTCCGAGGCGCAAAACAAGATAGTTGGCGGCAAGCTTGGTCGCAATTGGGCTAGAGCGACGCGAGCAAGCCGCGTCCCATTCAATTGGGCAAAAGCTGCCGCTACGCATGGCCGCCAAGGATGGCCGCGATCTCGTGCTGCAACCGCGCGGGCAAGATGGTCGCAACCGAGCGCAGGAAGGTGTCCTTGGTCGTGCCGGAGATCATCTCGGTCGGGATGAACAGGCCTGATCGTTGCTTCACGATCGGCACGCGGCTGGCGCCGGTGCGCTTGAAGACCTGCCCGCCGAGGTCGAGGCCGACGCGATGCGGGAAACGACCGCCCTTGATGAAGGCGCCGGTGAACACGCGGCGATGATTCCAGGGCGCAGCGGAGACGCCCTTCCGTGTCTCGCGCGCGCCGAAATACTTCAACGAGACATCGCCGCCGCGCGACTTGAGCGCATAGGTCGAGCCGCTCGGCTTCTTCTTGACGGCCCGCACGATCACCGGACGCTTCAATCCGGTCTGCGCCGTCAGCGATCGCACCACGCGGGTCGCGGTCATGTCGCCGGTCCGGCGCACGGCGCGGCCGATCGCGGCCGGCGCCTTCTGCTCGGCCAACTTGAACAGCTCGGCCAGGTGCTTGACCTGCGATGCGTCGATTTCGAGCGTCGAGAACGCCATCGCTATGACCTCTTGAGGCTTGCCCGAAGGCTGGCCAGCCGTTCCGCCGCCGCCGCGCGCAATGCGCCAGAGCGCGCATCCTCGATCAACGTGCGCGATACATAAGCAGCCGACTGAGCGGCGCTCTTGGCATCACCACGCACGGCGGCGGACACGCCACGCACGATCGCTTGCTTGCGTTCATTGCAGCGGCAACCCATGGCATCCCCGAAATGGCAATCGCCACACCAGCGCCGCTTAGCTCGCGGGTGATCACAAACGCTGTTGCTCGGTGCGAGAGCGCGCGGTGTGGCGATGTTCGAATTTGGTGGCGGCAGACTTGCGCAAAGCAAAAGCCCGATCTCGCTACGAGACCGGGCTCCAAAGCTCCGCTTCAGGCCGAGATATCGGCCTTGCGCATCGGATGTTCCGACTTGATCCCGTTGTCGCGGCAGAGTCCGCTATACCGGTTCAACCTGGTTCGCCGTGGCGTGGACGCGAACCGTGCGCTTCATGATTTCGGTCAGTATTGTGAGTCGGCCTCGGTCGTCAACGTCCGACACCTTGCCGCTGAAACCACCGAGCACATCGGCGAGCAGGAATTTCACGTCCTGCCCGATCTCGGGAAGCCAAGACGGAGGCTCGCTCTTGCGCCTCCGCGCGAAAAACTTCTCGCGCTCCCGCGTCTCGATCGCCTGGATCACCTGCATGCCGAGCGGCCGGATCACGGCGGCACGCTCTCCGAAGATCAAGAACGGGCTCGACTGCATGCCCGGCGCAGTCCGGATCAGCGGCAGCATGCGCCCGACGACATCTTCGGCGACGAACAGCATGCGCGGAAACAGCGGGAACGCAACATCCGGCCGATCGAGCCGTTGCGCATAGGCCTTGGCCGAGACGCGCGCCGCACGAAAGATCGTCGGCAGATAGAACGGCACGCGGCGGATGCCGAGATTGGCCTGCGCCGTCAACTCGCGCTTCGGCTCCGCGAGCAACACGAAATAGCACTGGTCTGGTCTCGGTTCGACACTGTCCGATTGCGCGCGCATCGCCATCCCCTATCTGAAATCCGCCACGTCCTCATCGTCGACATCAGGCGATGCAGGAGGCCCGGTCGCGATGCGGCAAAGCTCGCCGTTGACCTTCGGCGGCCACGGCCATGGCGCGCGAGAGCCCGCGCGGAAATGCCGGCGCACTGCCCGCTCATCGAAGAACGGTTTCACGAACCCTTCCCAGGCGCCGGCCTGCTGATGGGTCAGATCTACCCATTCCGCCGGCTCCGGCACGCCTGCGAGCGCCAGCAGCTGCGCCGTCACGCCGTGCGGGAAGCTGACAGATCCGTCGCCTGCCCTGCAGTAGATTTTGCGAAACGCCTCGCCGCGCCCGACCAGGTCGTGCAGTGCCCTGATCGCCTTCGCCTCGGCGCTGTCGCCGAGGTGAACCTTCGCCACGAGCGTGGCCTCGGCCTGCGTCAGCAGCTCCCATCGGCGCTCTTCGAGATAGCGCCAGCCCGCCGGAATCGTCTTCCGCCCGAGCCGCTGCAAGTGGTCGAGGAACGGCCCGACGCCATCCAGCGCGGCCTTCTGCTGCGCCTCGCTCAGCGCCGCCGCGGCATAGGCGATGCGATGGCGATCATCGGCGAACGCGGACGGCCAGCGCTGCTCGAATGCGGCGATGAACTTCGCGTTTCGGTCGCGTGCGCGCGCGTCTCTCTCCCGTTCAATAAGGGGACGTTCTAAGGGGTCGTTCTTGGTGCCCACGTATGTGTGGGCACCCGTGCCCACGCATGGCTGGGCACCCGGGTGCCCGCCTGGCTGGGCACCCCCCTGCCCACCCGTGGGCACCCCCTCCCCCTCGGATGCGCTTTCTGCATGGCTGTCGTCGTCATCGCCATCGGGATCGCCGTTCGATTGGGATTCCCAATCGTCGCGATCGAGCACCACGCGATACATGTAGCTGTTCGACGGCTGTCCCGCTTCGTTGCTCCACGGCGGCCGCTTCTTTTCGACCCAGCCGGCATCGACCAGGCGTTCGAGCGAACGCTGCACCGAGGCACGCCCGCAGCCGAGCTGCGCCGCCATCTTGACCTGGCTGCGCCGGCACCAGCCGGCCTTGTCGATGTGGCAGCCGAGCAGCCCGATCACCTGCAGGTCGCGCGGCTCCAGCGAGCGATCAAAGATCGCACCGGCCGGGATGATGGAAAGACGGGGACGGCTCATGTCATGAATTCCAAGAAAGAGCAGACGCACGCACGCGACGACACAGGCTCGACGAGCAAATTCAGCGTCCGCAAGCCGACGCCTCCTCAGGGCTGCAAGCCGGCGTCTTGCCGGCGCGATCGATCCGCTCCAGCTCGCGCCAATATTCGGTCCAGTAGATCGGCCGGTCGCCCTGCCATTCCTGGCGCCCGACCTTCACGACCTCGCAGCGGAGACATTGCTGCTCAGTCTTGTTGATGAAGCGGACCTTGTCGCCCCAGCGATGGCGCGGCGAATTCATGAGATGATCCCGCGGCGATATTCGATCGGCACGCCGATGAACTCGGCCATGCGAATGCCGGCCGCCATGCCTTCCGAGATGCCGCGGTCGACATAGACGACCACGGCGTCGGCGAGGTGCAGCCAGGCGTGCCCGGCGTTGATGCCGTGCGCGCGTTCGCGCGCATCGTTGTCGTCGAGCACGGCCGGTTGCGTGTAGAGCAGATGCGAGGCGAGCGGCGCCTCGCCGCGCAGCAGCGCATCCCGCAGGCAGGCGCGCGCATACGCGAGGTTGCCCGCGATGTCGCCGGCATAGGGCGATTCCAGGATCACGCGGCGCATCTGTCGCGGCGCGAGCGTTTGATGACGTGGAATGTCGGTCATGCCTTGAGCCCGGATGATTGGGCGGTTCGCCGCAGGAATGCCGGAATGTCGAGCCCATCGGCCAACGCTTCGGCGCGCGGTCGGCTCACAGGCGGTTTCGGCGGAAGTGGCAAGGTCTCAGCCACGATCGGCTGCACCTGCGCTGCCGGCGCCTGGTTGCCCCACACGGCCCAGCCCGGACGCGCGCGACGGGCGTTGAACTCCACCTTCGGCGTGTTCGGCCAGTGCAGTTCGACGATCTCGTGCAGATTGTCGGGCTTCTCGCTGTGCGCGCCGACCGGCGCCGAGAAGGTGCTGCGGAAATGCGCGGTGGCCGGCGGCACCACCTTGCCGCGCACACCGACCAGGACGATCTCGTGCTCGCCGGTGAACCAATAGCCGGGACCGCGCGCATTGCCGCTGCGCTGCTTGTTCCAGACGAGATTGGTGACGTAGCGGAATCCTTGAAGCTCCATCACCTTGATCGCGATGGCGAGATGCGGCCCCGTGGTCCACTTGAACAGGATGCAATCGTCGGCGAGACAGGCGAAGCGCTCGGCGCAGCGCGTGACGATCTCCTCAGGCGTATGCGCATCCTCGGCCGTTTCGTAGTGCATCGAGGGATGCCGCTCGGTCCCGGTCTCGCGCGACCAGGCCTCATGATCCCATTCGAAATCTTCGATCGCGATGCCGTATCTGTCCGGCAGCGCCTGGATCTTGCGGCCCTGCTCCGCCTCCCGCTCAGCCCGCCGCTCCCGCTTGGCCTCGATCTTCTCTTTGCGGATTTCACGGATAACCGGCGCCAGCGCCTTCTTGGTTTCCGGCGTCAACCGTCCCTCGGCATCGCGCGGCAGGCTGGCGACGATCGCCGCCTGCCGCGCGGCCGGCTGCGCCGCGATCTCGGCCGCAGCCGCAACCGACACCCTGCCCTGCTCGACCGCTTGCGAAATCTCCGGCGCCGCATGCGCAATGACCGCGCGCGCACGATCGATGCCGGCGACGTCCGATTGCGTCATCCTTGCCGCCTGGTCGCGGCTAATGTTCGCAATTTGCGAACATTCCGCCGGGCGCCCCTGCTTCAAGGTAACGAGCTTGGCGCCGACCATGCGGCGCTGGTCGTCGGTCAGATGCCGGCGCCGGAAGTTCTTCGACAGGACGTAGTCGAGCGGATCGCCGTCCGTCCCCGGATCGAAGCGCTTGAAGAGATGGCTGGTCGCCGGATCGAGCTGCCCCAAGGGCAGCGGCTTGCCGTGCAGATCGACCGCTCCCCAGCCGTCACCGAGCGGCTCACCGGTCGACATGATCCAGACCAGGGCGCGATAGCGGTTGCGACCATCGAGGATGGCGCCGTCGAGCAGGTCGATCCGATCGGCCAATCCGGTGACCCGGATGTCTTCCGCGAAGTCGTAGAACTCCTGCCCTTCGATCAGCGGAAACAGGTCGGCATAGGGGTGAACGGACAACGTCACGGCTGCCCCACCACTTGGTCGATATGCAGCGTGATCGCGTCGGCCGTGACCGCCGTGAGCTTCTCGCCATGCACCAGGCAAAAGGCGGCCAGCGTCGCGGCGACATGCGCCGGCACGAATACCGCGACGCCTTGGTGACCGAAGCCGGACAGCGGGCCGCCGGACGTCATGGCGCTCAACTCGCCACGCTCGATCAACGAATGGATCAGGCGGTTGGCATTGTTCGGATTGCAGCCGAGCTTGGCCGCGAGCAAGCGCCGGGACGGCATCACGCCATGCAAGGCCACATGCTCGGTGATCGCCCGCAACGCTTCGGCCATCCGCGGTGTCAAGCCGATGCCTGAGGGAATGACGATGTCGGTCAAAACGGCACCTCCTCCAATTGCCGCACTGGGCCGAGCGCCGCGACCAGGTCGCGAACGATGCCGTCGAGCGGCGGGATCTCATCGCGCCGGAAACGATTGCTGCAATTCTGCTTGTGCGTTGCCCAGCGCAGATTGGCGCGGCGATTGTCGAGCGTCTGGCCGTTGATGTGGTCGACGTAGTGGCTCGCCATGAAGCGATCCGAGCGCGGCTCGGCCTCGATCATGATCTCACGGTGCATCCGCAGGGTTGCGCGCGACGGCCCGACGTTGCGCTTGGCATATTTCTGCCAAGGCGTTCGCGAGCCCCACGACACGTTCCAGATCGTCTCTGACAACCAGCTATGATCTTCGGCATCGACCAGGCACCAGATGTTGTCGCGCGCCGAGAGCATGATCCGCCGCCACGGCGTCCAGCTCAGGTTGATCAGATCAACCGTCTCGATCTCGATCCGCCGGCGCGCCTCGGTGACGTCAGCGCGGATCATGAGGCCTTCCGCTTGTTCATGAAGTCCTGGAACAGCGGCGGCACATATTCCTCGGCGAAGGATTGGCCGTCGGCCGTGCGCCACAGCCGCATTGGCACGCCGCCGACGCTGGCGATGATCTCGCCATTGACCGGGATCAGGAGCTGCAGCGCTTCGATCACCTGCTCGCGGCCGACACCATCCTGCGTCAACCGCCGCACCTGGACGTGCAGCGGATGCTCAACCATCATGCCGAGAGCGTGCATGTAGATGTCGTCGACCGACTCGGCCTCGGCCAGCTCGTTCGGATCCTTCTGCCGCCGCTTGATGATGCGGCGCATCGACTTGGTATCGTAGCCCTTGGCCTTCGCCTCGGCGAACAGCACCTTCTGTTCGTCCCTGAGATCGACGATCTCCTGCACCAGGCGCTCGATGCGCTCGATGTAGGATTTGAGCTCCTCGCGGGTTTCGGTGGTGGCGAGGCCGCTCATGCCGGCACCTTCCCCAGCGACGGGTCGGCGCGTTCGGCCGCCAGCTTGAACAGGCCGGCGATCCTCAGCGCGCGCTTCGGCGTCGTCGCGATGTCCGCGAGCGTCCGGCCGTCGGCGCCGCGGATGCGCACCCGCACCGAAAGGTCCTCGCAGACCGACAGCTCCAACACATACTGCAGCGAACAGACTTGCTCGCTGTCGATCTCGGCTTCTTCGCCCGGCATGCCTCACCCTTCCCTGAGATTGCTTTCGAGCGCGGCCAGCCGCCGCGCCGTGTCGTTCTGTTGCTGACGGAGGCGCGCGATCTCGCGCACGCTGCGCACGCTCTTGGCCCAGGGCGCCTGCACGCCTTCGATCAGCGCGTCATGCACGCGGTCGCCGATGTCGGAGCGCAGCAGCCGCGCCAACGCTTCGCCGCTCGGCGAAGTGTGGCCGCCAAGCCAGCGCTCGGCCGTCGAGATGTCGCATCCCGTCCGTGCCACGATCTCGCGCGGACACTTGCGGCCGAAAATCCGCTTCAGCTCCAGGGCGACAGGCAAGAACCACCCGCATTCCTGCGGGATTTGACCCGCATCGGCGCGGTTTCGCCTTTTTGAGGCCGGCTCCAATGCTAGGCTATTGACCATCGCGCCTCTCCCCCTCGGAGGGAGCGGGCTTGATACCCCAGAGGGCTGGAGATGCCGCGAGCCCACGTTCTGCTAGCGCACGGGAGAAAATCAGGAACGTCGAATAGGGAAGGTTCCCTCGAGCGCGGGCGTTCGTAATCGGATTTTGGCGGCTATAGCCCGCAAGAAGGGCCGCCTTGCGGGTACCTCCCAGCGCGTCGATGACTTCGGCCGCCGAATGGAGCTGTTTGGGGGGCGAATCAAGCATGCCCTCAAAATACTACACACCAAGTGTAATTTCAAAATCGTACAAACGGTTGTTATGCAATGTCCGGCATTTTGAGCATCTTTCCCAACAAGATGGCAGACGAAATCGTTGAAATCGGCCGGCGACTACGCCGCACCCGCGAGGCCATGAAGCTCAACCAAGCGATGTTCTGTCGCTTGGTCGGCATTCAGCAGCAGGCCTGGAACAATTATGAACGGGGCTTGCGACGGATCTCCCTCGACCAAGCCCTTCGTGTCTGCAAAGTAACCGGCGTTTCGTTAGATTGGATCTATCGCGGCATCGCCGCCGGCCTTCCGGTCAACATCATCAACGGCCTGCAGGAACAGATCGACCGAAAGAACTAATCCAGAGCCGAAGGGCCTCCAAGCGGCGCACGAGCGGCGGCAGGACCAGCGCGAGACCAAAGAAGCCTACCGTTGCAACAACCTCGGCAGCGCCGGGAAAGCTGAATCCACTGGACAAGGCCGCAAGGATGTAGCCGTGCGCAATAGCAGCGCACACCGCGAAGATGGCGCCGCAACCAGACCCAAATACCAGCGACGTCAAAATAATACCAGCCGAAAACATCCATCCAGAAACGGCTGCGACACCCGCAAGCCAGGCCAGACCCATGGCCGCCGGCGTAAAGGCGGCCATCAGCGCGACCGTTGCCAATGCGGACCTTCCTGCCCCTAAGGGAGACAACGCACCGCTGCAGCTTGCGCCGGCGACGGAGGTTCTTGCCGCCGGGAGCGACACCACCTGATCGCTCTCGCCGAGTTGCGCGGCCTCCGGCGGCACACGCACCAGAAAGTTCTCCAGCAGGTCTTGCGCCTCCGCCAGGGTTGCGCGCGCTTCATCAACATTTTCAGGCAGTTGTACGGCAATCTGCATCGCAGATCGGCGCACATTGTCAGTTGTAGCAACCAACTTTTTCAGCATTTCCATATCCTCAGCCATAAATACACCTTGCGTGTAATTACGATAGTTTGTTACACGCAAGGTGTAATCGACAAGCAAGCGGCTTGAGGTGAAGATTTTGATTACATCGGGGCCCAATGTCGTTTTTGATCGTGTTGACCTCGAACAACATCGATCGCCAGGGGATTGCGGGGATAGTCCGCAACAATCGAGGACCGGGTTAATCAATTTGCCTTCGGCGGAATTTCTTCCGGCCGACGACCTCGCGCGCGCGGCTATCCGCGGCAAGGTCACCTTCCTGATCGACGGCCCGCTGATGAGCGCCGAGGAGCGTCGCCGGGCCGAACTCGAGAACATGGCACGTGACCTCTACGCAGCGCGCGAGTGCAGCGACGCGGGAGATTCACGGCGGCTGCTGCTCGCGAGAGGGCACAACCTCATCGACGTCCATGTGCTGCTCGCGGAGGCCATCGCACTCGCCAGCGTGTGGCTTGCCAGGCCGCAGGCCGAAGTCACCGCGACCGCCGCGGAGCAAGCCGCTACGCGCGGACGATGAACCGATCCCAACCACCACATCGAGAGACAGCGATGCCGAAGAGCGCCACCATCAAGAAGCCCCGCTCAACGACCGAGACTGATGCGAAGATCGGCAGGCGCATTCGCATGCGCCGCCTCGAACTGGGCATGAGCCAGACCGATCTGGCGAACGCCGTCGGCGTCACGTTTCAGCAGATCCAGAAGTACGAGAAGGGCACCAACGGCATCCGCGGATCGCGGCTTGCCGCCATCGCCGCCGCGTTGCAGGTCGATCTTCCCTTCCTGTTCGCGGCCAAGGACGCGGCACCGGACGATGCGATCGTCGACAAGTTCATCACCTCGCCGGAAGGCGTGCGCATCGCCAAGGCGTTTGCGCAGATCCCCGACAGCACCCGCGCGACGCTCGTCAGGCTCACCGAGTCGCTGGCGCGGGATCTCGGACGATGAGGACGGCGGAATGACGATCCGCAAGACAGAAAACCTGCTCCGGGGCGATCGGACCCCGGCCTACGTCACGAGGGAAACGGGTGCGGCCGAGTTATTGGTCTCGCCGGCCACCTGGGACCAATGGGTCAAAGACGGCCGTTTGCCGCCGCCCTCCCCCTCATTCCCGCCGGGAACGCCCCGCTGGCGTTGGGAGGACGTCGATCGTAGACTGCGCGGCACCGATACGACGGCGCCCGTCGTCGACGCCATGCAGTGGGCAGCGAGCTTTGGCAAGAAGAAGGGAAAGCGGAGTGGCGCTGCCTGAGGGTGTCGAAAAGGTCACCGTTCGCAAGAAGAACGGCAAGGCCTACACCTACTACTATTGGAACCCCGGACGCGGCACCGACCGCGAGGGCGAGCGCATCAAGCTGCCGAACGCTGAGACCGAGCCACGGGCGTTCTGGACCGAGGTCGAGCGGCGCCAAGCCTCCATTCGGACGGGATTTCCCGCGGGATCGATCGGCGATCTCATCTCACGCTATCGCGCCAGCGACGAGTTCAAGCGCCTGGCCGACGGCACTCGCACGAACTACGAAGTGACGATGCGCCGAATGGAGGAGCAAGGCGCGGCGCGCGTGCGGGATCTGACGCCGTTTGTGGTGCAGACGGCGCGCGATGCGATGAAGGCCACCCCGGTGATGGCAAACCAGATGCTATCGGTTGGACGGACCATCTTCGATTGGGCGATCCCGCTCGGCCTTGCGGAGGCAAACCCTTTCGAAAAGGTCAGAGACTTCGACATTCCCGACCGAGGCCATGTGCCCTGGCCCGACTGGATCGTCGATGACGTCCAGGCGCACGCGTGGCCGGACCTGGTCCGGATGACCCGGCTCGGCATCATGACATGCCAGCGCGGCAGCGACCTGATCCGCATGGGACCAGAGCATCGCGACCGCAACGGGCTCTGGTGCCGGCCAAAGAAGACCCGGAAGCGCCGCCGCGCGTTCCATATCCCGCTTGCGGCCGTCGACGCGATCGAGATCGATCGCTGGGCCGAGACGCCCATGAAATTCACGAACACGCGCTGGCTCAAGCCGATCGAGCGCTTCCGGGAAGACCTCTACCTCTATTCGCCGAAGGGCGCGCAATACACCCCGGACGGCCTGCGGGCGCGATGGGGCCGCTGGCTGGAAGGCACATCGGAAGGCAAACAGCTCTGCCGCCGCTGGAAGGAATGGGTCGCCGGCCAGGTCAAAAAGTACGAGTGGGACATCGACCCGGAGGATGCCGACCATCCGACGATCCACGGCCTGCGCGGCACCGGCATTCTTGCCCGCGCGGAGCTGGGCTACGAGGTCGACCAGATCGCCAACGACATCGGCATGTCCCGCCAGAACGTCGAGCATTACATGCGCTTCAAGGACCAGATGAAGGTCGCGGCCGACGGTCAGCGGCGGCTAAGGATCATCAGCAACGGCGATTAGGCAAAATCCTTCAGAGCCACACCAAAAGCTCTGATGGTTTGCTTTGGGTCAGCCTTCATCATCTCTCGAACTATCTCTTCGAAATCGCTTGGCGTGACGTAGACGCGATAGCTTTGCCTGCGCTCTCCGTCCGGATTGGTCGCGAATCCAATCACCACCGTGCCTGCAGCTCCAGTTTGGAAAAATTCAGCTCTTACGCCGGCCTGATATTCCTTTCGAGCCGGCGTGTTCTCGTACACGCTCTGGTACCCTTCACGAATTACGGTAAGCATTTGCTTGGGCCCCCCCCCTCTCTCTGCGCTTTCTAAGCAAGTGGGGGGCAGCTGCAACATGTCCACAGTTTTCTTCCAAGAAGAATGGGCTAGACCGAGAACGCTGGCCCGGTTATATGACCTCCGCCGACGGGGTGATTTGCAAAACTTCTGGCCCCGATTGCAAAACTTCCGAAAAAAGTGTTGAAATATCAACACCTTCGGTGGGGAATGGTGTAACGGTAGCACAACAGACTCTGACTCTGTTTGTCTTGGTTCGAATCCAGGTTCCCCAGCCAGCTTGATCACTGCCGCGACGGCCTGAAAGCACGACAGCCTCATCCTCGTGATCTGAGAAGCATCGGGGTCGTTTTTGCCTCGGGCACGAGATCCATCCCCAAGGCGCGGACACGCTGCGGCGTCCACCACCCCTTCGGCACGCGGTCCCGCGCGTTAACGTCTGCTCATTGCGAATCGGCGAGAACGGAACAACCATTGCGAGCAATGGACCGGTCCCGTGGAGGAAAACACTTGCAAAGCAGCGTCGGCTCCCGCGCCTTCCAGAACGCAAGGCTGCAAAAGCGGGCCAAGAAACAGGCGGACGTGCTGTTGCCGGCGGCGGTCAAAGCCTACCGCGAAAGCCGGCATCAGGAGGCTCAGGCGCTGTGCCAGCAGATCCTGCAGGACCTGCCGCACCATTTCGGCGCCCTGCATCTGCTCGGCGTGTCCGAACGGGACTGCGGCCGCTTCGACCAGGCGGTGCGCGTCCTGACACGGGCGACCGAGATCGACCCGCGCTCGGCCGACGCCCAGTCCGATCTCGGCCTGTCGCTGTCTCGGCTCGGCCGTCACGAGGACGCTCGCGCCCGATTCGAGCGCGCCATCGCGCTCAGGCCGAACTTCCCGACCGCGCTCACTCATCTCGGCAATGCGCTGATGAGCCTCTTCCGTTTCGAGGAGGCAATATCGGCGCATGACCGCGCCATTGCCCTGAAGCCCGACTATGCCGAGGCCTACGCCAATCGCGGCATGGCGCTGCTGTTCACGAGCCGCAACGACGAGGCCGGTCAGAACTTCGATCGCGCGCTGGCGCTGCAGCCGCGGTTGCTGACGGCCCTGTTCGGCAAGGGCGTGGCCAGCATGAACCTGCGGGATTTCGATTCCGCGCTGGCGGCGCTGAATGCGGCGCTGGCGATCAATCCGAAGGCTGCCGCCGTGCTCGCCCAGCGCGGCCGGGCGTATCAGGAGTTGGGCAAGTTCGACCAGGCGGAGGCCGATTTTGACGCCGCGCTCGCCCTCGAGCCGCTGCTGGAAGAAGCTCTTTGCGGCAAGGCCACGGTCGCGCTCGTCAATGGCAACATCGCGCTGGCGATCTCCGTCATCAACAAGGTGCTGGCACAGAACCCGGCCTCGGAGATCGCCTGGACTCTGCTCGGCGTCTGCGCTGCGGCGCAGGGCGACACCGCCACGGCAATCGAACACTACGACCGGGCTCTCGCGATCAGGCCAAACCACGAGGACGCGATTACCAAGAAGATCTTCGCGCTGGATTTCCTGCCCGACACCGGAGTGGAACGTCTTCAGGAAGCGCGGAGATATTGGTGGGAGGCGATCGGCTCGCGGTTGGAGCGCCGCTCGCTCGGCGTGCGAAACATCGACCCCGACCGTCGGCTTGTCGTCGGCTACGTCTCGTCCGATTTCCGCGACCATTCAGCGGCCTTTGCCTTCCTGCCCATCCTGCGCCATCACGATCGCGCGAAGTTCGAAATCCTTGCGTATTCCTGTTCGCCTATGAAGGATGCCAAGACCGACCTGTGCCGCTCGCTGGTCGATCGCTTTGTCGACGCCTCGCTGTGGGGCGACGACAAGCTCGCCGATCAGATTCAGGCCGACAAGGTCGATATCCTCGTCGACCTCTCGGGGCATTCCGCCGGCCACCGGCTCACGATGTTTGCGCGCAAGCCCGCCCCGGTTCAGGTCTCGGCCGTCGGCAGCGTCACCGGGACCGGCCTGCCCGTCATGGATTATCTGCTGGCCGATCCGGTAGCGATTCCGACCGCGGTCCGGCATCTGTTTGCCGAAAGGATCTACGATCTGCCATCGCTGATCACGATCGAACCGGCGCCCCCCATTCCGCCATCGCCGCTGCCAATGCTTCGTAACGGCCACGTCACCTTCGGCGCGTTCAATCGCATCGACAAGATGTCCGAGCCGACCATCGAACTCTGGTCGAAGCTGATGACGGCAACACCCGGCTCCATCATCGTGGTCAAGAACCACTCGATGGGCGATCCCCTGCTGCGCGACCGATTGGTTGCGCGCTTCGTCGCTCACGGCATTGCCGCGAACCGCGTCCGTTGTGCAGGAAAGACGACGCGCCAGGAGCATCTTTCGATGTTCGCCGAGATCGACATCTCGCTCGATCCGTTCCCACAGAATGGGGGCATCTCGACCTGGGAATCGCTGCAGATGGGCGTGCCTGTGGTCACCAAGCTCGGCAGCGGCCCCGCGGCTCGCGCAGGCGGCGCGATCGTGAAGGCGGTGGGCCTCGACGCGTGGGTCGCCGAAGACGACGACGGCTATCTCGCGATCGCGCTGAAATTCTGCTCACGGCCTGCCGAACTTGCGGCGCTCCGCGCCGAACTGCCGGCCATGGTCTCGCATTCAGCGGCCGGCAACGGCGCGCTCTACACGCAGCATGTGGAACAGGGATACCGGACGTTCTGGCGCGATTATTGCCGGCAAGCGCCGATCCGCTAGCGTTTCCTGTTTTGATTGGATCAGGACCGACCGGGCCGGCACAGCCTCGCGCCGGTGCGTTGCTCGACCCATGCCAGATACTATTCCGACCGGTCCAGCACTTGTGCCCGCGACAATCGTCCGGGCCATCGACTGCTCGAACAGCTCGAGCATGCGCTGGCCGAGGTCGAGGGCATCGGGGCGCGGCGTATGGAACCATTGCCAATCGTCCGACGACGGGAGGCCGAGGATCATGTGCTGCCGGCCGTGCCGCATCACGAGCTGGCACTCCTCCGTTGCCGCGAGGGCGAACTCATGGATCTTGTACAGATCCGGCATCACGGCCGACCGGAAATCGGCGTGCATGCGATCCTGAAAGCGTGCGCCCGATCACGGAATTAACCCGTCATTCACCACGATCCTCATCCGGCCGGAACGATGCAATTTGCTTCAAATTGTCTGGCCAGGGAGACGGGACATGACCAAGCTGATGGACCTCGACGATCAGATCGAGCGGGCCGAGCGGCTCGAGCGGAGCATCACCGACGCGCTGACGATCGAGCGGCTGCGCCAATTCGCGGCCGGGTGCCGGCGCGAGCGCGAGCGGCTGTCGCAGCACCAGCAGCGCGCGGCCTGAGCAGGCGCGACGACCTGCAACGCAGCCATGGTCAACGGGCTGCCCGCTACGGAGCTCGGCGAGCGCACGCTGTCACGAGCAGGTCGTCACCATGTTGGTGCAGAGCTGCCGGGTCCAGCCGATGCCCTTCTTGACGCGGATCTTGGCGAAGTCGCCAAAGCAGCCGAGCAGCTCGACCGACTGGTCACCGCTCGCATGCGGGTCGAGCTTCGCGCTCGACGTGGCGTGATCGCGGTAGATCGCCGCGCCGTTCTGCAGGCCGCCGGCGCCGACGATGCTCCGATGCAGGAAGCCCCTGCCCTGAAAGATCACGGTCTCCTTGCCCTGATCGACGTCGTTCAGCATGGCCCGGTCGATCTCGAACCAGTCGCCTTGCTGCGCGACGAGATGCACGACGATCCAGCCATCGCTGGTCGGATTTTTCAGGACCTCGACGATGCTGCCGCCAGGCTCGGCACGGACATTGGCACCATTCGGATCGCGGTCGGTGACGTCGGCCTCGACGTTGCAGGCTTCGCGATGCGGCGCCTGCGCAGTGGCAATGCCCGGCGCGATGAGCATCGCGGTCAGCAGCAGAATTCTCGTCAGCATTGAACGGTCACCGGCCTCCGATCCGTCCCGCATTGGTCGCGCGGCCGACGCGGCGGTTCAACACCGAGCATTCAACACCGAGCAAATGGCGGCGACCAGCCGAGCTCACGGCGACCGCCGATCAGATCTATCCCGAGGACATCATCGAGGTGCTCCGGCATCCGGAGGTCTGGTGAGAGGCGCTACAGCCGACCGCCCGCGAGTGCGGCGGCGCGCGGCCGGCCGACGTCGTCGAGCACATGCGGCATCGGCGAGACCGGAAACACCGCGTTGATCTGGCCCGTCCCCGATGACGGGAAGAACGGCGTCACCACCTCGACGCCGCGGTCGTAGTGGTTCCAGCCGAGCGCGCCGAGCAGCATGGCCGTATCGTGCATGAAGCCCTCGCCATGGCCCTTGCTGGCATATTCCGGCAACATGTCGCAGAAATCCGGCCACTCGCCGTGCTCCCACATCTGGATCACCTCATGGTCGAGCCGCTCCAGGAACGGGCTGAACATCCGGTCGCGATACTCGTCGGCGGTGCCGTTCTGGGCAAAGCGATGGCTCAGCGAGCCCGAGGCGAAGAAGGCCACCGTGCCGTCGTAATGATCCTCGACCGCGCGGCGGAAGGCCCAGCCGAGCTTGGCGCTGTCGGCGAGATAATGCGAGGTGCACAGCGCCGAGACGGAGACGACCTTGAAGTGGCGGTCGGGGTTCATGTAGCGCATCGGCACCAAGGTGCCGTATTCCAGCGCCAGCGACGTCGCATCGTGGGCCATGGTGGCAACGCCATGGGCGTTGGCGCCCTCGGCGAGGATGTGGCCCAGCTCCGGGTTGCCGTCGTATTCATAGGTCATGTTGGCGATGAAGTGCGGCAGCTCGTTCGAGGTGTAGAGCCCCTCGAAATGCGGCGCGCAATTGATGTGGTAGCCGGCATTGACCAGCCAATGGGTGTCGAACACGACGATGGTGTCGACGCCGGCCTCGCGGCAGCGCCGGCCGATCTCGATATGACCGTCGATCGCCGACTGTCGCTTGCCCTTGGCCGGACCATCCAGCTCGCTGAGATACATCGACGGCACGTGCGTGATCTTGGCCGCCAGTGCGAGCTTGCCCATCCTCTCGTCTCCCTTCCGGTCGTTCCCCGGCCGGCATCGCCGACCGTTTGCTTGGAAGGCAGATTACCCCTGCAGCTCCGCGAAAAAAAGGGCCGCACGCGCGGCCCTTCCTTGGTGTCCGATCCATCGTCTGTCCCATGATCATGGGACGGACAGCCACGAGATGCGGTCACGCCGCCTTGATGTCGATGGTCTTGGCGGCCTTCTGTACCTCGGGCTTCTTCGGCAGGGTGACCTTGAGCACGCCCTGCTTGAACACGGCCTCGATCTTGTCGGTGTCGACGCCGTCGGGGATCTGGAAGGAGCGTTCGAACGAGCCGAAGCTGCGCTCACGGACGTAATAGTCCTTCTTCTTCTCCTCCTTGTCCTCCTGCTTCTCGCCCTTGATCGAGAGCACGCCGCTCGCAACCTTCACCTCGACGTTCTTCTCGTCGAGGCCGGGCAGCTCAGCGGTGACCTCGTAGGCATTGTCGTGCTCGGCGACGTCGACCGCCGGCGCCACGGCAAAGGACCGTGCGCGGGCCAGGCCCGGCAGTTGGTCGAACAGCGACGGCGTGCGCCAGATCCCGCCGTGGAAGTCCTCGAACACGCGATCGATCTCGCGGCGCAGGTTCTCGAACGGCCGCCATCCCTGCATGGATGGCGCACCTGCCTTCTCGGTGTTGACGGGCAGCTTGGTAGGTTCAGCCATAACATCATCCTCCTGCTTCACGCGAGGATCGGGTCCGCAACGGCATGGGCGCGACCGATTTCGTTGATCGGCCGGCATCCGCTCCCTCGCGCTTGACGGGAAAAATATAGCCGGCACGCCCGGGTTCCAGATTGATTGCGATCAAATCGCTGAGCGGCTGGAGGTTCGGATCGGCGCGGCAGCCCCTCCAGGTTTCTTTCGGCGCCGGGGCCTCCACAGCCGAAGAGCCGTTCAGGAAGAGCCTTGGAGATGGTGAACCGGACGTTAACCCGAACGGTTCGCGCGACGCTTGAGGAAAGGATTGAGAAAGCCTTACAGTGCAAGGCCTTAGGTCCCATTGAGGAGGTGCGATCGCAACGCCCCGCGCGACCCTCCGACCACCGGGCTGGGCGGGCGGCGCAGTCACAAACGTTGCCCGCTTAACAAATTTTCCAGTCCCAGCAGAGAAGGTGTCAATTCAACAATTCACCACAGGTTTCATGACCGTGACATCCTTCGGACGCGTGATCTCGGTGCGGGGCTCCCAGGCCCGCGTCGGCATTCTGTCGACACAGCAGATGAACGCCTCCGATATCCGCGCGACAGTCGGCCGTTTCATCAGCATTCGCTGCCCGAGCGCCACGATCATTGCGATCATCACCGAGGTGACCAGCGAGGACCTCTCGCGTGCCAACGAATACGTCGCGACGGCTTCGGTAGACCTGCTCGGCGAGATTCTCGGACCGGCCGAGCGGCCCAAGTTCCAGCGCGGCGTCACCCACTACCCGACCATCGGCGACGCCGTCGACATGATCACGAGCGAGGAGCTGCGCACGATCTACACGCCGACCGCCGGCGACCACATCGACATCGGCGCGCTGCAGCAGGACACCTCCGTGCGCGCCTGTGTCAATGTCGAGGAAATGCTGTCGAAGCACTTCGCCGTGCTCGGTTCGACCGGCGTCGGCAAATCGACCGGCGTGTCGCTGCTGCTCAACGAGATCCTGAAGGCGCGGCCGAACCTGCGCATCTTCCTCCTCGACGTCCACAACGAATATGGCCGCTGCTTTGGTGAAAAGGCGCTGGTGCTGAACCCGCGCAACCTGAAGCTGCCGTTTTGGCTGTTCAATTTCGAGGAGATCGTCGACGTCCTGTTCGGCGGCCGACCGGGCGTGCCGGAAGAGCTCGACATCCTGGCCGAAGTGATCCCGCTGGCGAAGGGCATCTACACCCAATACCAGAACACGGACCGCATCGGGCTCAAGCGCATCGACCCGAAGACCGTCGGCTACACCGTCGATACGCCGGTGCCCTACCGCCTCGTCGACCTGATCAACCTGATCGACGAGCGCATGGGCAAGCTCGAGAACCGCTCCTCGCGCATCATCTATCACAAGCTGATCTCGCGGATCGAGACGGTACGCAACGACCCGCGCTACGCCTTCATGTTCGACAACGCCAATGTCGGCGGCGACACCATGGCCGAGGTCATCAGCCACCTGTTCCGCCTGCCGGCCAACGGCCGGCCGATGACGGTCATGCAGCTCGCCGGCTTCCCGGCCGAGGTGGTCGATTCCGTGGTCTCGGTCGTGTGCCGCATGGCGTTCGATTTCGGCCTGTGGAGCGACGGCGTCTCGCCGCTGCTGTTCGTCTGCGAGGAAGCGCACCGCTACGCCTCGGCCGACCGCTCGATCGGCTTCGGCCCGACCCGCAAGGCGATCTCGCGCATCGCCAAGGAAGGCCGGAAATACGGCGTCTATCTCGGCCTGATCACCCAGCGGCCGGCCGAGCTCGACGCCACCATCATCTCCCAGTGCAACACGCTGTTCACGATGCGGCTCGCCAACGAGCGCGACCAGTCGCTGCTGCGTTCGGCGGTGTCGGATGCCGCCGCCAACCTGCTCTCCTTCGTTCCCTCGCTCGGCACCCGCGAGGTGCTGGCGTTCGGCGAAGGCGTCGCGCTGCCGACCCGGCTGCGCTTCAAGGAGGTGCCGCTGCATCAATTGCCGCGCAGCGAGGCGACGATCGCCACCGTCCGCTCGGTGAATGCCGGACATGACATGCATTTCGTCAGTGCCGTGCTGGAGCGCTGGCGCGGAGCGACCTCGAGCCGGGACGCGTCGAGCGGCGACAGCGGCGCCGGCAACCTCGGAGATCGCGGCAGCCTGTCCGCCTCGCTGGACGCGCCAATGCTGCAGCCGTCGATGGGCCTCGACCCGGACCGCTTCTCGCTGCTGAAGAAGCCGCTGCGCTAAAGCCGGCGGCGGCCCTCCTCAAATCCCGATCGACGACGGCTGCCGAGGAGGCGTTGCGGGCGCTCCACCACTGGCGGGTGATGGACCGAGCTGGACCGTTGCGCCTGCGCCGCGATCGACTAAGGTTCGCCCCCTGCCACGCATGCCGGACCCGTTGCCATGACCCAGCCCGCCATCAGCCGCTTCCCCGTCCCCGCAATCGATGCGCTGCCGGACGACATCCGCACCCGCCTGCTCGGCGTGCAGGAGAAGAGCGGCTTCGTGCCCAACGTGTTCCTGACACTTGCGCACCGGCCGGACGAGTTCCGCGCGTTCTTTGCGTATCACGACGCGCTGATGGAGAAGGACGGCGGGCTGACCAAGGCCGAGCGCGAGATGATCGTGGTCGCGACCTCGAGCGCCAACCAGTGCCAGTATTGCGTGATCGCGCACGGCGCGATCCTGCGCATCCGCGCCAAGAATCCCCTGATCGCCGACCAGATCGCGATCAACTACCGCAAGGCCGACATCACGCCACGGCAGCGGGCGATGCTCGATTTCGCGATGAAGGTGGCGCTCGAGGCGCAAACGGTCGGGGATGCCGATTTCAAGGCGCTGGCCGGCCACGGCTTCGGCGACGACGACATTTGGGACATCGCCGCGATCGCGGCGTTCTTCGCGCTGTCGAACCGGATCGCGAATGTCACGGGCATGCGGCCCAACGACGAATTCTACCTGATGGGGCGGCTGCCGAAGACCAAGTGAGACGATCAGTCGTCCGACGCCGGCCCGCACCAGCCGGGCAGATACACCGCGTCGTGGCTCTTTGCGGCCGCCAGCGCGTGCTCCATGGCGGCGGCGAAATGGGTCTCCACCGTCTTGCGCTTGACCTTGCGGCGCAGGAAGTCGGCCCATAGGAACTCGCTGAACGGCGTCGTGTCCTTGGCAAAGCCGCCGGCGCGGCGCAGCTCGCCGGCCAGGCTGCGGAAGGGATCGTCCTTCAGATTCGCGACGGACTTCGGCAGGTCCTTGAAATGCCGCCGCTCGCCCTTGGCGTCGTAAGGATAGACCCAGCGCTTGTTGTCCATCACGCCCCAGAACGCCTCGCGATCGACCATCGAGAGGTCGCCGATCACCGTGACCAGCACGTCCTTGACGCCCTCGTCATGGAGCGCGCGGGCGAGGTGATGGTGGTCGACGACGTAGTGCCGCTCATCGGGACCAAGCACCACCGGGATCATGTGCTTGCCGAGCAGCTCGGCCTGCTTCTTCTTCGACTTGTGCTCGCGCCAGCGCTCGCGTTTCTCCTTCACCTCGCGCATGCCCACGGTCATCTGCGTCGGGCGCAGGGACAGGATCGGCACGGGATGAAGCAGCGGCTCGCGGGTATTGGCCATGGCTGGGCTCCGGGGGATGATCAGCATTATGCCACGCCTGCCGAGCCGTTCCAGCGCATCTGCCCGTAGCTGCGACGCCGTTCGGACCGGCCGCGGCAGGTTCCAATCACCCGCGGAGCGGGCGCCGATTGGATGCATTCGAGGAGCGAGATGCTTTGCTGATGCAGCTCAATTATGGCAAAGTTTCTTTGTGAGAGGTCGGGCCTGCGTGCTAGAAAGGACCATCGGAGTCGAGGCATGAAGTCCCAGCGCCCCATTGCAGCGGAGGAAGAGCATCGCGTGGTGCCGTTCCGGCCGCGCAGCAGTCCGGTGCGGCGCGTCACCGAGGGCGGCAGTCCGCCGATTCAGCTGCATCGGGGCGAGCGGCCGACACTCGATCTCTCCCGGTATGAGCAGCCCCGCGAGGAGCCCGATGACTTCCGTCACCGCATCCTGGCCAACATCGCCGCCATCGCCTTCACGGTCGCGTTGACCGCGATCGGCATCTGGCTGGCGATGAGCATTGCCGACCTGCGCAAGACCCAGGACTGCCTGCTGACCGGACGGCGCGACTGCGCCCGCATCATCACCGAGACCTACACGCCCTGATCCCCCTGCTGGACGCGGCTGCCGCGGCCGACGAGGCATCACAATCCCGCCACAACCGCCGTGTCCGGCTCCATTGAACTCACCGCGTCGCTCCGATATACGGGCACACGACTCCCGGGCGACGGGGGTAGAAGGGCTCGCATCAGACGGCCCCGGGGGCGCGGTGTCCTCCCGTCGCCACCTACCGGATTAGCTCCAAAATATCAAAGGCTTAGTGATGTCCTCAACATTCGATCAGGTCGCCACGATCATCGCTGAAACCTGCGACATCCCGCGCGACACGATCACGCCGGATAGCCATGCCATCGACGATCTGGGCATCGACAGCCTCGATTTCCTCGACATCGCATTTGCGATCGACAAGGCCTTCGGGATCAAGCTGCCGCTCGAGAAGTGGACGCAGGAAGTCAACGACGGCAAAGCCAGCACCGAGCAGTATTTCGTGCTGAAGAACCTGTGCGCCCGCATCGACGAGCTGGTCGCCGCCAAGGGCGCGTGAGCGCCCGCCATGCAGATCGAATACTTCCTGCTCATCGACCGCATTCTCGATCTTCGGCTGGACGAGAAGACCATCACCGTCGAAGCCAAGGTCCCCACCGAAAGCACGATCTTCGAAGGACATTTCCCGGGCTATCCGATCATGCCCGGCGTTCTCCTGATCGAATCGATGGCGCAGACATCGGGCTGGCTGCTGCTCGCGCTGATGAAGTTCGAGCGGATGCCGTTCCTTGCCGCAGTCAAGGAGGCCAAGATGCGCGGCTTCGTGTCGCCGGGCGAGGTGCTGACCGTCGAGGCCAACGTGCTGCACGAGGGCTCCGGTTACGCCATGACCGAAGCGCGCGTGAAGGTCGGCGGCAAACTGCGTTCGAATGCGACCATCACTTTCAGTCACGTCCCCTTCCCCAATCCGGAGCTGCGCGGGCACATGGACGCCGTCGCCGAGCGCGTCGGCTTTCCGCAACAGGTCCTGCAGCGATGAGTGAGACGACAACCGTGACCTCCGAACCCGTCGAAGTCTGGATCACCGGTATCGGTCTTGCGACCTCGCTTGGCGAGGGACTCGATGCGAACTGGGACGCCCTCAACTCCGGCCAGATCAACGTCGATGAGCAGGGTTTCGCGCCCTACATCGTGCATCCCTGGGCCAAGGTGAATCTGGAAGCGCAGATCCCGAAGAAGGAGCAGCGCCAGATGGAGGCGTGGCAGCGCATCGGCACCTATGCCGCCGGGCTTGCGCTGGATTCCGCCGGCCTCAAGGGCAACAAGGACATCCTGTCGCGGATGGACATGATCGTCGCCGCGGGCGGCGGTGAGCGCGACATCTCCGTCGACACCGCGATCCTCAACGCGGAAGCCCAGGGCAATTGCACGCCCGGCTTCCTGAACGATCGGCTGATGAGCGACCTGCGCCCGACCCTGTTCCTGGCGCAGTTGTCCAACCTGCTCGCCGGCAACATCGCGATCTCGCACGGCGTCTGCGGCACCTCGCGCACCTTCATGGGCGAGGAGGTTGCGGGCGTCGACGCGTTCAAGATCGCTTTGGCCCGCATCGCCGGCGGCCAGAGCGACATCGCGCTGGTCGGCGGCTCGCACAATGGCGAGCGCAAGGATCTGCTCGTGCTGTACGAGTTCGGCGACTACAATCTGAAGAACGAATTCAAGCCGGTCTGGTCCCGCAAGGACCATCCGGGCTTCGCGCTCGGATCGGCCGGCGCGTTCCTGGTGCTGGAATCCAGGCCGCATGCCGAGGCCCGCGGCGCCAAGCCGCTGGCCCGGCTCAGCAAGGTCGTCGCCGACCGCGCCCGCCGCAAGGAGGCAGGCGCGGTGACGGGAACGCTGGACCGTCTGTGGTCGGCGCTCGACGTCCACGAGGCCCCCGGCGCCATCATCACCGGCGCGACCGGCGCCGAGCCGGTGACGTCGGAGGAGCGCGCATTCCTCGACCATCACAAGGCGTTCGCGGTGCGCTCGAGCGGGACCCGCTTCGGCCATTCGATGGAGGCGCAGTTCGCGCTCGGTCTCGCGCTCGCTGCGCTCTCGATCTCGCGCGGCGCGCTGTTCGCGCCGGGTGACGCCTCGGGCGTGGAGACCGACATGAAGGATGCTCCGGCCCAGATCGTGGTGGTCGGCGCCGGCCATTACCGCGGCGAAGGCATGGCCTTGGTCGAAGCAGTCAAGTGAACGCGGCACGGCCTTAAGAAGACACGACGGGGGACATCATGAGTGTACGCGACAAGTTTGGACGCCCCATCGTGGTCGTGACCGGGATGGGCATCGTCACCTCCCTTGGGGCCGGCAAGTCCGATAACTGGAACAAGCTCGTGGCCGGCGAGTCCGGAATCCGCACCATCACGCGGTTTCCGATCGACGGCTTGAAGACGACCATGGCCGGCACGGTCGATTTCGTCCCCGTGGCGCCGTTCACGTCGACGGGACTGTCCGAGCGGCTCGGTCACATGGCTGTCGAGGAAGCCATCGCGCAGGCTGGAATCGGCAGCAAGGGCGATTTTCCGGGCCCGCTGTTTCTCGCCGTGGCGCCGGTCGAGATCGAGTGGCCCCAGCGTCTGGAGCTCGCGCACGAGGTTGGCGGCACTCAGTTCACCTATGACGACCTGCTGAAGGTCTGCGGCGGCGGCAAGTTCGTCAACTATCACCACCGCTTCCTGTTCGGCTCGGTCGCCGATTCGCTGTCCGACACCTTCGGCACCAAGGGCTCGCCGATCTCGCTGTCGACCGCCTGCGCCTCCGGCGCGACCGCGATCCAGCTCGGCGTCGAAGCCATCCGACGCGGTGAGACTGACGTCGCGCTATGCGCCGCCACCGAAGGCTCGGTCAATCCGGAAGGGCTCGTGCGCTTCTCGCTGCTGTCGGCGCTGTCGACCCAGAACGACCCGCCGCAGGCCGCCTCCAAGCCGTTTTCCAAGAACCGCGATGGCTTCGTGATGGCCGAGGGCGCCGGCGCGCTGGTGCTGGAAAGCTACGACGCGGCCGTGGCGCGCGGCGCCAAGATCCTCGGCGTCGTCGCTGGCTGCGGCGAGCTGACCGACTCCTTCCACCGCACCCGTTCCTCGCCGGACGGCAAGCCGATCATCGGCTGCATCCGCAAGGCGCTAGCCGATGCCGGCATGGCCCCTGAGCAGATCGACCATATCAATGCCCACGGCACCGCCACGCCCGAGAACGACAAGATGGAATATGTCGGCGTCTCCGCCGTGTTCGGCGAGCACACCAGCAAGATTCCAGTGTCGTCGAACAAGTCGATGGTCGGCCACACGATCTCGGCAGCCGGCGCGGTCGAGGCGATCTTCTCGCTGCAGACGCTCGAGCATCAGCGCATTCCGCCGACCATCAACTACGACATTCCGGATCCCGCGATCCTGTTCGACGTCGTCGGCAACAAGGCCCGCGATGCGCGTGTC
This sequence comes from Bradyrhizobium sp. HKCCYLRH3097, assembly GCF_051167875.1. Lineage (NCBI taxonomy): Bacteria > Pseudomonadati > Pseudomonadota > Alphaproteobacteria > Hyphomicrobiales > Nitrobacteraceae > Bradyrhizobium > Bradyrhizobium sp. HKCCYLRH3097. Next base: position 148,645 of record NZ_JBNPTX010000005.1, read on the forward strand.
ACCACCGTGATGTCGAATTCGTTCGGCTTCGGCGGCCAGAACGCCTCGCTGATCCTGACGCGCGAACCGGCCTGATCCGCCGCTGCCATCGATGAGTCTCCTGCCCCTCCGGACCAAGCTCGTGATCCGCCGAGCCGTGAAGTCGGCCGGGGCTTCCGCCGTCGGCGCGCTGACGGTCGGAATGCTCAGGACCACGCGCTATTTCGACCCGCAGAAGACGGCCGACCGCTTCGCGCGCATTGCGCAGATGATCGGGCCACGCCTGCGCGAGCAGCGCATTGGTCGCGACAATCTCACCGCGGCCTTCCCGGAGAAATCGCCCGAGGAGATCGAGAGAATCCTCGCCGGCGTGTGGGACAATCTCGGCCGCGTCGGCGCCGAGTTCGCCCATCTCGACAAGATCTGGGATTACGACGAGGCGCATCCCGAGCGCAGCCGGATCGAGCTGTCGCCGCGCACCCATGAGCTGTTTCATCAGCTCCGTCTCGACGGCAAGCCAGCCCTGATCTTTGCCAGCCATCTCGCCAATTGGGAGATGCCGGCGCTGGCGGCGGTCGCCCATAAGCTCGATACGGCGATCCTTTATCGTCGACCCAACATCGCCGCCGCCGACCGCATCATCCAGGAGATACGGCAGGTCAAGATGGGCACACTCGTCCCGGCCGGCCGCGATGCGCCGCTGCGGCTGGCACAGGCGCTCAAGAACGGCCAGCACGTCGCGATGCTGGTCGATCAGTACCTGACCGGCGGCGTGGAGGTCACCTTCTTCGGCCGCAAGACCCGCGCCAATCCGATGCTGGCCCGTCTGTTACGCCAGGTCGAATGCCCCGTGCACGGCGTCCGCATCATCCGCCTTCCCGGCAATCGCTTCCGCGCCGAAGTATCGGAGGAAGTGAAGCCGGTACGGACGGCCGACGGTCAGATCGACATCCAGGGCACGACGCAGGCGGTCACCGACGTCGTCGAGAGTTGGGTCCGCGAATATCCCGAGCAATGGCTCTGGCTGCACCGGCGCTGGCGGTAGTCGGCGCCCGGGCAAATTCCACCACGAGGAAGTGGGACTGCAGCATCTTCTACCGCTGACGGGCCATTCGAAGAAAACTCTTACCTCTTCCATCGCCGCTCGCTACCTTTGCCGCGTATCCGACGGCTGTTCGGAAGCTCCAGGGAGGACAAGCGCGAATGTTTTCGCACGTGATGATCGGCACCAACGACCTCGACAAGGCCAAGGCCTTCTACGACAAGCTGCTGGGGACGCTGGGCGTGCGCCCCGCCAGGGTCGACGGCCACCGCATTTTCTACATCACACCGACCGGCATCTTCTCGGTGTCGAAGCCGATCAACGGCCAGCCCGCGACCCCTGCCAATGGCGGCACCATCGGCTTTGCCTGCAGCTCGCCCGAACAGGCCGACGCCTGGCATGCGGCGGGGCTCGAAGCCGGCGGCACCACCTGCGAAAACCCGCCCGGTGTTCGTGAAGGTTCGGCCGGCAAGCTGTATCTCGCCTACCTGCGCGACCTCGACGGCAACAAGCTCTGCGCGATGCACCGGATGACGTGATCGATCTCAACCGATTTGTCAGATCAAACCAAGCGATCAAGTCTCGTCATTCCGGGGCGATGCGCAGCATCGAACCCGGAATCTCGAGATTCCGGGTCTGGTGCTTGCGCACCATCCCGGAATGACGGGAGTCATCACCTGCCCGTCTTCACCTTGGTCCAGAGCCGGTTGATGATCCGCTGCGTCGCCGGCTCACGGGCGGTGATGACGAACAGCTTCTTCAAGGTCGCGTCGTCCGGATAGATGTTCTTGTCGCCAAGGATCTTCGGGTCGATCAGCTTCTGGCTGGCGAGGTTGCCGTTGGCGTAGGACAGGAAGTCCGAGTTCTTCGCCGCGACCTCGGGGCGGTAGAGGTAGTTGATCAGCGCATAGGCTTCGGCGACGTGCTGGGCGTCGGCGGGAATGGCAAAATTGTCGAAGAACATCTGTGCGCCCTCTTTCGGGATCGCATAGCCGATCTCGATGCCGTTCTTCGCTTCCTGGGCACGGCTCCTCGCCTGCATGATATCGCCGGACCAACCGACGACGAGGCAGATCTCGCCGGTGGCGAGCGCGCTGAGATATTCCGACGAATGAAACTTGCGCACCGATGGTGCGACCTTGCCGACCACCTCGGCCGCCTTCTCCAGGTCGGCCTGCTTGGTCGAGTTCGGGTCGATGCCGAGATAGTTCAGCGCGGCCGGAAAGATGTCGTCGGCGGAATCCAGCATGTGGACTCCGCAATCCTTGAACTTGGCGAGGTTCTCCGGCTTGAACACCATGTCCCAGCTGTCGATCCGCGCGCCGGGACCCAGGATCTTCTCGACCGCCTTGACGTTGTAGCCGATCCCGGTCGTGCCCCACATGTAGTTGACGGCGAACTGATTGCCGGGATCGTAGGTGGCGAGACGCTCGGTCACGACAGGCCAGGCATTGGCGAGATTCGGCAGCTTCGACTTGTCGAGCGGCTGGAAGATTTTTGCCTTGATCTGGCGCTGCAGGAAGTACGCGGTCGGCACCACGACGTCGTAGCCGGATTTGCCGGCGAGCAGCCGCGTCTCCAGGGTCTCGTTGGCGTCGAACGTGTCGTAGACCACCTTGATGCCGGTCTCCTTGGTGAAGTCGTCAAGGACACCGGGCGCCATGTAGTTCGACCAGTTGTAGAAGTTGACGACGCGCTCCTCGGCGCGCCCCGCCGGTACGGAAAGCGTCAACGCCGCGACGGCCAGCGCCAGAGCCGAACCCATGCAGCCGCGCGTCATCACTTGTCTCCTAGCGCCGGTGGATGGCGTCCGACAGGCGCTCCAGCGCCGTATCCAGGGTTGCGTCCTTCTTGGCAAAGCAGAACCGCACCACGGAGGTCACGGCATCCGTCTCGTAGAACGCCGACACCGGGATGGCGGCCACCTTGTAGTCGTGGACGATACGGCGGCAGAACTGCTCGTCGGTCTCGTTGAGGCCGAGCGGCGAAAGGTCGACGGTCAGGAAGTAGGTTCCCTGCGCCTTCAGCACGGGAAAGCCCAGGCTTTCGAGACCGGCCGTGAGCCGGTCGCGGCTGCGCGCAAGCTCGCTGCGCATGTTGACGAAATAGTCGTCCGACTTGCCGAGGCCGTAGGCGACCGCGACCTGCAGGTTCGGCGCGGTCGTGAAGGTCAGGAATTGATGCACCTTGGCGGCCACGCGCAACAGATGCGGCGCGGCGCAGACGAAGCCGATCTTCCAGCCCGTCAACGAGAAGATCTTGCCTGCCGAGCCGACCTTGATGGTGCGGTCGCGCATCCCGGGAATCGCGATCAGCGGAATGTGCGCGCGGCCGTCGAACACGACGTGCTCCCAGACCTCGTCGCAGATCGCGACCGCGTCGAACTCCTGGCAGAAGCGTGCCAACAGCTCGAGGTCCTCGCGCGGGTAGACCACCGCGGCCGGGTTGAGCGGGTTGTTGAACAGTACCGCCTTGGTCTTTGGTGAGAACGCCTGCCGCAGCATCTCCTCCGAGAGCCGCCAATGCGGCGGCTCGAGGCGGACGAGGCGCGGAATGCCGCCGGCCTGGCGGATGATCGGCAGATAGGAATCATAGACCGGCTGAAAGCAGATCACCTCGTCGCCCGGCTCGACCACCGACAGGATCGCCGACGTCAGCGCTTCGGTGCCGCCGGAGGTGACCATGACCTCGCTCATCGGATCGAGATCGAGCTTGTGCCAGTGCTTGTAGTGCGCGGCGATGGCCTGGCGCAGCTCCGGCAGGCCCATCATCGACGGATACTGATTATAGCCGTTGAGCACCGCGTCGGCTGCGGCGCGGCGGATATCCTCCGGGCCCGGATCGTCCGGAAAGCCCTGCCCCAGATTGATGGCGTCGTTGTCGCGCGCGAGCTGCGACATCTGCTCGAAAATGGTGACGGGCAGGTCGGCGAAGACCTTGTTCTGCGAGATCATGATCGCCTGTCAGCCGCCGGTCCTGGTCGGCAGGCCGGCCGCCTTCCAGCCGAGCATACCGCCCTGGAGATGCTTGTCGTAGGGCAGCCCGGCGACCTGCGCGGCGAGCGATGCCGTCACCGAGCGCTTGCCGGAGCGGCAGGCGAACACGACGTCCTTGCCTTGGGGATCCGGGATCAGCTTCGGGTCGAAGCCCGACAGCGGAACGACGACGCCGTCGGGATAGGCTTCCGCGGAAACTTCATTCGGCTCGCGCACGTCAACCAGAAGAATTCGCCCTTCCGCGATCCCCTGGGCCACGTCCTGCGGGGTCAAATCGTGCACAACAGCCACGCCCATCCTCCAAGCCTTCAGCGGGGCCGTATCGGCCCTGATCCGGCCGCCAAACTCACCCCAGACGCTGCGAAAATCAAGCGCTTCGGCACGCTGACGGGATGGGTCTCGAGCTCAGATCGTGACCTGGGTGCCGACCTCCACCACCCGCCCGCTCGGGATCTGGAAATAGTCGGTCGCATCGTTGGCGGAGCGGCTCATCGAGATGAACAGGTGATCCTGCCAGCGCGGCATGCCTGAATGCGCAGCCGGCTTCAGCGCACGGCGCGACAGGAAGAACGAGGTCGACATGATGTCGAACTGCCAGCCGAGCTTGCGCGCGATCGCCAGGGCGCGCGGCACGTTGGGCGATTCCATGAAGCCGAAGCGCAACGTCACCTTGGAAAACGTCGGACTGATCTGCTCGAGGCGAACGCGTTCGGACGGCTCGATGCGCGGCGTCGGCGCGGTCTCGATCGTCAGGATCACGTTCTTTTCGTGCAGCACCTTGTAGTGCTTGAGGCTGTGCATCAGCGCGGTCGGCGCGCTCAAGGGATCGCTGGTCAGGAACACGGCCGTACCGGCCACCCGCTGCGGCGGACGCTTCTCAAGCATGGTCACGAGATCGGCGAGCGGGAATTCGAGCTTGCGCGACTTGTCGAACAAGAGCCGGCTGCCGCGCCGCCACGTGTACATCAGCGTCATCACGAAGCCGCCCAGCGCCAGCGGCACCCAGCCGCCTTCGAACACCTTCAGGAGGTTCGCCGCCAGGAAGGTCAGGTCCAGGAACAGGAACGGCGCAATCAGCGCGGCGGCCGCGAACGGCGACCACCGCCAGACCTTCCAGATCACGACGAAGCCCATCATGGCCGTCACGACCATGGTGCCGGTGACCGAGATGCCGTAGGCCGAGGCCAGCGCGCTGGACGACTTGAACATCAGCACGAGCAGCATGACGGAGATCAGCAGCAGCTTGTTGATGCGCGGAATGTAGATCTGGCCCGAATGCGCTTCGGAGGTGTGACGGATCTCGAAGCGCGGCAGCAGGCCGAGCTGGATCGCCTGCCGGGTCAGCGAATAGGCACCGGTGATGACGGCCTGGCTCGCGATGACGGTCGCCATGGTGGCGAGCGCGACCATCGGGATCAGCGCCCAATCCGGGAACATCAGGAAGAACGGGTTCTCGATCGCCTTCGCGTCGGCGATCACCAGCGCCCCCTGCCCCAGATAGTTGAGCGCCAGCGACGGCAGCACGATGAACAGCCAGGCGGTCTGGATCGGCCGCTTGCCGAAATGGCCGAGGTCGGCATACAGCGCCTCGGCGCCGGTGACGGCCAGGAACACCGCGCCGAGCGTGATGAAGCCGATGATCCCGTGATGCAGCATGAAGGTCACGGCATGCAGCGGGTTGATCGCCCACAGCACCTCCGGATGGTGCAGGATCGGCGGCAACGCCGCGATCCCGATCACCAGGAACCAGATCAGCATGATCGGGCCGAAGAACGCCGCCACCTTGGCCGTGCCGCGCACCTGGACCGCGAACAGCATGACCAGGATGATGACCGTGAGCGGCACGACGTAGGGATCGAACGCCGCCGTCACCAGCTTGATGCCCTCGATCGCCGACAGGACGGACAGGGCCGGCGTGATCACCGCGTCGCCATAGAACAGCGCGCCGCTGACGATACCGAGCAGAACGATGACGCTGGCTCCGCGCGTGACCGCGCGCTGGGCGAGGGCCATCAGCGCCAGCGTTCCGCCCTCGCCGTGGTTGTCGGCGCGCAGCAGGATCACGACGTATTTGAGGGTCACGACGACGATGAGAGCCCACAGGATGAGCGAGATCACCCCCATCACGGCGTGAGGCGCAGGTTCGCCGCTGCTGCTCGCAGCCATGACCGCTTCGCGCAACGCGTACAGCGGGCTGGTGCCGATGTCGCCATAGACGACACCGATGCTTCCCAGTGTCAGCGCCGCGAAGCTCGCCGTGGAATGGGCGTTGCCATGCCCGTTGGTCGCCGGCGCTTCCGCGGGCGTAGCTGCGACGTCGACTGTCATGGGGTAGCCCCCTCGAGGACTCGTTAATGCTTCACTGCACAACGCGGCAGAGCGCGCGGCTTATAGCGGCAGCGCGTTGCGACGGACCTGTCGGGAATGCGCCTCAGCCATGCATTTAGGCATACATGAGACGTCAGGGAAGACCAACCGATCAAATCGTTACCTGGGTACCCACCTCGACGACCCGGCCCGTGGGAATCTGGAAATAGTCCGTGGCGTCGTTGGCCGACCGGCTCAGACCAATGAAGAGATGGTCCTGCCAGGTCGGCATACCCGACTGGGACGATGGCTTCAACGAGCGGCGCGAGACGAAGAACGACGTGGACATGATGTCGAACTGCCAGCCGAGCTTGCGCGCCACCGCGAGCGCGCGCGGTACATTCGGGGATTCCATGAATCCGAAGCGCAGCCGCACCTTGGAAAACTTCTCGCTGATCTTCTCCATGCGCACGCGCTCCGAGACATCGACCCGCGGCGTCTGTGCGGTCTCGATGGTCAGGATCACGTTGTGCTCGTGCAGCACCTTGTTGTGCTTGAGATTGTGCAGCAATGCGGTCGGCACCGAGGTCGGATCGCTCGTGAGAAACACCGCCGTGCCCTTGACGATGTGAGGAGGCCTCTTCTCCAGGCTGGTGATCAGGTCATCCAGCGGAACCTCGATCTTGCGCGTCTTGAGCACCAAGATCGCCGAACCACGCCGCCAGGTCCAGATCGTCACGACCATCGCGGCACCGAACAGCAGCGGAACCCAGGCTCCTTCGAGGAGCTTCAGCAGGTTGGCGCTGAAGAAGGTCATATCGACGATGACGAAGGGAGCGATCACGGCAGCCGCCACGGCCGCACGCAAGTTCCACAGCTTCCAGATCACCACGAAGCCCATGATGCCGTCGGCGACCATGGTGGTGGACACTGCGATGCCGTAGGCGGAGGCGAGATTGCTCGAGGTCCGGAACAGCAGGACCAGCAGCAGCACGCCGATCAGCAGCAGCCGGTTGACCCGCGGCAGATAGATCTGGCCGGCATGGCTCTCCGACGTATAGCGCACCTCGAAACGCGGCAGCAGACCGAGCTGGACCGCCTGGCTGACCAGCGAATATGCGCCCGTGATCACGGCCTGGCTCGCGATGACAGTCGCGGCGGTGGCCAGCACCACCAGCGGCAGCAGCAACAGTTCAGGCACCATCCGGTAGAACGAATTCTCGATCGCGGCCGGATCGGACAGCACCAGGGCGCCCTGCCCGAAATAGTTGATCAGCAGCGCCGGAAGCACGAAGAACAGCCAGGCCGACTGGATCGGCTTGCGGCCGAAATGACCGAGATCTGCATAGAGCGCCTCGCCGCCGGTGACCGCGAGGAACACCGCGCCCAGGGTGACCAGGCCGATCGTGCCGTGCGAGAGCAGAAACTGCACCGCATAGTAGGGATTGATCGCCGCGAGCACCGAGGGGTCGTCGCGGATGTGGACCAGCCCCATCACGGCGAGGGCGGTGAACCACGTGACCATGACCGGGCCGAAGGCGGAGGCGACGCGCGCCGTCCCCTTGCTCTGGACCGCGAACAGCACGACCAGGATGAACACGGTCAGCGGCACGACATAATGCTCGAGCGCAGGCGCGGCGAGCTTGAGGCCTTCGACCGCCGACAACACCGAGATCGCCGGTGTGATCATCGAGTCTCCGATGAACATCGAAGCGCCGATCACGCCCAGCGACATCAGGAACAGGCTGCGCCGACCCAAAGCCCGCTGTCCGAGCGCCATCAGCGACAGCGTTCCGCCCTCGCCGTTATTGTCGGCGCGGAGCAGCAGCAGGACGTATTTGGCTGTCACCACGATGAACAGCGACCAGAGGATCAGCGAGAGCACGCCGAGCACGATGATCCGCGACACCGGGTGCCCCTGAGCAGCGCCGTGCGCGGCCTCGCGAAAGGCGTAGAGGGGCGAGGTGCCGATGTCTCCGAACACCACGCCGATGCTGCCTAGCGTCAGCCCCCAGAACCCCGACGTGCTCGCGGTGTCCTGTCCTTCGGTCGATGTCGCGCTGGCCGTCATGTGCTCGGAACGCATCTTCCCTGTTTGGCCCGGCGCGTGTGAACGTAGACCGTTCGCAGGTCAAGTCTCTACCGTAAGCAGACCTATGTTCCCAGCCCGCAACCAAACGGCACGGCTGACACAGATGTCGCATGCCGCATCGCGGCAAGTGCCTTTAGCCCAAGCATCCTGAGGCAGATGTCGGATCTGCCTCAGGCGAATCAAGTGGCTGCTGATGCTCTTCGTTGCCGTTCGCAGGCGCCCGTGCGGCAATATGATGCGGGAGGCAAAGCGTCCCGGCTACGGCTTCAGATCGGGCGGCAATGGCGGGTCTTCCCGCATCAAGGTGATCGTCACGCGGCGGTTGGCGGCCAGCGAGGGATCGTCCGGGAACAGTGGCTGGCTATCCGCCTTGCCGGAGACCGCGTAGATGTGGCTCGCCGGCAACCCTTCCCGCTCCAGGATCTGGCGTACTGCGTTGGCGCGGTCCGCCGACAGGTCGAAACCATCATAATCGCTCCGGGCGGGAACGAAGCCGGCGGCCGTGTGCCCGGTGATCTGGACCCGAAGCGGTGTCGCCTTGAGCGGTGCGGCCAGCTTCTCGATCAGGCGTCGCGTGCGGTCGAAGGGCACCTTCGAGCCATCCGCGAACATCGACCGCCCGTCCTGGTCGACGATCTCCAGGTTGAGCCCCTGCTTGGTCTCTTCGAACATGATGTGCTTGGAGATCTCGGTCATCTCCGGCATGTCCTGCAGCGCCTGACGCAGCGAGGCAGACGCCAGCGCGAACTGGCGATCGATCTTCAGCTTGGCGCCATTGGTATGCTGGCGCTCCTCCTGCTCGGGGCTGGGCTCGCGCGCGGTCTCCTCCGGCGAGATGTGGGCGGCGTTCTTGAGCTTCGGCCGGGTCGGCAGGCCGTCGGATTCCACGATGCCCGAATAGCGCGACTCGGACTGCACGCCGAAGGCGTCGCGCATCGAGCCTGCGACGACTTTCAGCTTGTTGTTGTCCATGGTCGAGAACGCGACCAGCATCACGAAGAAGCTGACCAGAAGTCCCATCAGGTCGGCAAAGGTCACGAACCAGCCGTGACCGCCGCCATGCGCATCGCCCCTCTTCTTCTTGGCCATTGCCTACCCCACCCCGGATCGCCCCGCCGCAGCCGATCAGGCCGGCACGGGCTCGCCTTCGGCGTGGCGATGCTTCTCAGGCAGATAGGCCAGGAGCATTTCGCGGACCAGGGCGGGGCTCTTGGAGTCGCGGATCATCAGGATTCCGTCGATGATCAGCGTCCGGTTGGTTTCCTCGTCCAGCAGCTTGCCATGCAGCTTGTCGGCGATCGGCAGACAGATCAGGTTCGACACCAACGCGCCGTACAGGGTCGCGAGCAGCGCGGTCGCCATGAACGGGCCGAGCTTCGAGGGGTCGGTCATGTTGGCGAACATCTGCACCATGCCGATCAGCGTGCCGACCATGCCGAACGCCGGGGCGCAGTCGCCGATGGCGCGATAGATCTTGCTGCCTTCGTCGAGGTGCATCAGGAAATTGTCGCGGTCACGCTCGAGATTGTCGCGGATGAATTCGAGGTCGTAGCCGTCGGCCACGTAGCGGATTCCCTTGGCGAGGAACGGCTCGTCGGTCTCGACCTTTTCCAGGCCGACCGGGCCCTGCTTGCGCGCGATCTCGGCAATGCGGGCGAGCTCGTCGACGAGCTCGCGGGCCGACAGACGGCTCATGGTGAAAGCGTACTTCATTCCAAGCGGAACGCCGTGCAGCATAACGCCCAGCGGGAAGCGAATCATGGTGGCTGCGATCGAACCGCCGAAGATGATGATTGCGGCGTGCTCGCTGACGAACATCTCGAGATCGCCGCCCAGCAGCATCATCGTCGCGATGACGATCACGCCAGCCACGAGCCCCGCACTCGTCATAATATCCATGAGTCAACTCCACCCGCGTACGCAAACCACGACCCTGCCGGACCGACGCGGTGCTTCTGGACCGCATGTCACGAGACTAGATGTCCGCCATTAAGGACGAGTTACTGAATTCGGTAGGCATAATGAAACGTAAACAGCAGCGCCGCAGACCACGCCGACTCGCTCAAGCGGCTGAGGATCCGGACTTGAGCAGGTTCGCCGCGGCGAAGACGGCCGACTGATCGAATGATCGCTGCATCTTGTGGACCATCTCCAGCATCTGCGCCGGCTCCATCGTCGCCGATCCCACCTCGAGTTCGCGCGACAGGCGCGACAGCGCCGAGAAACCGAACGTCGCCGACGAGCTCTTGATCGAATGCGCCTCACGCCTCAGTTCGAGGCGATCCTCGAACTTGGCCGCAAGCGTGCCGAACTTTCCGGACGTATCGTCGAGGAACGTGCGCAGGACCTCCAGCGCATCCTCTTCGCCGAGCTCGGAGACCAGGATCTGATAGACGGATTCGTCGAATTGCACCCAGTCGGTCATGCGACAAGCCTTTCCTTGTGTGTAGCAGCGGCCGCGCGAAGCAGAGCGGCATTCAGTCGATCGCGCGTGACCGGCTTGGTCACGAAGTCGTTCATGCCGGCGTCCGTGCAAGCCAGATGATCCTGGCTGGTGGCGTTGGCCGTCAGGGCAACAATGTAGATGTCCTGGGCGGGCGGCGGCAGCGAGCGGATCATCCGCGTCGCCGTCAGCCCGTCCATCTCGGGCATCATCATGTCCATCAGCACGAGATCGTAGGCCTGCCTCTGCACGGCCGCGATCGCCTGGGTTCCGTTCTCGACGATGTCGTAGCGGTGACCGAGCTTGTCCAGGAGCTTCTTGATGACGAACTGATTGGTCAGATTGTCCTCGGCAACGAGGATCTTCAGCGGCTCGAGGCTGCCCGGACGTTCCTCGGCGATCGTCTCACCGACCGGCACGATGGTCGCCTCGGGCGCGCTCACCTGCTCGACGTCCGGCTGCGTCTGGACCTGGATCGAGAAGGTGAAGGTGCTTCCCTCCCCCACCTTGCTCTGCACCGTGATGTCGCCGCCCATGCAGGTGACGAGGCGCTTGCAGATTGCGAGCCCCAGACCGGTGCCGCCAAAGCGGCGCGAGATGGAATTGTCGACCTGCGAGAACTGCTTGAACAGCCGGCTGACGGCGTCTGCGGGAATGCCGACGCCGGTATCGGCGATCGAGAACACCAGCGTCAGGTGCGGCCCGGCAAGGTTCTCGGCACGGACATCGATATGGACGCCGCCCGATTCGGTGAATTTGAGCGCATTGCCGACCAGGTTGAACAGCACCTGGCGCAATCGCGCGGGATCGCCGACCACGTAGTTCGGCACCTCCGGCGCGATCGAGGTCGTCAGCTGCAGACCCTTTTCCTTGGCGCGGGACACCAGCAGCTCGGCGGTCGCCGTCACCGACCGGTGCAGGTCGAACTCGATGTGCTCGATCTCCAGACGATCGGCATCGAGCTTGGAGAAGTCGAGGACGTCGTTGAGCAGCTGCAACAGATAGTCGGCCGACTCGCGCAAGGTGGTCGCGATCTTGCGCTGCTCCGGCGCGAGGTCCGCCGACAGCAAGAGATCGGCAAGGCCGATGACGCCGTTCATCGGCGTGCGTATCTCATGGCTCATCATCGCCAGGAATTCGGAGCGCGCCCGCGTACCTGCCTCGGCGGCATCACGCGAGGCGGCAAGCCCCGCCTGATAGCGCGCAATCAGGATCGTGATGATGCCGATGACCACCGTCAGCAACGCTCCGACCAGCAGATCACGATCGCGGTTGAGCTTGAAGGCGCTGAAGATCTCCTCGAAGGCCTGACCGACGATGACCACCAGCGGCAGATCATTGATGCGCTGGAACGAGTAGATGCGCGTGACGCCGTCGATCAGACTTTTGAAGGTGTAGAAGCCGCTGCTTCTGTGCTGAATGGCGCTCATCACCGGGCTGCCGGCGAGCGAGGATCCGACGCCCCCTGGACCCGCAGAGGCCCGTGCGCGCACGATGCCGTCGAGACCGAGCAGTGTGACATTGCCCTTCTTGCCGAGATCGACCGAATTGTAGAAGCTCGACAGATATTCGGGGTCGAGCGAGACCACCACGACGCCGCCGAACGAACCGTCCGGCATGATGATGCGGCGGGTCAACTGGATCGACCATTTGTTGGAGACACGGCCGAAGATCGGCTTGCTGATGAAGAGAAAATCATCCTTGCCGTCGACATGAACGCGGAAGTGCTCGCGGTCGCGCAGGTCGAGGCCCCGCATCTTCGGATCGATGTTGCTTGACAGCATGATGCCGTCCTTGCCGATCACGACGACCTGAAACGAGAAGTCGGACAGGAACTGGCTGTTCTTCGACCATAGCGACATGTCGAAGTTGTGCGGGTCCCTGGCATAGGAGTCGCGGACGTAGAGCAAGGTCTGATCTGCCGCGCGGATCGAGCGGATGATCTGCTCCTCGAACGCGCGGGCCAGATTGGCGCCGTTCTTAAGCGCCGACTGCTCGGTGCGCGTATACTCTTCAGAGATGGTGTAGAAGATGCCGGCCCACACCAGGGCGATCGCCGAGAGGCCGATCGCGGCGCTGCCGAAATGTCCGATCAGCCGAACCATCTTGTCGACGGTCCGGTCGAGCCGCCCGAACAACGGCCCGGATTTCGATATCAGCCTGCGCATGTCCTTCGCCCTCGGGCGACATGCCTATCGGGACAGGCTAGCCATCAGGTAAAGCTTGATGGATAAAATCTTCTCAACGAGCGACGGCCGCTCAACCTTCGGCGAATTCCGGCCTGTTTGCGGGTAATTCGTCACCGTGTGCGATATTTTCGGCGGAGGGTCAGCCGTCACCCCGTAGTCATCCGGATGCGGTTGCAGCGTCGCAGTTCGGCGAGCGCCCTGCGCAAGGCCGGCGGGCCGCACCGCCGCGCGGTACGGCTCGCCCATTGGGACCGGAGCGAAGCGACGCTCAATGAATCTCCGCCGACCGCTTCAAGGCGGCCTTGAGCTTCTCGAGCGAGAAATCCGCAGACCGCGCGATCTCCAGGATCGGCGTTTCACGGCGCGCGCACAACTCGGCCGCCTCGGGAAGCTTCGCCGCGATGTCGGCGGGGATGACGATCGCACCATGGCGATCGGAGTGGATCAGGTCGTCCGAGCGCACGGTCATCCCGGCGACGCGGACCTCGCCGCCGAAGCTCTCGGCATGCACCCACGCATGCGACGGACCGATCGAGCCCGCCAGTGCCTGGAAGCCGGCAGCCCATTGCGGGATGTCGCGGATCGATCCATCGGTGATCACGCCGAGGCAGCCGAGCGCCTTGTGGACGTTGCTCTGTACCTCACCCCAGAATGCGCCGTAGCCGATGTCGGGGCCGTCGATATCCTGGATCACGACGATGCGGGGACCATGACCGGTGCCGGCATATTCGTAGTAGTCGGTGCGTCGCCTCGCCTGCTCCTCCGCCGGCAATCCCGATTTGACGACGGACCGGATCGTCGCCGTCCGCGCGTAGCCGACCATGGGCGGCAGATCGGGGAACGGACACACCAGCGGCTTGGTCGTGTAGCCGATCAGGCGCCGCTCGGGCGCCACGATCTCCATCGCGTTGCAGATGGTCGGCGTATCGTAGCGCGCGAGCGCCTCGAGGACGGAAGCAGCGAGGGGCGCGGCGGCAGTGCTTGTCACGGGCGTTTTCTCCGGATGATGCGGACGGCATTCGCGGCCGTCCTTGGCCATCCGGTATAACTGAGGCGCCCAAGCCGGCAAAGCGCGCGCCGGGTCTTGGGCCCTGCGCTCAGTGCAGCCGTTCCGGCGGCCGCTGCCCCTGCTCCACCGCTGGCGCGCCGGTCGGCGCAAAAGCCGTCGTGGATGAAGACGAGGCGTGCGACGCCGCAGCCGCGGCACCAAGGACCGCGGCGTGCCGCGCCGCCTGGTGCCGATACAGCCGCCAGCCGAACGGAAGGCTCAGGATGTAGAGGATCGATCCGGCCGACAGGATGTGCCAGGGATAGACCACCAGCAGCGCCACGAAGAACACCACCGAGGCGAACACCGGCAGCACGAGTTCGGGCGAGACACGCATCCGCGTGGTCTTGCCGGAGAACACCGGCAGCCGCGACACCATCAGGAAGGCGATCAGCAGGGTGTAGAACGCCGTCACCAGCGCCGGCGGCCTCGGCAGGTCCAGGAACGCCAGATAGACGGGCAGCAGCACGGTGATGGCGCCGAGCGGTGCCGGCACGCCGGTGAAGAAATTGGCGGCGAAGGGCGGCTTGTTGGGATCGTCGATGCTGGCATTGAAGCGCGCCAGCCGCAGGCCGCCGCTGATGGCGTACATCATGGCGGCGATCCAGCCGCCGTCGCGCAGCTCATGGAGCTGCCAGAAATACAGGATCAGGCCCGGCGCCACGCCGAAATTGACGAAATCGGCCAGGCTGTCGAGCTCGGCGCCGAACTTCGACTGGCCCTTGATCATGCGGGCGATGCGGCCATCGATGCCGTCCAGGAAGGCGGCAAAGACGATGGCGCCGACCGCGAGCTCCATCCGTCCCTCGGTCGACAGCCGGATCGCGGTCAGGCCGGCGCAGATCGCCAGCAGGGTGATCATGTTCGGCACCAGCAGCCGCACCGGGATCGGGCGGAAACGGCGGCGGCGCAGTTCGGGAGAGTTCACGTCGAAGCTCATGATCACACCACGTGTGGTTTGGCCGGAACCTTGTGCCTGAACACAGCTCAAGGTCCCCTTAATGGGTCACCAGCGGGCAGCGACGGTTCACTGGCTCCGGAACGTCAGGCCGGGCACGGGGACGTCGAAATCGGCCAGGATCGTCTCGCCGGCAATGGCCGTCTGCCCCTCCGAGACCAGAACCTCCGTGCCGTCGGGGAGATAGACGTCGAGCCGCGAGCCGAAGCGGATCAGGCCGAAGCGCTCGCCAGCCCCAATGGTCTGCCCCTCGCGCACGAACGACACGATCCGGCGCGCCACGAGGCCTGCGATCTGGACCACGCCGATGCGGCCATGCGGCGTCGAGATCGCGAGCGAGTTGCGCTCGTTGTCCTCGCTCGCCTTGTCGAGCTCGGCATTGATGAAGGCGCCCGGACGGTAGGCGATCTTCTCGATCCGGCCGGCCACCGGGCTGCGGTTCACATGCACGTTGAACACGCTCATGAAGATCGAGACCCGCAGCAGCGGCCGGTCGCCGAGGCCGAGCTCGGCCGGCGGCAGGGCGCGCGTGATCATGGAGATGCGCCCGTCGGCCGGCGCCACCACCAGCCCTTCCCGCTGCGGCGTGACCCGGATCGGGTCGCGGAAGAACAGCGCGCACCAGACGGTGAGCAGCGTGCCGATCCAGCCGAGCGGGGTGAATATCCAGAACAGGATCAGGCTGACGAGGGCAAATCCCCCGATGAAAGGATAACCTTCCGGGTGGATCGGCGGGATCTGAGCGCGGATGGAATTGCTGATCGACATGGCCTGCTTCGTTGAGTGTTGTCGCTCTGACCTCAGAGCGGACCGCCGCCTTGACTAGGTCGATGGCCGGCGAAGGTCAAAATGAATCCTTAATGCATTCTTGAGTTCAGATCAGGGCGGTTCGCGGCATCATTCGGCGGCACTCGCCACCTGTCCGGTCCGATCGGGCCCGGCCGCGTCCGGCTCGCTCCGATCCGGCGGATTGCGGTTCGGCGCCCCCGCATCGTCGCCGATCTGCGCCAGTTTTTCGCGCGCCTCCTCGGCCTCGCGCTGCCGGTTCCACATGCCGGCATACAGCCCGCCTTTGGCCAGCAGCTCGGCATGAGTGCCGCGCTCGGCAATTCGCCCCCGGTCGAGCACGATGATCTCGTCGGCCGCCACGATGGTCGAAAGCCGGTGCGCGATCACGAGCGAGGTACGATTGCGCGACACGCCATCGAGCGCCTCCTGGATCTCGTGTTCGGTATGGCTGTCCAGCGCCGAGGTCGCCTCGTCCAGCACGAGGATGGGCGGCCCCTTCAGGATGGTGCGGGCAATCGCAACGCGCTGCTTCTCGCCACCGGAGAGCTTGAGGCCGCGCTCGCCCACCTGGGTCTCGTAGCCCTTCGGCGCCATCCGGATCAGACCGTCGATCTGGGCCAGCCTCGCTGCCTCCTCGACGGCGGCGTCGTCCGCATCCCAGCGTCCGTAGCGGATGTTGTAGCGGATGGTGTCATTGAACAGCACGGTATCCTGCGGGACCATCCCGATCTGGGCGCGCAGCGACACCTGGGTAACGTCGCGGATGTCCTGGCCGTCGATCAAGATGCGTCCGCCGGAGACGTCGTAGAGCCGAAACAGCAGCCGCGAGATGGTCGACTTGCCAGCACCGGACGGCCCCACGATCGCGACCGTCTTGCCCGCCGGCACCTCGAAGCTCAGCCCCTGCAGGATCGGCCGCTCCGGCTCATAGGCGAAGCGGACATCGTCGAAGCGGACATTGCCCGAGGTGACCACCAAAGGCGTCGCTCCGGCCGCGTCCTTCACCTCGGCATCGCGCGTGAGCACGCCGAACATCTTCTCGATGTCGATGATCGCCTGCTTGATCTCGCGATAGACCATGCCCATGAAGTTCAGCGGCTGGTAGAGCTGGATCATCATGCTGTTGATCATGACGAAGTCGCCGACCGTGTTGCGTCCCTGACGCACGCCCTGGGCGCACATCAGCATGGCCACCGTCAGCCCGATCGTGAAGATCACGGCCTGCCCGGCGTTGAGCACCGCGAGCGAGGTATAGGTCTTCACGCTGGCCCGCTCGTAGCGCTCCATGGAACGGTCGTAACGCTCGGCCTCCCGCGCCTCGGCGCCGAAATACTTCACTGTCTCGTAGTTGAGCAGCGAGTCGATGGCCTTGGTATTGGCATCCGTATCCGAGTCGTTCATGCGGCGCCGGATCTCGATGCGCCACTCGGTCGCAATGTAGGTGTAGTAGAGATAGGCCGCGACCATGGTGAGCGTGACCAGAACGTAGCGCCAGTCGAACTGCCACAGCAGCACCGCCGTCAGCAGCGAGACCTCGACGATGGTCGGGATCAGCTGCAGGATCACCATGCGCACGATGGTCTCGATCGCGTTGCGGCCGCGCTCGAGCACGCGGGTCAGGCCGCCGGTCTTGCGCTCGAGGTGAAAGCGCAGCGATAATTCATGCATGTGGACGAAGGTGATGGTCGCGAGCTTGCGCACGGCATGCATGGCGACGCGGGCAAAAATACCGTCGCGCCACTGCGTCAGCACCGCCATCAGCACCCGAATCCCGCCGTAGCTTGCCGTCATGACGATCGGCGAGGCCACCAGCCAGAACGCCCAGTTATCGGGCGCGATCGGCGCGGTGTTGGCGCCGGTCAACGCGTCGATCGCCCATTTGAAGGTGAAGGGCAGGACCAGCGTCGCGACCTTGGCCGCGATCAGCAGCACCACCGACCATAGCACGCGCATCTTCAGGTCGGCGCGATCGCTCGGCCAGATGAAGGGCCACAAGTGGCGCAGCGTGCCGGCCAGCGTTCCCTGCTCGAGGGACGAAGGCTGGTTGGCGGCTGGTTCGGAGGAGGAATCGGGCGGCATCAAACGTTCTGGAGCAGCGAGTGTTTTGGCATGTTGTGATGCCGGGCGTTGCCTGCGTCATATAGAGTGTCCGGGCACCGGATGCACCGGTACGTCGACGGAATCCGTTGCCGCGGCGCAGTATTTGCATACTTGTTTTCGGACAAATGGACCCATTCAGCCTGCATCAATCCGTGAAAGCCCGCGAATCCACGTCCTCCGCCCTCGTCTTGACGCCTTTCAACTGCAGTGTCACACCGATCCAATGACTGAAATCCGCACCGTTTGCGTCTATTGCGGCTCCGGCCCGGGGACGAATCCCAGCTTCATCGAATCGGCGAAAGCACTCGGCAAGGCGCTTGCCGAGAACGGCGTCAGGCTCGTCTATGGCGGCGGCTCCATCGGCATGATGGGCGCGGTTGCCAAGGCCGTGCTCGACCATGGCGGCGACGTCACCGGAATCATTCCGGACTTCCTGGTGAAGAAGGAAGTCATGATGCCGCTCAAGGATCTCATCATCACGCCCGACATGCACGAGCGCAAACGGCTGATGTTCGAGCACTCCGACGCGTTCGTGGCGCTGCCCGGCGGCATCGGCACGCTCGAGGAGCTCGTCGAGCAGCTGACCTGGAAGCAGCTCGGACGCCACGCCAAGCCGGTGCTGATGGCCAATATCGACGGCTTCTGGGAACCGCTGTTCGGGCTGCTCGCGCACATGCGCGAGACCGAGTTCATCCGCCCCGGCTTCCAGATCGAGCTGCTCAGGGCCGAACGCGTCGAGGACATCCTGCCGCGCCTGCGCGAGGCCGCCGCCCGCGTCGCCAAGGAAGAGACCGAGATGGCGCCTGAGATCGCCAAACGGCTCTGAGCCCCTACTCGCTCGGGAATGTGACCGCCTCGATCCGGTTGCCATCGGGATCAAGCACAAAGGCCGCATAATAGCGCACGCGATCATGCGGCCGCAGTCCTGGCGCACCGTCGGAAACTCCGCCCGCCTCCAACGCCGCCGCGTGAAGCGCATCGACCTCCGCCGTGCTCCTGGCTCGCAGGCACACATGAGAGCCGGTGTCGGCCGGCACGCGCGCCATGGCGGGGCGTAGATTGATCCAGAATTCCGGATAGGCCTTGCCGAAGCCGATGGTCGTGGGACGCTCGATCAGCCGCGTCAGCCCGAGCGGCGCCAGCGCACGCTCATAGAACCGCGCGCTGCGGACGAGATCGCTGACACCGACGGAGACGTGGTCGATCATGCGTTTGCTCCTGGCCTCTCCAGGTCATTGCGAAGAGCGAAGCGACGAAGCAATCCAGAATCGCGCATTCAGGCCTGGATTGCTTCGCTTCGCTCGCAACGACGGATGCATCATCTCACCCCTTCGCGCCGGACTTCACCAGCTTGTAGAATACCGAATCCATCAGCGCCTGGAACGAGGCGTCGATGATGTTCGGCGAGACGCCGACCGTGGTCCAGCGCTCTCCCTTTTCGTCCTCGCTCTCGATCAGCACGCGCGTGACCGCCTCGGTGCCGCCATTGAGGATACGGACGCGGTAGTCGATCAGCTTGAGGCCGTCGATGAAGCCCTGGTACTTGCCGAGGTCCTTGCGCAAGGCGACGTCGAGCGCATTGACCGGGCCGTTGCCTTCCGCCGCCGAGATCAGCCGCTCGCCAGCGACGTCCACCTTGACCACGGCCAGCGCCACCGTGACGCGTTCACCGAGCGCGTTGTAGCGCTGCTCGACATTGACGTCGAACTGCTCGACCCGGAAATACTCCGGCACCGAGCCCAGCGTACGCCGCGCCAGCAGCTCGAACGAGGCGTCGGCGGACTCGTAGGCGTAGCCCGCGGCCTCGCGCTCCTTCAGCTCCTCGACGAGGCGCGTCAACTTCGGATCGCTCTTGCTGAAGGGAATGCCGCCGCGCTCCAGCGCCGCGATGACGTTGGATCGTCCGGCCTGGTCGGAGACCAGCACCTTGCGATGATTGCCGACGCGCTCGGGCAGGACGTGCTCATAGGTCTGCGGATCCTTCAGCACGGCCGACGCATGAATACCGGTCTTGGTGACGAAGGCGCTCTCGCCGACATAAGGCGCGTGCCGGTTCGGCGCACGGTTCAGCATGTCGTCGAGCGTGCGCGAGACCTTCATCAGGCCGGCGAGCTGCCGGTCCGATACGGCGATCTCGAACCGATCCGAGAACTCCGTCTTCAGCTTCAAGGTCGGGATCAGTGAGCACAGATTGGCATTGCCGCAGCGCTCACCGAGTCCGTTCAAGGTGCCCTGGATCTGCCGCACGCCAGCGCGGACCGCGGCAAGCGAGTTCGCCACCGCCTGCTCGGTGTCGTTATGGGCGTGGATGCCGAGGTGATCGCCCGGCACGTGCTTGGCGACCTCGCCGACGATCAGCTCGATCTCGTGCGGCATGGTGCCGCCATTGGTGTCGCACAGCACGACCCAGCGCGCGCCGGCCTCATAGGCCGCGCGGGTGCAGGCCAGCGCGAACTCCGCATTCTCCTTGTAGCCGTCGAAGAAATGCTCGCAGTCGAGCATCACCTCGCGCCCCGCAGCCTTCGCGGCCGTCACGCTGTCGCGGATCGAGGCGAGATTCTCCTCGTTGGTGGTCTCCAGCGCGACGCGCACCTGGTAGGCGGATGACTTCGCGACGAAGCAGATCGCGTCCGCCTTGGCCTCCAGCAGCGCCGCCACGCCCGGATCGTTGGACACCGAGCGTCCCGCCCGGCGCGTCATCCCGAAGGCGGTGAAGCGGGCGTGGCCGAGCTTCGGCTTGGCGGCGAAGAACTCGGTGTCGAGCGGGTTGGCGCCGGGATAGCCGCCCTCGACATAGTCGATGCCGAGATCGTCGAGCATGCGCGCGATCGCCTGCTTGTCGGCCAGCGTGAAATCGACACCGTTGGTCTGCGCGCCATCGCGCAGGGTGGTGTCGAACAGATAAAGTCGTTCCCTGCTTGTGCCTGCCCTGCTCATGCCTGCGCTCCCCCGGAGCCGAGCGTCTTCTTCATCGTCGTGTTGGCGAGCCACTCGCCATTGATGGAGACGCTATTGCGCTGCTGCGCGACGTAGCCGCGCTTGCGGAAGAATTCGACCGCCGTGTCGCTGGCGTCGACCGACAGACCGGTCGTGCCGCGCGCGCCCGCCAGCTTTTCCAGCGCGTCGCATAGCAGGGCCCCGACGCCCTGCCCCGCCGCGTTCGGATGGACATAGAGCATGTCGATGTGATCGTTGCCCTTCAGCGCGGCGAAGCCGACCGGCGAGCCCTGCAGGGTCGCAATCAAGGTGAGCTCGGATGCCAGCCTCTTGCCAAAACCCGTCTCATCCTCAGCAGCGGACGCCCAGGCCTCCTGCTGCTCCTCGCTGTAGTCATCACCGGTCAATTGCTGGATGCTGGCGACGAAGATCGCGGCCAGCACCGGCGCATCAGCGGGAAGAAACGGCCGCAGCGCGGGCCTCGGGAGAGCCTGTCCCATGCGTCACCACATGCCATAGAGTTTCGTGACCAGCGCCACTGCGCCCGCGATCAGCACCAGCTTGAGCAGGATGTAGTACAGCCAGTGCCGCGGAAACGGGGTGTCGGGCTTGCTCATCGCGCAATCTCCCAGGTCGTGACCGGCTTGCCGTCGGCGCCCTTGCCGTCCTTCAATACGATACCCATCGCGGCGAGTGCGTCGCGGAGGCGATCGGACTCCTTGAAGTCCTTGCGCGCCCGGGCCGCGGTACGTTCGGCGATCAGGCTTTCGACCTTGGCGGCGTCGACGCCTTTGGCCTGCTGCTTTCGCGCTTCCCATTGCGCGACGGTGTCCGACAGGAAGCCCGCAAAGCGGAGCGAGCCGGCAAAGGCCGCGCGGTCCGTCTCGCCGCCGGACGCCGCACGGCTCCGCAACGCGTGCAGCTCTGCGATCATCAGCGGCGTGTTGAGGTCGTCGACGAGGGCGGCGATGATCTCGGGCCCCGGCTGCTCACCCGGCGCATCGGCCACGACGCGATACCAGTCGTCGAGCGTCTTCGCGCTCTCCTCCAGGCCCTTGACGGTCCAATCGGCCGGCGAGCGATAATGCATCTTGAGCATGTTGAGGCGCAGCACCTCGCCAGGCCAGTCCGCCAGCAGGTCGTGGATGGTGACGAAATTGCCGAGGCTCTTCGACATCTTCGCGCCCTCAACCTGGACGAACTCATTGTGCAGCCAGTAGTTCGCCATCACCGACGTGCCGTGCGCGCAGCGCGACTGCGCGATCTCGTTCTCATGATGCGGGAAGATCAGATCGAGTCCGCCGCCATGGATGTCGAAGACCTCGCCGAGATAGGCCGCGCTCATCGCCGAGCACTCGATGTGCCAGCCCGGCCGGCCGCGGCCCCACGGGCTGTCCCAGCCCGGCTCGTCCTCCGACGACTGCTTCCACAGCACGAAGTCGGCAGGATTCTTCTTGTGCGCATCGACGGCCACGCGCGCGCCGGCGAGTTGCTCGTCGAGCCTGCGGCCCGACAGCGCGCCGTAGTCCGGCATCGACCGGGTGTCGAACAACACCTCGCCGCCCGCCTCATAGGCGTGGCCACGCGCGATCAGTTGCTTGATCAGGCTCACCATATCCGCCTTGCCATCAGGGCGCGGCAGCACGAACTCGGTGGCGCGTGGCTCGAAGGTCGGCGGCAGGCTGCCGAGCGCAGCCGCGTCGCTGCGGAACTGATTGGCCGTCAGCTCCGTCACCTTCCGGATCGCCTCGTTCAGCGGCAGCCCGGGAAAGTCGCGCGCGGCGCGGGCGTTGATCTTGTCGTCGACGTCCGTGATGTTGCGGACATAAGTGACGTGATCCTTGCCATAGAGATGCCGCAGCAGCCGGAACAGCACGTCGAAGACGATCACGGGCCGCGCATTGCCGATATGGGCGAAGTCGTAGACCGTCGGTCCGCAGACATACATGCGGACATTGTTGGGATCGAGCGGCACGAAGGGGCGCTTCTCCCGCGACGCGGTGTCGTACAAACGCAAGTCCATGGTCCGTCCCCGAATGCCCTGTGCTCACCGCCCCGCCGGACCGACAGTCCATGACGAAGCGAAACGGGTGTCCTACGCCGCACGACCGCCCGCGAGCGGGCCGCCACGGCACGAATCACACTTCCGACCTGCCGGCCGGGCGTCCTGATCATCTCTGTTGAGAAAAGACGGCCTCAGCCAGCGAATCGCTAGCGCGTAATCTCGCGGCAAATGCAGCAGATGGCGAGGAAACCGTTCATGAAACTCACCATGCTGCAGCAGACTGTCTCCGTCAAGAGCCGCAAAACGGCCGTTTTCACTGCCCAAATGCTCGCGCCCCGCCTCATGGTTAATCATTTTTAAGCTTTTGGGCCTAACCATGAGTTGTCTCCTACACCCACCGGTGCACCATGCGAATCTCCCCGGCGCTGCTCGCCTGCTGTGTTCTCCTCGCCGCCGCGACCACCGCCACGGCGGAGAGTCGCATCTTCATCATCGCCAACGAAGCCGACGGCTACGGCGTCGACCAGTGCCTCGCCAAGGGCGACCGATGCGGCGCCTCGGCCGCGCGGTCGTACTGCCAATCACGGGATTTTGCACAGGCCTCCTCCTATCGCCGCGTCGACCCCGATGAAATCACCGGATCGGTGCCGAAAGCCGGCGCAAACTGCGCCCGTGGCGGCTGCAGCGACTTTGTCGCGATCACCTGCCAGCGCTGAGACGGCCGGGAACGGCGGTTCCCGCCACCCCGGCGCCCTGGAAACGACGTGACGATGCCCGACAAAGCGGCTATGGGATGCCCGCCGCTGCCGCGATTTTTCCGAATTCTGTGCTAGTCCCGCGGCTGCACCCATGGACCGGAATACCGCATCTTGATCGCATCCCTGTCTCCGCGCCTGCTGGCCGTGTCTGCGCTGCTCGGACTGACCCTGACCGGCTCGCTCGCCCTCGCGCAATCCAGCTCCGATTCCTATGCGCAGATGCCGCCGGGCCCGCCCGGACCGCAGGCCGGCGTCAATCCGATCTGTCCGCGCCTGGAGGCGCAGCTCGCCTCGATCGATCGCGGTGGCGGCGACCCCGCGCGTGAGGACCAGATCCGGCGCTATCAGGATGCTGCCGCCAAGCAGCAAGGCGAGCTCGACCGCGTCAGCATGCAGGCCAAGCGCATGGGCTGCGACAGCCCGGGTTTCTTCTCGATCTTCAACGGCCGCTCGGCCGAATGCGCCCCGGTGAACAACCAGATCCAGCAGATGCGGTCCAACCTGGACCAGATCATGAGCAGCCTGGAGCGGCTGCGCGGCGGCGGGTTCGGCGGCGAGCGCGACAACCAGCGCCGCTCGGTGCTGGCAGCCCTCGGCCAGAACAATTGCGGCCCGCAATATCAGCAATACGCTAACGCCAATCGCGGCGGCGGCGGCAACTTCCTGACCAGCCTGTTCGGCGGCGGTGCCGACAGCAATCCCGCCGCTTCGCTGCCGCCGCCGAGCGCCGATCTCGCGGCGCCGCAGGGCACCTACCGGACGGTGTGCGTGCGTAGCTGCGACGGCGCCTATTTCCCGATCTCGTTTGCCACCGTTCCCGGCCGCTTCGCCGACGACGAGCGCGCCTGCAAGGCGCAATGCCCCGCCGCCGACGCGACGCTGTTCACCTATCGCAATCCCGGCGAGGACATGAACCAGGCGGTCTCGGTCAACGGCCAGCCCTACACCGCGCTGCCGAACGCCTTCAAGTATCGCACCGAGTTCAACCCGAGCTGTTCCTGCAAGGCGCCCGGCCAGACCTGGGCCGACGCGCTGAAATCGATCGACGACCGGGCCACAGCCGCCGAGCAGGGCGACATCATCGTTACCGAGGAGAGCGCCAAGCGGATGCAGCAGCGCCAGACCGGCAAGCCGCCGGCGAACGCCGCCCGCAAAGGCGCCGCGCCGGCCGATGCGGCAGCGCCCGCGACCGCGGACGCCACGACGGGCGCCGGTGGCGACAAACAGATCCGCACGGTCGGACCGACCTTCATTCCGGCGCGTTGAGCGAGATCGCCGGGCCATCGGGTCATCCTTCGAACGCATCTGAGGACGCGCGGCCAGCGAGATCGGGCGACATGAATTCGCCCGACGGTCCCAGCGCGTTCGCAGGCTTCCAACGATTGCGCAGCGCTGCGAGACGAACGATCTCGGCCTGGGACACGCCGTCGACGAGAGTGGCACCGCCAGTCGCGTCACCGATCTCGCAGCCATGCCGGTCTGACGTCTTGCGAGGCACGACCGCGAGCGCACCGGAGAGGCTCGCCAAGGCCAGCAGCAGCGAGCCGCGCACGCGCGCCCGGAGAGCGTGACGGGCGTCGCCCGCCAGCGGCCCGGGGAGAACCGTTTCGAAGCCCGCCACTGCCGGTGCGATCGGCAACGTCTCGGCGGTGACGCCGAACCGCGCCGCGACTGCAATAGCCGGCGATTCCTGCGGCATGTCCGGCCCGGACAGCACCACACCGCGCACCCTCGCAGCTCCGAGCGCATCGACGGCCATCGCCAATGACAGCGCGGATTCGATGCCTCCGGTCAGAGCCAGCACGATCCCGGTGAAGCCATGCTTCTCGACGTGGTCGCGCAGGCCGAGCACGCGGGCCGCGTAGTCCGCCTCGTCGCCCTCGCTCGGCGTGGTGACCGGTCCCCGACACTGCCAGCCGTCTCCCCTGCTCCATGCCAAGGTCGTGACCTCAGCGGCGAAGCCCGGAAGCTGCGCGGCCACCGAGAGATCGGCGTTCAGCGCGAACGATGCGCCGTCGAACACCTTGCCGTCCTGACCGCCGACCTGGTTGAGCCAGACGAGCGGCAGATCGCTTTCGGTGACGCGGGCGACCGCGGCCGACAGGCGCCGGTCGCCGCCGCTGCGCAGGTAGCATGAGCGGCTCGGCACGACGATGAGTTCGGCCCCGGTTTCCGCCAGCGTCTCGATGACGTTTTCGTCGTTCGAGGATTCTTCGGGCGAGATGTCTTCGCCGATCGCGACGCCGATGCGGACGCCCCGCACGCTGAGCGGGCCGGCCGCCGGGCCGCGCATGAACACGCGCTTCTGATCACCATCGGCCAGGTTGGCCTTGAAGCGCGTCGCGGCGATGCGGCCGGTGTCGAGCAGCACGCAGGCATTGTAGAGCTTGCCGTCGTCGATCCAGGGCGTGCCGATCAGCACCGCCGGCCCGCCATCGGCGGTCTCGCGCGCGAGAGCCTCGATCGCGGCCCGGCACGCGGCCTGAAATGCCGGCTTCAGCACCAGGTCCTGGCATGGATGCCCCGCCAGGAACAGCTCCGGCAGCACCACGAGATCGGCGCCGTCGGCCGCCGCCCTCGCCCGCGCCTCGCGCGCCTTCGCGGCATTTCCCGCGATGTCGCCGACCGTCGGGTTGAGCTGGGCCAGCGTGATCCTGAAGATGTCGGCGGCCATCGCTCAACTCATTCAAAGCAGCCCGAGCCGCTCGGCGATCGCGAACAGCCAGAAGCAGCCCGACATCAGCAGCGCGACGCCGACGGCAGCCGAGCCGAGATCCTTGACCCGGCCGATCTGCAGATCGTGCTCGGTGGTGAGGCGGTCGGCGAGCTTCTCGATCGCGGTGTTGAGCAGCTCGACGACCAGCACCAGCACCACCGCGCAGACCAGCTCGACGCTGCGCATCGGCGTCGCGCCGACGACATAGGCCAGCGGCAGCGCCAGCAGGAACGCGACCACCTCCTCGCGCACCGCCTGCTCGGAGCGGAGCGCGAAGGCCAGGCCGTTGCGCGAGTTGACCGTCGCGCGCCACAAACGCAGCATCAGAAGCCCGCGACGGCCGGCATCGGTGCGGTCTTGCCGCCGCGCTGCTGCTTCAGCAGCTCGGCGATCAGGAACGCCATGTCGATCGACTGCTCGGCGTTCAGCCGGGGATCGCACACCGTGTGATAGCGGTCGTTGAGATCCTCGTCGGTGATCGCGCGCGCGCCGCCGATGCATTCGGTGACGTCCTTGCCGGTCATCTCGAGATGGATGCCGCCGGCATGGGTGCCCTCCGCGGCATGCACCGCGAAGAACGCCCGCACCTCGGATACGATGCGATCGAACGGCCGTGTCTTGTAGCCCGAGGTCGAGGTGATGGTGTTGCCGTGCATCGGATCGCACGACCACACCACCTTGCGCCCTTCCCGCTGCACCGCGCGGATCAGTCCCGGCAGATGATCGCCGACCTTGTCGGCGCCGAAGCGGTTGATCAGGGTCAGCCGGCCCGGCTCGTTGTCGGGATTGAGGATGTCGATCAGCTTCAGCAGCTCGTCCGGCTTCAGCGACGGGCCGCATTTCAGGCCGATCGGGTTCTTGATGCCGCGGAAATATTCGACATGGCCGTGGTCGAGCTGGCGGGTGCGGTCGCCGATCCAGATGAAATGGCCCGAGGTCGCGTACCAGTCGCCGGTGGTGGAATCGACCCGGGTGAAGGCCTGCTCATAGCCGAGCAGCAGCGCCTCGTGGCTGGTGTAGAAGTCGGTGGCGCGCAGCTCCGGATGGCTCTCGAGGTCGAGGCCGCAGGCGCGCATGAAGTTGAGCGCGTCCGAGATGCGGTCGGCCAGCTCCTTGTAGCGCCGCGACTGCGGGGAATCCTTGACGAAGCCGAGCATCCACTGATGCACGCTGCCGAGATTGGCGAAGCCGCCGGTGGCGAACGCGCGCAGCAGGTTCAAGGTCGCCGCCGACTGCCGGTAGGCGTCGAGCTGGCGCTGCGGATCGGGGATGCGCGCCTCGGGCGTGAAGGCGGTGTCGTTGACGATGTCGCCGCGATAGCTCGGCAGCTCGACGCCATTGATCTTCTCCGTCGGCGACGAGCGTGGCTTGGCGAACTGGCCGGCGATGCGGCCGACCTTCACCACCGGCACCGCGCCGGCATAGGTCATGACCACGGCCATCTGCAGCAGCACGCGGAAGAAGTCGCGGATGTTGTTGGCGCCGTGCTCGGCGAAGCTCTCGGCGCAGTCGCCGCCCTGCAACAGGAATGCCTCGCCCGCCGCCACCCGCGCCAGCGCCTTCTTCAGGTTGCGCGCCTCGCCGGCGAACACCAGCGGCGGGAAGGTCGCAAGCTGCGCCTCGACCTCGGCGAGCGCCTTCTGGTCGGGATAGTCAGGCACCTGCTGCACCGGCTTGGACCGCCAGCTCTCCGGGCTCCAGCGCTCGGTCATGGCTCTCTACTCCCTCTCGGCAACTGCACGCCAAATTCCCCGCGCGGCGGCGCGCGCCTTATACACAGCCTGCTCCCGTGCCGCCACTTGGAATTTAGGGCGCGGACACAAGGGCTTGCACCGCCACCCGAATTTGACTTTGCTGCGGAAGGGCAAGTGATGGGAGGACGAGGCGTGGCTGAGACG
The DNA here is from genome assembly GCF_051167875.1 of Bradyrhizobium sp. HKCCYLRH3097. Taxonomy (NCBI): domain Bacteria; kingdom Pseudomonadati; phylum Pseudomonadota; class Alphaproteobacteria; order Hyphomicrobiales; family Nitrobacteraceae; genus Bradyrhizobium; species Bradyrhizobium sp. HKCCYLRH3097. The sequence goes on from NZ_JBNPTX010000005.1 coordinate 176,902, forward strand.
GGATCCGACGGCGTTTCGAGCGAGGATCTGACCCTTCCGGCCGTCGATGGCTTTGCGCTCGCGGGCACCCTGTTCATGCCGCGCGGCACGCCGGCGCATGCCGTGCTGATCAATTCCGGGGCGGCGATCCCGCGCCGGATCTATCGCGGCTTCGCTGCTCATCTTGCCCAGCAGGGTTGCGCGGTTCTGACCTACGACTATCGCGGGATCGGCGGCAGCCGTCCCCGCTCCCTGAAGGGCTTTGCGGCCTCGATGACCGACTGGGCCGCACTCGACATCACCGGCGCGGTCGGTTGGATGCGTGCGCGCTACGGTGCGCTGCCGCTGCGCTATGTCGGCCACTCCTTCGGCGGCCAGACGCTCGGCCTGCTCGCCAACAACACCGAGGTGTCGCGCGCCCTCTTCATCGCCTCGCAGGCCGGCTATTGGAAGCTGATGGCCCCGGGCGAACGCTGGCGCGTGGCGACGATGCTCAACGGCGTTGGCGTCCCGCTGACTCATGCGCTGGGTTACACGCCGGGCTGGAGTGGCGTCGGCGAGGACCTGCCGAAGGGTGTCTTCCTGCAATGGGTGCGCTGGATCATGAGCCCGCGCTATCTGTTCGATGACGCATCGCTGCCGCTTGCCAACTACGCCAACTTCAAGAGTCCCGTCCGGGCGCTGTGCCTCGCCGACGATCCCTGGGCCACGCGGCCCGCGGTTGAGCTGCTGTGCGCTGGTTATACGGGCACGACGCCGGAGCTGCTCGACATCGCGCCGCAGGACGTCGGGGCGTCCGCGATCGGCCATATGGGCTTCTTCCGCGCGGCGCATCGCGACACGCTGTGGCGCAGCGCGACGGAGTGGCTGCTCGAAAGCTGACGCGATCGGTTCGTCATAGCCCATGAGCGAGCGCTCCCGCGGCAGATGCTGCCCGAGCTGTGCTGATGTCGTTCACCCTCATCAAGTCGGAGGGCGCAGGGAAGGCCAGGCGTCGGCTGACGCCTGCGGCCCGCCTGCGAAAAAAATGCAGGCGGCAGGTACCACAGGTGCAGCCGAGAACGCCCGGCCTTCCCTGCGCGACGGTCTTAACGCTTATACGCAGTCTGCCTGGTGCGCCGGGCTTGTTGGCCACCATTCGCGACAATGCTTGCGCATTGCGCGGGACACCAGCATCGGGGTGTCAGCACGCTGCGACTTCACGTCCGCACCATGCCGTTCGTCGGCGCGTCCGAAGACACGCTGCGGCACAAGTGCGGCCATCGCTCCCCGCCTCGCGTGTCGTGACGATCGCGCGCAACGCCCCTCCGGCCGAGGCGGGATGCGCGCATCAAAGCACAATTTCTGAATTTCGTAAAGTAGATTCTGCCCGACGGGCCGTTTGCGCAAGGCACATCTGTGGGGAGTCCTGCCTCGATCCGCCGGGTGCAGAAGCCGGACCGATTGCGCTGGTCGAGCTCGGCCGGAACGCTCGGAGGTCGACCTACACCCCGACCATGCGCGCCAGGACGGCACAACGGAACGAACCGCGTGACCGGCCGTTGCCCCTGCGCTGCATCATTTCTCGGATCCTCCGGATGTCGTGCACGCCTTTCCATGAGGGCAGATGATGACCGCAGCCCGGACCACAGCGCGCGCGCTCGCGGCGTCGACGCCCAGCCGCCTGACCAACTCGACACCATCCCTCCAGCCGCTGGCGCATCGCAGCCGGTCGCTGGCGAAGACTCATCCATTTCTTCTGGCGGCAGCGGCGGCCACGACCGTTCTGGCCGTCACAGCACTGATCAATCGCCGCCTCGCCAAGTCTGCCGAGCGGGCCAATCCTCCCGCCGGCCAGTTCATGGACGTCGACGGCGTCCGGCTGCACTATGTCGAGCGCGGCACCGGCGTGCCGCTGGTGCTGCTGCACGGCAACGGCAGCATGATCCAGGACTTCGCCTCCAGCGGCCTGATCGATCTGGCGGCGCAGAACTACCGTGTCATTGCGTTCGACCGGCCGGGCTTCGGCCACAGCGACCGGCCGCGCAACGTCGTGTGGACGCCGACGGCGCAGGCCGGGCTAATCAAGAGCGCGCTCGATCGCCTGGGCGTCTCGGAGGCCTTCGTCCTGGGTCATTCCTGGGGCGCATCCGTCGCCGTCGCGCTCGCCCTCGAACATCCGACCATGGTCAAGGGCATGGTGCTCGCCTCCGGCTATTACTACCCGACCTTCCGGTCCGACGTGGTGGCCGGATCGGCTCCGGCCATTCCCTTGCTGGGCGATATCCTGCGCTACACCATCTCCCCTCTGATCAGCCGGATGATGTGGCCGCTGCTGATGGCCAAGCTGTTCGGCCCGCGATCGGTTCCGGCGAAGTTTGCCGGCTTCCCCAAGGAAATGGCGGTTCGCCCGTCGCAGATCCGCGCCTCCGCCGCGGAGGCCGCGCTGATGATTCCCGATGCTTTCCGCTTCAGGAGAGCGTACGGTGAGCTGAAGATGCCGGTCGTGATCGTTGCCGGTGATCAGGATCGCCTGATCGACATCGACGCGCAGTCCAGACGGCTTCATCACGACGTCAGCCAGAGCACCTTTCGCCGCGTGCGCGGCGCCGGCCACATGGTGCATCAGACGGCGACCGAGGCCGTCATGTCCTCGATCGACGAAGTCGCAGCGGCGGCGTAGTCGGAGGGCGAACATGGCTGCGGCTGCCGGATTGCGGGATCCGTAGCCTGCAGAGCGGCGAAGAAAGCGGGGATCGAACTCATGGCGGCCGAGGACGCGTGCATGCCGATCTGGCACGAAAAGCATCTGCGCGCTGCCACCAAAGCTGCCGGCGTGGCCCTGTGGTCGTGGAACGTCGACACCGACGCGATCACGATGGACGAGCGCGCCTATGAGCTGTGGGAGGTGCCCAAGACCAAGAGCAGGATCACGTTCGAGGTGCTCTCCCAGAACATTCACCCCGCCGATCTCGAACGGGTGAGATCGGCGTTTTCGGCGACACGGGCGATCGTCGGCGCTTATGAGATCGATTTTCGCATTCTCGCGGATGGCGAAATCCGCTGGATCTCCGCCCGCGGCCAAGGTGACGATGCCGACATCGCCGAGCGGCTGATGTTCGGCATCTTCCTCGACGTGACCCAGCGCAAGCAGGCCGAAGAAGCCAACGAGCTGCTGGCGGGCGAGATGAGCCATCGGGTCAAGAACCTGCTGACGATCGCCACCGCGCTGACGCAGATGACGTCGCGCACAGCGGCGACAAAGGAGGACATGGCCCACGAGCTCGCCAGCCGGTTGATCGCGCTGGGCCGTGCCCAGGATCTGATACGTCCGCGGCCGGGCGGGACGAACCAAGCAGCCCTGCTCGGCGATCTCGTCTCGGTGCTGCTTGCCCCCTATGACGAGAAAGGCGCCAGCGTCCGCATCCGTGTGTCGGTGCCCAAGATGAATGTCGGAGAACGCTCGAGCACGACATTGGCACTGGTCATCCACGAGCTCGCGACCAACTCGGCGAAATACGGCTCGCTGTCGGTTTCGAGCGGCACGCTGGACGTGTCGTGCAGCGCGCATGATGACGAAGTGGTGATCATGTGGACCGAGCGCGGCGGGCCGCCGAAGTCGGCCGACACCACCGAAGGCTTCGGCAGCAAACTGATCCATCGCAGCATGAACGCCCAGCTCGGCGGCACCATCGCCTTCGACTGGTCCGCCGAAGGCCTGGTCGTGACGCTGCGCATGAGCCGGGAGCGGATGGCGAATTGACACGGCGGAGGCGGAAGCTGGCACCGATCGCATGATGGTGGGCACGGCGATTGCGTGCCTTTACGATGGCCGCCGGACTAGCGTGCGCAGAGGCCGGACCAATTGCCTTCCGTGAGATCGGGCTGGGCTGCCCGGATGTCGACCGGCGCGTCCGACGACCATGGAAAGTGTCCGTCGCGATCGGGATAGACCAATTGCAGACATTCGAAACCGTTACCGCCGTAGAACCAGCGGCTCCAGCCGAGATGATTGCGATAGTGCTGTTGCGCGACGGGTAGCAACACGGCGGGGATGTTCTTGAACACATCGCCGGACTCACTGCCGATGGGGATACGCCGTCCCGCTTCGAGTTCATGATACAGATGCCAGAAGACATCCTGAGCGATTTGTCCCCGCAGCGAGAAGACAATCAACTCGGGATGGCCAAACTTCAACCAGAAGCCGGTTGTGTAGGCGAAGCCAGGCCCTTCAGCGTCGGCTCCGACACGAACCGCGAACCAGCCGTGCTCACGAATATTGGCGACGAACTTCCGCTCATGCTCGTCAAGCTTCTCCGGATCAGCATCGAGCGCAGTGTGCATCGGTTGTGCCTCTTACGTTCGTCCAGACGATTCCATCCTGCGAGCTGTCCGTGAGCGCCGGCATTGCGAGCGAAGCGAAGCAATCCAAGGCATCACGCGGACTCTGGATTGCTTCGTCGCTCCGCTCCTCGCAATGACGGAGAGGCCAAGCCTTACTCCGCCGCCATCTGCCTTGGCGCGGGCGGTGGATTGGCGAGGTCGGCGGCGAGCTGGGCGTAGCGCGCCTTGGCGTCCTGCACCGCCTTCTCCTTGACCGGGCCGTAGCCGCGGATCTTGTCCGGCAGCGACAGGAATTCGACGGCGATGTCGACGTTGGCAGGCGACAGCAGGTTCAGCACGGTGGCGACGTCTTTCTCATAGCCGGCGATCAGGTCGCGCTCCATCTTGCGTTCGGCCGCGTAGCCGAAGACGTCCAGTGGTGTGCCGCGCAGGCCCTTCAGTTTTGCCAGCAGGCGGAACATCTTCATCATGCCCGGCCCGAAGCTGCGCTTCTTCGGCCTCCCTTGCGGATCGAGGCCGGAATTGAGGATGGGCGGTGCGAGGTTGAAGCTGATCTTGTAGTCGCCCTCGAACGCGTCATGGAGCTGCTTCTCGAAGCTGCCGTCGGAGAACAACCGCGCCACCTCGTACTCATCCTTGTAGGCGAGCAGCTTGGCATAGTTGATCGCCACTGCGCGCGGCAGCGCCTCGCCGTAGCCGCCCTTGTCGGCGGCTTCGCGCACCTGATCGACCAGCTTGCGGTAGCGCTTGGCGAGCCGCGCATTCTGATAGCCGGTAAGGTACGCCATGCGGTGGGCGATGATCTCGTCGAGCGTCATCGCCTCAAGCGATTTCGGCGGCACCGCCTCGTCCTTGCCGGTCATCATGTCGGCGAGCCGCTCCGGGTTGACCACCGCGAGGCGGCCGAGCCGGAACGCCTCGGTGTTCATCTTGACCGCGACGCCGTTGATCGCGATCGCCTTCTCGATCGCCTCGGCCGACAGCGGCAGCAGGCCCTTCTGGTAGGCGTAGCCCATCATCATCATGTTGGTGGCGATGCTGTCGCCAAGCAGCGCCTCGGCCGGCTTGGTGAAATCGAGGAAGGTCGAGTCCTTGTGCAGCGCCGTTTCCAGCAGGCTCGTCACCTTGCGGTTCTGGAAATTGAAGTCGCGGTTGAGCACGAAATCGGCGGTCGGAATCAGATGGCTGTTGATGACGCCATGGGTGCGCTCGGCATCGCACAGCGTGATCGTCTCCTTGGCACCCGCCACCACCTCGTCGGCGGCGATGACGAGGTCGGCGGTCCCCGTGACGATGCGCGAGCAGGTCACGTCAGCCGTATTCTCGGAGAGGCGCACATGGCTGAGCACCGCGCCGCCTTTCTGCGCGAGGCCCGACATGTCGAGGATCATCGAGGCCTTGCCCTCGATGTGCGCGGCCATGCCGAGCAGCGCGCCGATCGTCAGCACGCCGGTGCCGCCGACGCCGCCGACGGCGACGTTGTAGGGCCGCTCCAGTGACGGCTTGGTCAGCGGTTCCGGCATCTCGCCGATGTCGCCGAGCTCAGCTGGCGCGCGGCTGCGCGGCTTGCCGCCATCGATGGTGACGAAGGACGGGCAGAAGCCCTTCACGCAGGAATAGTCCTTGTTGCAGGACGACTGGTTGATGACGCGCTTGCGGCCGAGCTCGGTCTCCAGCGGCTCGACCGAGATGCAGTTCGACTGCACCGAGCAGTCACCGCAGCCTTCGCAGACGGCCGGATTGATGAAGACGCGGCGCTGTGGATCCTCCATCGTGCCGCGCTTGCGGCGGCGGCGCTTCTCGGCGGCGCAGGTCTGCACGAACACGATGGCCGAGGCGCCCTTGGTCTCGCGCAGCGTCTTCATGACGTTTTCGAGCTCGTCGCGGTGCGCGAGCTTGACGCCGGGCGCGATCGTTTCGGCCGGATAGGCGTCTGGATTCTCCGAGACCAGGTAGATCTCGCGGATGCCCTCGGCATGGAGCTGGAAGGTGATCTGCTGCGGCGACAAATCGCCGTCATGGCGCTGGCCGCCGGTCATCGCGACCGCGTCGTTGTAGAGGATCTTGTAGGTGATGTTGGCCTTGGAGGCGATCGACTGGCGGATCGCGAGGCTGCCGGAATGGAAATAGGTGCCGTCGCCGAGATTGGCGAAGATGTGCTTCTCGTCGGTGAACGGCGCGATGCCGACCCACGGCACGCCCTCGCCGCCCATATGGGTGAAGGTCTCGGTGTTGCGGTTCATCCACAACGACATGAAGTGGCAGCCGATGCCGGCCAGTGCGCGGCTGCCCTCGGGCACCTTGGTCGAGGTGTTGTGCGGGCAGCCCGAGCAGAAATACGGCGTGCGCGCCACCGGCGAGACCAGTTGCATCTGCGAGGCGTCGCGGCCGTTGAACCAGTCGGCCTTGGCGCGCAGCATCGCCTTGATCTCGGGGTTGAGGTCGAGGCGGAGAAGACGCTCGGTGAGCGATGTCGCGAGCGAGGCGACGGAGAGCTCGGTGGCAAACGGCAGGAAGCGCTTGTCGTGGTCGTCCATCTTGCCGACGATGCGCGGGCGGACGTCGTCGCGCCAGTTGAACAGCTCCTGCTTGACCTGGTTCTCGACGATCTCGCGACGCTCCTCGATGATGAAGATCTCCTCGAGGCCGACCGCGAACTGCCGCACGCCTTCCGGTTCCAGTGGCCAGGGCATGCCGATCTTGTAGAGGCGAAGCCCGATCCTGGCGGCGACCTCCTCGGTGATCCCGAGTTCGCGTAGCGCCTGGCGGATGTCCTCATAGCTCTTGCCCGACGCCATGATGCCGTAGCGGGCGTTCGGTGAGTCCATCGTGATGCGGTTGACCTTGTTGGCGCGGGCAAAGGCGATCGCGGCAAAGCCCTTGTAGTCCTGCAGCCGCCGGTCCTGCTCGAAGCGGTCATCCGGCCAGCGCAGATTGAGGCCGCCCGGCGGCATCTCGAAATCGGCGGGGATGACGAACGGCGTCATCTCGTCGTTGAGGTTGATCTCGGCGGTCGTCTCCACCGTCTCGGTGATCACCTTCATTCCGACCCAGCAGCCGGAATAGCGCGACATCGCGATGCCGAGCAGGCCCATCTCGATCATCTCGTGGATCGAGGACGGATAGAGATAGGGCATCAGCGCCGAGATGAAGGCATGGTCGGACTGATGCGGCACGGTCGAGGATTTGGCGCCGTGGTCGTCGCCGGCGAGACAGAGCACGCCGCCGTTCTTGGCGGAGCCGGCCGCATTGCCGTGGCGAAACACGTCGCCGCAGCGGTCGACGCCGGGGCCCTTGCCGTACCAGATGCCGACGACGCCGTCATACCTGCCGCCGGGCGACAGTGCGAGTTGCTGCGAGCCCCAGATCGCGGTCGCTGCGAGGTCCTCGTTCACGCCGGGCTGGAACTTGATGTTGTACTGCTCGAGATGCTTGCGGGCGGAGAACAGCTGCTGGTCGTAGCCGCCGAGCGGCGAGCCGCGATAGCCGGAAATGAAGCCGGCGGTATTCAGCCCGGCGGCGCGGTCGCGCCGGATCTGGGCCATCGGCAGCCGCACCAGCGCCTGGATGCCGGTCAGGAAGATATGGCCGGAGCTTGCGGTGTATTTCTGGTCGAGATTGATCTCGCTCTCGTTGAGTCCCATTCCGCCCTCTTGCCGTGCCTTGTCGGGGGGCGCGACTGCCGCCGGCCGGCGGAAGCGCGCGTTCTGCCAATCATTTATGTCTGCTTTTGAAGAATGCGCATCACAAATCTCGTGTGCGCAGGGCAGCCAGCCGAAATCGCAATTTCGTGGCGGGAGCCGGCTGCGCTTTTGCGGTTTGTGTCGAAAACGGCCACTGCCGCGAAATGGGATGATGCGCACCATGGCTTTGGCGGCTCGGCGGATGGTGACTGAACCGTTGTGGCCGGCGCGATTCCGGCCCGAACGAATTGTGCGATGCGATAAGATCGCCTTCGTTCAGCCCCGATCGTCGCCCGCAAATACGAAGCGCGGCATGTTCCATTTGTAGCGGATCGCGAGCAGCCGGAACGACAGTCCGAGCGCGAAGGTCAGCGCCGTCCACCATCCGCTGGCGATGCCGAGCGACAAGCCGGTCGCATAGACCAGGCCCGTGACGAGGGACACGCTGGCGTAGAGCTCGGCGCGAAACAGCAATGGCACGTCATTGCACAGGATGTCGCGCAGCACGCCGCCGGCGCAGCCCGTGATCATCCCGGCGACGATGACGATGCCGATCGGCACGTTCATCTGCCAGGCGATGTCGCAGCCCGTCATCGTGAACACGACGAGGCCGACCGCATCGAGAACGAGGAACGCCATGGTCAGCCTGTGAACCAGGCGCGCCATGGCGATCGTCACGAACGGCGCCAGCACGGTCAGCAGCAGCAAGGACGGCTGCTCGACCCAGGCAAGCGGATAGTGGCCGAGCAGCACGTCGCGCAAGGTGCCGCCGCCGAGCGCGGTGATCGCCCCCAACAAGCAGACGCCCATCCAGTCCATGCTGCGGCGTCCCGCCGCCAGCGCGGCCGTCATCGCCTGCGCCGCCAGCGCCACCCAGGTCAACAGATGCAACACGCTGTCACCGGGCGGCAGGTTCCACATCGAAGGCTCCAACAAAAGGACGGAGAATCGCAGTGCACGCGAGGCACCTTAGCGCGCGGTGCAACGGATCGACTGGGGATTTCGTAAGGTTTCGCGGAACAGAGCCGGGGCCCGACTGGTTGTCGGGTGACAATCGCAAGGAGGACATCATGGCCAACGAACGGCTCCCGAACGAACGCTATCCCGACGGCATGAACCGGCCGGACATGACGACGCGGCCCGGCATGCCCGGTGCCGACATGACCGGCGCCGACTACGAGCGCGCGGCGCGGACGGACAGCCAGCTGCAGCCCGATCCCGAGTTGAGGGAAGGCTCCGCCTCGACCGGCCGGATCGCAGCGTACGCCCTGGGCATCGCGATCCTGCTCGGCGCCGTGTTCTACGGGCTGAACAACATGTCGATGCGCAACGATCAGGCGAGCACCACGCCGGCCGCGCAATCCGCCTCGACCACCAAAGATAACACCTCGCCCGGCGTGACGACCGGCGCCGCGGGAGATCGCACCACACCGCCGCCGGCGGCCCCGAGCGACAAGCCCAACGCCGTCAAATAATCTCGCGGACGGCAATCAGCGGTCCCACTCCTGGGCGGCGGGTGAGCAATCGCCCGCCGCCGTTTTTTGGCGAGTCCTCCAACAAATTACGCGACGCGTGCGAGGGCCGCCATGGAACCATAGCAGCGCGAACCGGTTGGCTCATTGACACTCTCACCCAGGAGATACGTAATGAAAGCTCTCTCCATAGCTATCGCAGCCGCGGCAAGCACGCTGGCCGTGACCGCCGCTTCGGCGGCACCGATCTCTCCCGCAGCCTCGGCGGTCCCGCAACGAGACATCCAGAACGTCCGGATGGTCTGTAACGAGGAAGGCCGCTGTTGGCGCGAGCGCAGTGAACGCCGCGTCATCATTCAAGGCGAAGATCGCGATTCCTACGCGTACGCTCCGCGTGAGCGCTACATCGAGCGGCGCGGCTACGAAGACCGCGGCGGCATCGGCTTCCGCGCCCCGGGCGTCAGCGTCGGCATCGGAACGGATCGCTACTAAGCGATTTCAGCGAATCAGACTGAAAAGCCGCGGCAGAGTCCGCGGCTTTTCTACAGGCAGATGAGATCAGTATCTGCGGGAGGACGGGCGCGCAGCCTGATCTCAACCGAAGAGCTTGTTCAGCTCGCCCCCGGGATAGCCGTTGGCCAGTTCGGTGAAGGTGCCCTGCTCGGCCATCTCCTTGGCCGCCCGGACGAAGCCGGCCCAGGCCACCCGCGCCAGCGAACCGCCGACGCTGATGCGGCGCACGCCGAGCTCGGCGGCCTGGCTCAATGACAGACCCGACGCGCCGATCAGCAGGTTCACAGGCTTGGGCGCCACCGCGTTGACGACAGCCGTGATCTCCTCGACCGTCTTGATCCCCGGAGCGTACAGACAATCCGCGCCGGCCTCGGCATAGGCCGCGAGGCGGTCGGTCACGAGCTTGAGGTCGGGCTTGCCCCAGAGAAACGCCTCGCAGCGGCCGGTCAGCAGCACGTCCCCACCGCTTGCATCGATCGCCTGACGTGCGGCGCGGATGCGCGTAACCGCCAGTTCGCGCGCGTAGAGCGGATCATCCTTGTCACCCGTGGAGTCCTCGATCGACAGACCGGCGACGCCGGTGGCGACCGCGCGCGTGACGTTGGCGGCCACGCCCTCGGGGGCATCGGCGAAGCCGCCCTCGAAATCGGCGTTGACGGGAATGTCGACCGCCGCGGACAGCGCCGCCAGATGCGCGAGCATCTCGTCGAGCGTCGTGCCGGTGTCGGCCTTGCCGATCGACCACGCGAAGCCGGCGCTGGTCGAGGCGACCGCGTTGAAGCCGAGATGTTGCAGCATTTTGGCCGTGCCGGCATCGAACGGGTTCGGCAGCACGAAGCAGCCGGCCTCGTGCAGCTTGCGAAAGGCCGCGCGCTTGTCCGCCGTGTTGATCAACGTCATGTCATCCTCCCATGCATCCTCGCGTTGCGGCAGCATAGAGCCGCGATCATTGCGCCGCCAAGACGTTGCGCAAGAATGTTCGCTCTTCGCCCAGAATGAGCTTGTGCTCCTCGGCCAGCGCAAAGTTCGCCCGGCCCTCAGCATCGCCGCGCAAGGCTGTACGATAGCGCTCGTAAGCTGCGAGACTGTCGAATGAAATCAAGCCGTAGGCGATGTCGTTGGTGCCTTCATGAGGCATGAAATAGCCGATCAGGTCGCCGCCGCAACGGGGGATGATCGACAGCCAGCGCCTGGCATAGGCCTCGAACGCGTCGCGCTTGAACGGATCGATGCGATAGCGGATGAAGACGGTGATGGTCATGACAACCTCCGGTGAGTTCTGTATCGTCGACACTATCCGCTTGCCGGGCGAGAATGCTTCGGCTAGCATCGAAGTATGAAATCAGGTCCGGACATTGCGATGGTGGCGGCGCTGGTCGGCGATCCCGCCCGCGCCAATATGCTGACTGCGCTGCTCTCGGGCCGTGCGCTGACCGCGACCGAGCTCGCCCAGGAAGCGGGCGTGACGCCGCAGACGGCGAGCTCGCATCTTGCCAAGCTCGAAGGCGGCGGCCTGGTCGAGCCGGAGAAGCAGGGCCGCCACCGCTACTACCGGCTCGCCGATCCCGATGTCGCCGACGTGCTGGAGAAGCTCGCCGGCCTTGCCGCGCGCGCCGGCCACATGCGGGTGCGCACCGGGCCGAAGGAGCCGGAGCTGCGGCGAGCACGCATCTGCTACGACCATCTCGCCGGCGATCTCGGCGTGCAGATGCTCGACAGCATGACGAGGCAGAAGCTGGTCCGCCGGCGCAAGCAGGAGATCGTGCTGACCGAGGACGGCAAACATTTCCTGGCACAGCATTTGCGGATCTCGCCGGAAATGCTGGCGCATCCGCGCCGGCCCGTGTGCAAGGCCTGCCTCGACTGGAGCGCGCGGCGGCATCATCTCGCCGGCACGCTCGGCGCAGCGTTGATGAAGCGCTTCACCGAGCTGAAATGGGCGGCGCGCGATGCCACCCCAGGCAGTCGCGTGGTCAATTTCAGCCGCGCCGGCGAAAAGCATTTCGCGGCGCTGTTCGGTCCGGCCGAAGACTGACGATCACGCGCTCTTTATCGCAGCGCGGCCCTCGTGCCTTGCGGCCAAGGCGAACGCGGGGCACGGCGTGACGGTTGACGACCATCTCGTCACGTCCGTCGTGGAGTCTTCATGTCCCGTTTCGCTGTCGCCTTCTGTGCCGCCCTGCTCGCCCTCGCCCCGACTGTCGCCCCGGCGGCGGAGGCGCCGCGCGAGCCCTATGGCATCAATCTCGAAGGTTTCCCCTATCCGTATCCGGTCAGCCTGCTGCCCCTGGTCAATGACGGCGAGCAGCTGCGCATGGCCTATATGGATGTGGCGCCGACGCAGCCGAACGGCCGCGTTGCCCTGCTGCTGCACGGCCGCAACTTCCCCTCGAGCTACTGGGCGCCCGTGATCAAGACACTGACCGACGCCGGCTTCCGCGTCGTGGTGCCCGACCAGGTCGGCTTCGGCAAATCATCCAAGCCTGCAGGCGAGCTGCATTTCGACACGCTGGCGCGCAACACCATGACGCTGCTCGATCACCTCGGCATCGCCAAGGCGGATATCGTCGCGCATTCGATGGGCGGCATGCTGGCCGTGCGCATCGCCCGCGCCTATCCCGACCGCGTCGCGCATCTCGTGCTGACCGCGCCGATCGGGCTCGAGGACTATCGCGTCTACGTGCCGCCGATCCCGTCGGAAAAGATCATCGAGAGTGAGGACCGGCTGACGGCGGACGGCTATCGCAAGCAGCTGGAGACCAACTACGCGCTGAAGCTGCCGCCGGAGCAGGTCACGCCGTTCATCGATGCACGCTTCAACCTGAAGCAAAGCGCCGACTATTCGCGCTGGCTGAAGAGCTTCGTCAGCTCCTATCAGATGATCTACCGCGAGCCGGTGGTGCACGAGATCCCGCTGCTGACGCAGCCGACGCTGTTCATCATGGGCGCGGACGATCACAACGCGCCGGGACGGCCCAACGCGCCCGAGGCCTTGAAAGCGAAGATGGGCCAGAACGCCGAGCTGGCAAAGGGCCTGGCCAGCCGGATGGGCGATGCGCGCGCCGAGGTGGTCGCCAATGCCGGCCACCTCGTCTTCCTCGATGCGCCGGACAAATACGACGCACTGCTGCTGGGCTTCCTCGGCAGGTGAAAGCAAACAATGAGCGACAGGGATCGCGCCACGCCGACCCCTGCCGTGTTGCGGTCACACGTCTGAAACTGCGCTTTCTCGCAATGCGGCTGCGCCGATCACCAGTGGTGGCGGCGATGCCAATGGCGGTGCCAGTGCCGATGATGGTGGCGCCAGCCCCAATGACGGCGCCGCCAACCCCAATGCCGCCGGCGCCAGCCCCAATGGTGTCCGTGACCATGGTGTCCGTGATGATGACCGTGATGCCCCCAGCGAACCTGCTCCGGCGCGAGCCGGTCGGCCTCATCCTGCGAACCGACCGCGGGCTCGACGTGCTGATCCCTGGCTGAAGGCGCCGCCTCGTTCAGCGGCAATGGCGCGAGCGGCGCAGCGACCGCATCGGTGGTGCGGAGCACGGCGCCGGCCGCCGCCGCGCAGCCGAACCCCAATGCCAGCTTGAGGAAGTTCCGTCGTTCCATCGCACGCCTCCATGATGCACGAGCCAGGGCATGAAGGGAGTATTCGACCCATCACCTGAACGTGAGCTGAACTTAGTCGATCACAGCCAAATGGCGCGCACATGATACCATCGACACGTCGTCCCCGTGATCCGAAAGGGCTTCTTCCGGCGGCACCGAGCATGCGTCGACCGTCTGCGCCAGCACGACCTCGCGCGCATACGCGTCACACCCGGCCGATCGCGATTGAAGTCCGCGATCAGCCGCGACATCTCACGCCGCCGATCGCGCGCTCCACCGCGGCGCCATCGTCGAGCGGCGCGGCTGACGGCGGTGCAGCGGCCGACGGGGTTGCAACGAGTGCGACGCTTGCGGCGACCATACACCCCAATGCCATAGCCAAGTGCGGAAAGCCCCGACGTTCAATGTTGCCGACTACGATTCAGGACGACGCTTGTGAGTGAACGCTTGAATAGGCGGAGAACTACGCGTTCGGATGACCAGCACGTAACGATCGGACATGGCGCGGCAATAGTGATCCGGCCTCGGGAGGAGCGTACGCGGTCCAGTCGAGTATGGCTTGATCAGCCGCTGGCGAGCGGATTAGACTGAGCACCCGAATTGAAGAAACGTTCAGAGCAAGCAGTGTTTTATCGTGCCATTACCTTGGTGTTGTTGAGCTCCCTAGCCTCAGCCGTCGGCGCTCAGGCGCAGGGCGATCCAACACAGATTTTCAACGGCGTGTGGGTGGCAGTTAACCCGCCGGGACCGCACGTCGTGTTTAATACGATCAGCCTGGGTCAAAGAGAGGCTAGTTTGCCGATACTAGGCCAAGCCACGATAGGTCCATCCAATGGAGAAGACGGATCAAATTTCCGAATCTCGGGCCCAGGGTTCACCTGCTTCTACCTAATACTCACCACCAACCAGCGGACAAGAATGGTCTGGGAGCTGAAGAGCGGTGGGGACATCTGTTTCAAATCAGCTGCTTTCGAGCAAGCCGATAGCCCGGTACCAGTACCGGCACCGACACCGTTACCGCCACCTCCACCGCCTCGTCCCCCCGTCTCTCCGAGCTTCTCCTGCTCCGCGCGATTGAATGAGGCGGAACGAACTGTCTGTTCAGACAGCGGCCTAGCTCAGCTCGATCAAAATCTTGACGCTTTGTATACATCGGCTCAGGCTTACGCTCGCAGCAATGGTGACGCAGCCAGCTCTTCACGACTGGCTGCAACCGAGAAGAGTTGGTTGTCCAACGATCGAAATGCCTGTGCTACGAATATAACTTGCTTGGCGAGCGCCTATTCGAGGCGGATTTCCCAGTTGAAAGCCTGCTTATCTCGGCTTCGCAGTGGCGACGGCTGCTAACAGTTCCTTCGAACACAACCGTATGATTGATCGGATCGGTCTCCATCGACAATTGCATTAGAAGCGGTGCTTTGGACCGGGGCCTCCATGCGAGCATTATCTTGCCTTCGAGCTGTCCTTCTCGCGAGCAGCCTTAGCAGTATCGCTCTGATACCGACCGCAGCATCACAGTCAGCGTCTGTGCCGCACTGCACATCGATCGCGAAGGTTATGCTGGACGTCGGCCACACGCCTGAGCAACCCGGAGCGACTAGCGCGCGCGGCGTGCCGGAGTTTGAGTTCAACCTCAACCTCGCTCGCAGGGTTTCATTGGAACTTGCAAGGTCGGGGTACCTTGTGAGCGTGCTGGTCGTACACGGCATAGGTCAAGAACAGCTAC
Source organism: Bradyrhizobium sp. HKCCYLRH3097 (assembly GCF_051167875.1). Lineage (NCBI taxonomy): Bacteria > Pseudomonadati > Pseudomonadota > Alphaproteobacteria > Hyphomicrobiales > Nitrobacteraceae > Bradyrhizobium > Bradyrhizobium sp. HKCCYLRH3097. The sequence goes on from NZ_JBNPTX010000005.1 coordinate 192,207, forward strand.
TCAACCGCGTCGCCCAGGCAAAACGCTATTCTCCAACTCTATTTATCTCCATTCATCACGATTCAGTTCAGCCGTTATTCATCCATGAATGGAGCTTCGCCGGACGAGCAAACCATTACAGCGACGAATTTTCCGGCTTTTCGATCTTCCTGTCCGAGCTCACTCCTAAGTTTTCCGAAAGCTTAGCGGCTGCCCAGATTTTGGCAGATGAACTGATCAGGCAAGGACTGCGGCCTTCGTTGCACCATGCGATGAAGATTCCCGGTGAAGGGCGAAAACTCATTGATCGGCAGCGCGGGATCTATCTGAATGATCGGTTAGCCGTACTGAAGGAAGCTTTCTATCCGGCTCTGCTCCTTGAGGCGGGCGTGATCGTCAACCGAGCGGACGAAATCAATCTTCAAACGGAGACAATGCAGGCTCAAATAGCTCAAGCAATCACTCAAACCGTCAGCAGACGTTTTTGCGGGACCAGTGGATCAAAAGCCCCGCCGGGACTGCTCGTTGGACACGATTCAGACCGGAAGTAGCCCCAGTCGCTTAGGGCTCCACCCGCCGGTAATCGCCTGCCGCGGCTCTACAGGCCACGTCCGGCCCACCTGTACGGAACGAGAGATTTAGTCCTTCACCGGCAAAAGCATACCGGTAGGCACACCTAAAGCGCGGCCCGACCAGGCAAATATTCGCGCCGCCATCGGCACACCTCTCGACCGATCCGACTCCGTTGAAAACGGTTGCCGCCCCGGAAAACGAAATGTTCAAATCACCATTTGACAGAAAGCGAATATTGTCTCCGGATCCACTCTTGAGCCAGTTGCCGAGCAACCGACCATCGAGAAGGCCTTGAGTTTGCGCTTGGGCTTGAGGCAGGAAAAAGGCTGCGCAGAGGCCGGCCACCAGAAGCTTCGAAGAGAAATCACTCTTCCATACCCTAACTATCAACATACTATCCCCCTCTGCCCTTATTCCGTGCTCAGTCCGGGCCTCGTCAAAACACTGGAAATCCTAATGCAGTGGTTGTAGCCTTGGCAATGCCGCGCATACGGCTTTTTGACCTTAGTATATTAACCTGAAGGGGAAGCGCAATGCGCTGTTTTTTGATAGCTCTTGGGTACCTCCTTGTTTTTGCAACCGCTAACGCTCGGGCGGACGCGCTGGACATTTTCAACGGCGTTTGGGTTTCGGTCAATCCGCCCGGTCCGCACTTCATCTTCAACAAGGTGGGCCTCAACTCTCGTGAAGCCAGCCTTCCTGTCTTAGGACAGGCGGCCATCCGAGTTTCAAACGGCGAGAACGGGTCGAACTTCCTAGTCTCCGGCGAGGGCTTTTCGTGTCAATACTTCGTCGGCAAGATAAACAATAGCGAGATGACCTGGGAACTCAAAGGTGGCTCCTCGGTGTGTTTCCCATCTGCGCATTTCAAGAAAGATCCTCCCTAGCGCGGAGCAGTGAGCGATGCGCGTTCCCGTCTTTCTCGTTGCCGGGGTGACGAGCGTATCATTGGCTTTCTCGACAAATGCGCTCGCCGACGATGCCTTACAAATGTTCGATGGCGTGTGGGTTTCGATCAGTCCGCCTGGACCGCACATCGTCTTCAACAAGATTGGTCAGACGCGCGAAGCTAGCTTACCCAATCTCGGTCAGGCCTCCATCACGAGTTCAAGGGGCGAGAGCGGATCGAACTATCAGATCGCTGGCGCTGGATTTACCTGTTACTACCTCATTCTTACTACGAATGCTCAAGCCAAGATGGTATGGGAGTTGAAGAGTGGCTCAAGCCCTTGCTTCGCAAATGCCGTCTTTGAAAGGGCCGACTCTGAAAATGAGAAGGCCAACTCGAGTGCCCGACCTGCAACGGCGATGGCACCCGCTGCTCTTCAGGCGCCCAACGCAGCTTTAGCACCCAGCCCTACGCAGCCGAACCCGGCCTCAGAAGGGGGCCGCAGGTGCGGCTACTACGCGATAGCATATTGTTCCGAAGATCTGAGTGTCGCCCGCGGAGTCAGCGGTGCGCTTCAAGCACAACTCATCGACACAAATGCTCGTAATTACTATCCTAACTTCCGCGCCGGCTGGTACTGTGTCGGAGTCGGCCCGCTGAACAGGGACACAGCCCAGAGCGCCGCACAAGGATACAAGCAGCGCGGCTATCCAACAGCATACTTTAAGAATAGCTGCTGAAGCGCGCCTAACTTTGGTGCCGATCGTCCAGCTTGGGCCGCCCTGACCATTGTCTAGGCACTCCTAATAGCATCCGGATACGCTCTATTCGACTTCAGACCCGAAGGAATGGCCATGGGGAAGCAGCTCGTTTTGTTACTCGCCCTCGCTGCAACCCTTTCGAATTGCAGCGCGACCAGTACCGAGCGGTCCTTTGCTGACCGAAACCCCGATGTTCAGGGCGCGCAGCCGGAGATCGTGTCGCGCGAACAATGGGGAGCGAAACCGGCAAATGGTGGAATGACAGCCCAGACTGTCATTGGCATAATTATACATCATACGGGCGTTCGAAGTAACAACTCGACCAGCATCGAGGCGAAGATGCGCGGCTTGCAGGCATTCTCGCAATCGCCAGGTCGAGTCTCACCATCAAAGTCAAAACCATCCTGGCCCGATGTACCTTATCATTTCTACATCGACGCAAGGGGCTCCATCGCTGAGGGACGGGATGTAAGGTTCGCCGGTGACACTAATACGGGCTACGATCCTAGAGGTTACATTCAGATTGCTGTCGAGGGTGACTTCGAACATGAAGTGGTACGCCCAGGGCAAAGAGAAGCATTGCGAGGCCTATTGAAGTGGCTCTTAATTCGTTGGAATCTTCCAACGTCCAGCGTCACCATCCACAAACTTCATGCCGCTACCGACTGTCCCGGGCGGAACTTGATACCCGAAATAGAAGCAATCCTGAAGGAGATATAGACCGGTTGACGATTTTGCCGGCGGGCCTCGACCGCGTGAGACCATCATTTCCGAAAGCGCCGAGAGCATCCAGCACCGGCCTTACGAGTTGGGTGAAATACGCTATTGTCCAAGTGCGCATTGTCCGATTGCTTACGAACTCCGCAAAATGCGTTTCTTCGTCTTGGCTGAATTGTGCTTAGCTGCTCTTCTGGCCTCAGCCAAAGTGACGCCGTACGAGCGAGACAATTGCCAGGTTGTTGAACACCTGCTCGGCCATTGTGCGGATGCTGAAGAAAATTCATCTCCGATTACGAGCATTTGGTGGCCACTCGCGAATTGATGGCTACCGCAGCTCGATGAGAATGCACCCAAAGTCAAGAATCAACTGGAAATCCGTCCGCCAGTACGAAGCTCTCGCGCGTCCGCGTCACGTCGGGCCAGTCGCGATTGAAGTCGGCGATCAGGCGCTTCATCTCGTCGCCGCCGACGGCGCGCTCCATCGCGTCAATGGCATCGAACTGATACATCGCCTGATGCACCGAGGGATCAGCGAGACTCCACATCCGCCACGCCTTGCGCACGCCAAAACTCCTGATCGCGTCGGGCAGATGAACGTCGCGATACCAGCGATCGAACTCATCGCGCCGGGCGGGATCAGGCAGGGTCGCGCGAACGACGAAAATGGCTGACTGCATCGAGTTTCCTCCGGACCATGTTGGTGTTGTCGCGGAGTCTACCTGCAATCGGCCGCTCAGCGAAACCCTGCGGCCAGGCCGACCACCTGCCCGTCGAGCCCGTTGAAGCCGTGATGGCCGCGCGCCTGACAGGGATCCCCCGCCTCCGCGCCGCCCGACAGCCACTTCACCCGCGCGCGGCCGCCCGACCATCTGATGAATGGATCGACGCCCGCCGGCAGCGTGAACTTGCAGCCGTCACTGGTGTGATGAATGACCAGCGTCCGCGGCAAGGCGGAGGGCGAGCCCAGGATCGACATCACGTTCGAGGAGCTGCCGGACTCCGAGCTGAGGAAGCCCGAAGTCAGCACCAGCGCATCCGGCCGGGCACCGCGGGCAATGCCTTCCGCGGCGCGCAACGTGCCTCGGCTGGTCCCGATCACCGTCACCGGCCGCTTGATCGCGGCCATGTAGTCCACCGCGGCCTTCAAATCGGTGCTGGCGTCCGCGACCATGACGGCGAGCCCGCGGGCGGCATAGGCGTTGCGCGTGCGCACCAGCTGGTTGCCGAGCAGGCCGTGAATGTCGCCGCGATCGCCGACATTGATGGCGCCGTCGCCGCCGGGCAGCAGGATCACGCTGGCGCGCACCGAGGCCGGCCTGATCAGGGCGACGCGGGAGCCGCCGATCGTCACGGTCTCATCGGCGCCGGCGGCTTGAGCGGCGGCGGCCGATATCATCAGCGCCATGCAGATGCGCACGATCAAAAAACGCGACCTCGCCGTCGTCTCGATCATTGGAGCCTCCCCCGCGCCGACTCGCGCGATGACGGGAGACTATCAGAATCAACGAGGCCCGGAGTGCCTAGGAGTCCGGGCCTCGTCACCTCGCGACCTCGCGCGAGCGAGGCCGGTCGGTATTTGATGAAATCTAGCGCCGGTTCACACGGGTCGCATTGAGCTGGCTCAAAACGTCAGTAGCAGCGGGTGATCGTGACGGAGTGATCGCCGCCGCGGCGTCCCGGCACCGTCACGGTCTGCATCGGGCAGCTCGACACATAGGGGCGATCCGACGGCACGACGTTCGGCGGAAAGCGGTGGACCCAGTCCCACGGGACGTCGTAGGTATAGGTGTAGCGCACATCGGCCGATGTGTGCTCGGGGATCTGCTGCGGCACGGGCTCGCCATAGCCGCCATAGGCGAACGCGCCGGCAGCCGGCAGATAGGAACGATAGCCGCGGTGGTGGTGACGGACGAAGGACCGCACGCCAGGCGCCGGCGGGACGACTTGGCTTGCCCCCGCCTGACCGGCGGCCGCGGGCGCAGCCACGGCAACGCCAGACCGGGCCGACGCGGCCTCGGAGGAGAACACCAGCGCGGCGGCGGCCGCGCAGACGACCAGAACTCTGGAATTCCGATATGCCGATGTTCTAACAGCCATGATACGCGACCCTACTCTTCTGACCCATCAGCGATCGACAAAGGCTAGGCCAGCGGCCCAGTTCCCGCAAACCCTTCGTTAAAGGTTAGTTAAGCCGTAAGCTTAACGCCAGGGGCGAAAACGGCGCAGATTGCCGCGCCGATCCAGCGGCAGCGCGCGGCGGCCGCCAGACTTCGTCAAATACGACGGCGACCCGCCGGTGCGCCGCCCTCCCTGCTCTTCAACCGCCGCTCACAACGGCAGATTGTCGTGCTTCTTGGCCGGCATCTCCATCTTCTTGTCACGCAGCATGGCGAGCGCACGGGCGATGCGGCGGCGGGTGGAGTGCGGCATGATGACGTCGTCGATGTATCCGCGCTCGGCAGCGATGAACGGCGACAGGAAGCGGTCCTCGTATTCCTTGGTGCGCGCGGCGATCTTCTCCGGATCCGCCATGTCGGCGCGGAAGATGATCTCGACGGCGCCCTTGGCGCCCATCACCGCAATCTGCGCCGTCGGCCAGGCGTAGTTCATGTCGGCGCCGATCTCCTTCGAGGCCATGACGTCGAAGGCGCCGCCATAGGCCTTGCGGGTGATCACGGTGACGAGCGGCACCGTGCATTGCGAGTACGCGAACAACAGCTTGGCGCCATGCTTGATCAGGCCGCCATATTCCTGCGCGGTGCCCGGCAGGAAGCCCGGCACGTCGACGAAGGTGACGATCGGGATGTTGAAGGCGTCGCAGAAGCGGACGAAGCGCGCGGCCTTGCGCGAGGCGTCGCTGTCGAGCACGCCGGCCAGCACCATCGGCTGGTTGGCGACGAAGCCCACGGTGCGGCCGGCAATGCGGCCGAAGCCGGTGACGATGTTCTTGGCGAAGCCTTCCGCGATCTCGAAGAAGTCGCCCTCGTCGACGACCTTCAGGATCAGCTCCTTCATGTCGTAGGGCTTGTTCGGATTGTCCGGGATCAGCGTGTCGAGCGACATGTCGACGCGCTCGATGTCGTCGAAGCTCGGCCATTCCGGCACGCCGTCGGAGTTGTTCGACGGCAGGAAGTCGATGAGGCGCCGCATTTGCAGCAGGGTCTCGACGTCGTTGTCGAAGGCGCCGTCGGCGATCGAGGAGCGCGTCGCATGCACCGAGGCGCCGCCGAGCTCCTCCGCGGTCACGACCTCGTTGGTGACGGTCTTCACGACATCCGGGCCGGTCACGAACATGTAGCTGGTGTTCTTCACCATGAAGATGAAGTCGGTCATCGCCGGCGAATACACGTCGCCCCCGGCGCACGGGCCCATGATCACCGAGATCTGCGGGATCACGCCGGACGCCAGCACGTTGCGGCGGAACACGTAGGAATAGCCCGCGAGCGCCGCGACGCCCTCCTGGATGCGGGCGCCGCCGGCGTCATAGAGGCCGATGATCGGCGCCCTCGCCTTCATCGCCATGTCCTGCAGCTTGGTGATCTTCAGCGCGTGGGTCTCGGACAAAGAGCCGCCGAACACGGTGAAGTCCTTGGCGAACACAAAAGTCTTGCGGCCGTTGACGGTGCCCCAGCCGGTGACGACGCCATCGCCCGGGACCTTGGTCTTCTCCATGCCGAACTCGGTCGAACGGTGCTCGACGAACATGTCGAACTCCTCGAACGAGCCCTTGTCGAGCAGCAGCTCGATGCGCTCCCGCGCCGTCAGCTTGCCGCGTGCGTGCTGCGCCTCGATGCGCTTCTCGCCGCCGCCGAGCTTGGCGCCTTTGCGCCGCTCCTCGAGGGTGTCCAGGATGTCCTTCATGCGCTTCCCGCCCGTTCCCGATGTCGTGACTGTTGGCGGCCTTCTATCACGGCTATTTCGGAGCCGGAAAGCCGCTTTCGGCCGTGCCGCCCCTCCTCCCACAGTTCGGAATTGGAAGCAGAATCATGGATATGGCCGCTCAACCGGATCTGGTCACTGAGCCTTCCGGCACATCCCATGGCGCCGTCCATGGCGGCCCGCGCCTGCTGCTGCGGCTCGAAGGGCTGGCGCTGGCCGCCGGCGCAGCCGCCTTCTATGCCCACCAGGGCGGGTCGTGGTGGCTGTTCGCGGCGCTGTTTCTGGCCCCGGACACCAGCTTCGCGGCCTATCTCGGCGGACCGCGCGTCGGCGCGGTCGTCTACAATGCCGTCCACAGCACGCTGGCGCCCGCCGCCCTGCTCGCCCTCGGACTCCTGGCCGGACAACCGCTGGTCACGGCGATCGCGACCGTCTGGCTTGCCCATATCGGCGTCGACCGCCTCGCCGGCTACGGTTTGAAATACGCCGACGGCTTCGGCTTCACCCATCTCGGCCGGATCGGCCGGGCCGCAGCCTGATCGGACGGCGCGTCCCCTGCACGCCCCGGATCAGTGCGCGGCCGACGGCAGCTCCCGGTTCGGCGTCGCCGCGGCCGGCTTGTCGCGGGTGAAGAACCGGATCACCACGACGAAGAACACCGGTACCCAGAGCACCGCGAGGAAGGTCGCCGTGATCATGCCGCCGAGCACGCCCGTGCCCAGCGCCTGCTGGCTCGCGCCACTCGCCCCCGTGGCGATCACCAGCGGCACGACACCGAGGATGAAGGCCAGCGACGTCATGATGATCGGCCGGAAGCGCAGCTCGCAGGCGGTGACGGTGGCCTCGATCAGGGGCATCCCGCGCGCCCGCAGGTCCTTGGCGAACTCGATGATCAGGATCGCGTTCTTCGCCGACAGGCCGATGATGGTGATGACGCCGACGGTGAAATAGACGTCGTTTGGCAGGCCGCGCAGCCAGGCCGCGGCGACCGAGCCGATCAGGCCGAGCGGCACGGCGAGCATGACCGCGAACGGGATCGCCCAGCTCTCGTACAGCGCGGCGAGGCAGAGGAAGACGAACAGGATCGACAGCCCGAGCAGGAACGCGGCCTGCGATCCCGCAAGCTTCTCCTGCAGCGACTGGCCGGTCCAGGCGTAGCCGAAGCCCTTCGGCAAGGTGCCCATCAGCCGCTCCATCTCGGCGATCGCGTCGCCGGAGGTGTAGCCCGGCTTGGGATTGCCGGTGATGCGGACCGACGGGTAGCCGTCGAAGCCGACGACCTGGGTCGGCCCGACCACCCATGACAGGCGGGCGAAGGAGGAGAACGGCACCATCTCGCCGGCCGTGTTGCGCACGCTGTATGTCAGCAGGTCCTCCGGCTTGAGGCGCTTGTCCTCATTGGCTTGCACGATCACGCGCTGCATGCGGCCGAGATTGAGGAAGTCGTTGATGTAGCTCGAGCCGAGGCTCGTCGACAGCGCGCCGTTGATGGCCGCGAAGGTGACGCCGAGCGCGGCCGCCTTGGCACGGTCGATCTCGAGACGGACCGAGGGCGCCGGCGGCAGCCCCTCGACGCTCAGCTTGCCGAGCACGGGCGAGTTCGCCGCGGCCGCAAACAGCGTATCCTTGGCCGCCATCAGCGCATCATAGCCGCGCTGCGAGCGATCCTGCAGGCGGAAACTGAAGCCGGAGGTGTTGCCGAGATTGTCGATCGGCGGCGGCGCCAGCACCGACACCTCGGCATCACGGATTTTCGCGAACTCCGGATTGAGCTTGGCGATCAGGGCGTCCGCGCTCTGGGCCTTGTTGCGCTCCGACCAGTCCTTCAACGTCACGAAGGCCTGCGCGGTGTTGGCGCCCTGGCCGTAGAAGCTGAAGCCGGCGACGAACGACACCGTGTCGATGCCGGGCGTCGCGACCAGCTTCTCGTTGACCTCCTGCAAGATGTCGAGGGTCCGGTTGGCGCTGGCATCGGCGGGCGCCAGCACGTCGACCATGACGAAGCCCTGGTCGTCCACCGGCAGGAAGCCGCCGGGCATGCGCCAGAACGAATAGCCGAGCCCCGCCAGGATCAGTGCATAAACGATCATGAAGCGTCCGGCGCGCGCCACGATCCAGCGTGTCGCCTGGCTGTAGCGGTTGGTCGCCGCGGCAAAGCGGCGGTTGAACCAGCCGAAGAAGCCGCGTGCGGCGTGGCCGTGCCCCTTCTCGATCGGCTTCAGCAGGGTCGCGCACAGCGCGGGCGTCAGCGACAGCGCGAGGAACGCCGAGAAGCCGATCGACACCACCATGGCGGCGGAGAACTGCTGATACATGATGCCGACCGAGCCCGGGAAGAAGGCCATCGGCACGAACACGGCCATCAGCACCAGCGTGATGCCGATCACCGCGCCGGTGATCTGATCCATCGCCTTGTCGGTCGCCTCGCGCGGCGGCAGCCCCTCTTCCGCCATGATGCGTTCGACGTTCTCGACCACGACGATGGCGTCGTCCACGAGGATGCCGATCGCGAGCACCATGCCGAACATCGTCAGCACGTTGATGGAGAAGCCGAGCGCGAGCAGCACGCCGCAGGTGCCGAGCAGCGCAATCGGCACCACGATGGTCGGGATCAACGTGTAGCGGATGTTCTGCAGGAACAGGAACATCACCAGGAACACCAGCACGACGGCCTCGCCCAGCGTCATCAGCACCTTCTTGACGGAGGCCGCGATCACCGGGGTCACGTCGTAGGAGACTTCGTACTTCACGCCCGGGGGAAAGAACGCGGCAAGCTCCTCCATCCGCGCCTTGACCGCCTTGGAGGTGGCGAGCGCATTGCCGGCCGGCGCCAGTTGCACCGCGACCGAGGCGGCGGGCTTCCCGTTGAGCCAGGACGAGAACGCATAAGAGAGACCGCCGACCTCGATGCGCGCGACGTCCGCAAGCCGCACGGCCGAGCCATTCAGGTTGGCGCGCAGCACAATGTTGCCGAACTCCTCCGGCGACTCGAGCTGGCCCTTCACCAGCACGGTGTTCTGCACCCGCTGGCGGGTCGGCGACGGCTGCACGCCGAGCTGGCCGGAGGCGACCTGCGCGTTCTGCGCCGCGATCGCCTGATCGACGTCCTGCGGCGTGAGGCCGAGGCCGAGCAGCTTGTCGGGATCGAGCCAGATGCGCATCGCGCGCTCGGTGGCGAACAGCCGCGCACGGCCGACGCCGGGCAGCCGGCGCAGCTCGGGCAGCACGTAGCGCGTCGCGACGTCGCCGAGCCCGATCTCGTCGAGACTGCCGTCGGTCGAGGTCAAGGTGACGAATTGCAGGATGGCGCTGCTCGCCTCGAGAATGACGATGCCCTGCTGCCGCACCGCCTCGGGCAGGCGCGGCTCGATGCGCTTGATGCGGTTCTGGACGTCGACGGAGGCGAGGTCGATGTCGGTGCCCGGCTTGAAAGAAGCGAGGATCTCGACCTCGCCGGTGGTGTCGCTGGTCGATTCGTAGTTCAGGATGCCGGCGGCGCCGTTCAGCTCCTCCTCGATCAGGCGCGTGACACTGTAATACAGGTTCTCGGTCGACGCGCCGGGATAGGCGGTCGAAATCGAGATCGAGGGCGGCGCGATGATCGGATACTGCGCGACGGGCAGGAACGGAATCGACAGCACGCCGGCCAGGCAGATGAAGATCGCCACGACCCAGGCAAAGATCGGACGTGCGATGAAGAAGCGCGACATGACAACCTCCGGGCCGTGACTGCGTCAGTTCGAGGCGGACGGCTTGTCGGAGCCGGAAACCTTCCAGGGCACGGCTGTGACGGCACTACCGGGCGCCACCTTCTGGACGCCGTCGACGACGACGCGCCAGCCGGGCTTGAGGCCATCCTCGATCAGGACGCCGGAGGCGAGCGTGCGCCCGGCACGTACCGGCTGAAGGGTGGCGCGGCCTTCGTCATTGACGACATAGACGGCGCTGCTGCCCGACGTCGTGCGCTGCACAGCCTGCGCCGGGACCACGATGCCGTTGGTATCGATCGCCTCCTCGATCTGCACCCGGACATACATACCGGGCAGCAGCTCGCCTTCGGGATTCGGAAACTCGCCGCGCAACGTCACCTTGGCGGTGCCCGGATCGACGCTGACGTCGGAGAACAGCAGGCGCCCTGCATGCTTGTAGATTGAGCCGTCGTCCAACACGAGTCGGACGCGCGCCGCGTCGGGCGCAACGCTCTTCAGCCGCCCTTCCGCGAGATCGCGCCGCAGTTCGTTCAGCTCGGCAACCGACTGGGTGAAGTCGGCATAGACCGGATCGAGCTGCTGGATGGTGGCGAGATGAGTCGTCTCGTTGGGATTGACCAGCGCGCCTTCGGTGACCAGCGCACGGCCGATGCGGCCGCTGATCGGCGCGCGCACCGTCGCCCAATCAAGATTGAGCTGCGCCTGCGCAACCGCGGCCTTCTGGGCCGCGACGTCGGCCTCGGCCTGGCGCTCGGAGGCAACCGCGAGCTCGTACTGCGCCTGGGACGTGGCCTGGCCGGTCAACAAGGTCTTGAGGCGGTCTTCCTGGCGATCGGCCTGATAGAGCACGGCCTCGGCCTTGGCGAGCGCAGCGCGAGCCTTGTCGAGCTCGACCTGGAACGGCGCCGGATCGATCCGGTACAGCACGGCGCCTGCCTCGACGAGCGCGCCCTGCTGGAAGCTGCGCTCGACCACGATGCCGCTGACGCGCGGCCGCACCTCGGCGATCCGCATCGACGTGATCCGCCCCGGCAGGTTCTTGGTCAACGTCACCGGCGCCGCTTCGACCGTGATCACGCCGACCTCGGGAGGGCTCGACGCTTGGGAGGCACCGGAGCCGTCACGGTCGCTGCACGCTGCAAGCGTGAGAAACGAGACCGCACAGATCGTCGCGCCGGCCGAACGGATCAATTGCTCTCTCAGCATGAAGTCCATCTTGTTACGTCGCCGGCGCGCATGGATGCTGGACGATTATCGAGGACATCGGATCGCCGAGGATCCGCCGCCCGTCTTCCAGATCGTCGCTCACCAACTCGACGCGTCGTATGCCACCGTCGCGAGCCGGCGAACGTTCGTGCGCTCCTCATAGGCGAACTGATAGCTGCAATCCAGAATTTTTCCGCAACATGCGGCGACTGCGACAACTGCGCACCATGTATCATCGCAGAAGTCTGCAAGGATGCTGGGCGATATGTCGCGCTTTGCTTCCCGGGCGTTGATGCGGAGTCCGAAAGGCACGAAGAATCCGCAACGACACCGAAAGGATAATGGATCACCCACAAGTCGGATCACGCGACGCTGACGGTCGATGATCGCCTCGTCCTGATCACGTTACCGGGCGCAGAGGCCGCGATCGCCAAACGGTCGCACGAGCGCCGCGTGATCAGCATACCGCTCTCCGCCGGGCTGCCCGCCCGAGCAACGCACATGCCCCCTCGATCCGTTGTCCACCATGCATCTCACGGGATGGTTTGACAGCGCCATGATCGCTCGTTCTACTTGGTTGCAAAGCCGCGCCACAAGCGGCGAGCCAGGAGGACGGTCATGGAGCGACACCATGGTAGCGCGCCGTTGGCGCTTGCCGCGCGCGCCTGTTTCGGTCTCAGACGCGTATCGCGCACCACCGCTGGACCAGCGCGGCGTTCGGCAGCAACGGCGGTGGTCATGATGCTGCTCGCTGCACTCGGTCCCGGGCTCTGCGGCAGCGCGAGCGCGCAGGGCATCACCAAGGACGTGCCCGCCCGGGTCGAGATGTACCCGATCCCCTCGCTGACCCTGTCCGACCGGCAGTTCCTCTCCGGCGACGACGGCGGCAAGCCGGTCACCGTCGTCGGCGAAATGCGCGTGGCGCAGGGCAGCGGCAGGCTGCCGGTAGTGGTGCTGATGCACGGCTCGGGCGGCGTCGGCGCCAACATCGCAGCCTGGAGCCGCACCTTCAATGCAATGGGGATCTCGACCTTCGCGATCGACGGCTTCACCGGGCGCGGCATCACCGCGACCAGCACCAACCAGGCCCAGCTCGGCCGGCTGAACCTGATCATGGACATCTATCGTGCGCTGGACGTGCTGGCGAAGCATCCGCGCGTCGATCCCGAGCGCATCGTGCTGATGGGCTTTTCACGCGGCGGACAGGCGGCGCTGTATGCTAGCCTCCAGCGCTTCCACAAGCGCTGGAACAATTCCGGGCTGCAATTTGCCGCCTACATCCCGTTCTATCCGGACTGCTCGACGACCTATCTCGGTGAGACCGACGTCGTGGCGCGGCCGATCCGGATCTTTCACGGCGGACCGGACGACTACAATCCGGTGCGGACCTGCAAGGCCTATGTCGAGCGGCTGAAGGCAGCGGGCCGCGACGTCGCGCTGACCGAATATCCGGACTCGCCGCACGGCTTCGATCTCGGCCTGCTCGGCGCCAACATGCTCGCCGTCGCGCCGAAGGCGCAGACCGTGCGCAACTGCCGCATCAAGGAGAGCGACGGCGGGATGCTGATCAATGCCGACACGCAGCAGCCCTTCACCTATCAGGACGCCTGCGTCGAGTTCGATCCGCATGTCGGCGGCAATCCGGCCACGGCCGAGGCGGCCCGCCAGGCGGTGACGGATTTCCTGCGCGCACTGTTCAAACTGTCGTGAGCAAAAATAGAACGATTTGGATCAATTCTTGAGGTGACAGGTCGAACGCATCGGGTCTTGCTGCGTTGTCGCTCACTTTTCGACGATGAAACGGAGCCCGATGATGCGCGCCTCTCGCCTTGCGATCCCAACTTTGCTGACCGCCCTCGCCTTGGGCGGCGCGGCCCATGCGGCGCCTGCCGCGCCGTTCCGGGGGCTGGAGGGCTCCTGGACCGGCGGCGGCGTGATCAGCATGTCCGACGGCAACCAGGAGCGGCTGCGCTGCCGCGCGGCCTATGACGTCGGCGGCGCCGGCGAGCAGCTCCGGCTCAACATCCGCTGCGCGAGCGACAGCTACAACATCGACCTCTCCAGCGACGTCGCCTATCGCGGCGGCGAGATCTCGGGGCAATGGAGCGAATCGAGCCACAACGCATCCGGCACGATCGAGGGCCGCGCGGTCGGCAACCGCATCGAAGCCCAGGCGCGCGGGCAGACGTTTTCCGCCGGGCTGTCGCTGACGACGCAGGGACGCCGGCAGACCGTGTCGATCCGCCCGGCGGGCACGGAGATCAGGGGCGTCGACCTGGAGCTGGCGCGGAGATAGGCCACCAACATTTCCGCGTCATTGCGCGCGAAGCGGCGAAGCGAAGCGATCCCGAGTCCCTCGATGACTCCGGATTGCTTCGTCGCTTCGCTCCCCGCAATGACGACAGTGTCCTGGTCTTCGAGGAACTCACGTTCGCTGGTCCCGGATATCGCTGCGCCCATCCGGGCTACGCCACGACATCACGGCAGTTCGATTCACACCGCGCCGATGTCTTTCAGGCAAGCCTGCGTCAGCGTCATCCGAGCCTCGACGTGGCGCGGCTCAGGGCAGTCCATGTTGAGCGCGAACACGGTCGGCTGATCGCCCTTGTCGACCCAGCCGACCATCCAGCCAAGCGCCCCCTGCTCCTTGCCGAGCAGTCCGGACTTGAAGTGAATGACGGCATCGCCGACCTTGGTCACGGGGATGATGTCGCGGGTCAGATCCTGGCTGCGCTTGGAGACCTGAAGCGCGCCACGCCTGAGGCGATCGATGAAATCGACCTGCTCGACGGGATCGATGCGAAGCGCGCCGGTCAGCCAGAACTGGTCGATGCCGCCGCCGATGTCGTGATTGCCGTAGTCGAGCTCCTCGAGATATGTCTGCATCCGCTCAGCGCCGATGCGGCGCGCGATCTCCTGATAGACCGGCACGGCGGAGACCGCGATCGCGCTGCGCAAGGTGTGGTCCTTGTTCCAGGCCTCGATCGATCTCGAGACGCCATCCCACTTGAACACGTCCTTGTCGGGATCCTCGACGACGCCCGTCTCCAGCGCGATCAGCGAGTTCGCGATCTTGAAGGTCGAGGCCGGCAGCCTTGCCTCGCCGGAGCGATCGGTGTCGCTGGCGATGACGAGATATTCCTCGACCTTGTAGGCCAGGAAAGTCCCCTTGGTGCCTTCGTCGGTGAAGCGCTTGGCGAGATCGCCGCGGATCTCGTTGCGCGGCGGCGCGACATGCGCGAATGAACGTGCGGGCAGCAGGCTGGCGCCGGTCATCAGGGCGAGCACGTGGCGGCGGCTCATCATGGGCATCGCGAATTTCTCCGTCGTCGTCGGCTCCTCCCTATCACAGGGCGGTGACGACCGACGCATGACGGAGATCACAAATGCGGCGCGCTCAGCGCATCGGCCGCGACAGGTTGAGCACGAACACCAGCACCTCGGCGACGGCCTTGTAGAGCTCCTCCGGGATCTCGTCGCCGAGCTCGACATTGGAGAGCGCGCCGGCCAGCACCTCGTTCTCCTCGATCGGGATGTCGTGCGCCTTCGCGACCTCGATGATCTTGGCGCCGATCGTGCCCTTGCCCTTGGCGACGACGCGCGGCGCGCCCTGGCCCTTGTCATAGTGCAAGGCGACGGCGAGCTGGGTCTTGTTGGCGGCCTTCACCTCGATGCTCATAGCGCGCGATCCAGGAAATGGCCGGCCCTGGGCGGCATCGCCGCCGGCGGCGAGCCGTCCTGCACCACGAGATCGCCCGGCGAGAGCTCGGCACGGCTGAGGGCCTGGCTCAGTTCGGAGAGACCGGCGCGCAAGCGCGCGGCGGTGACCGGACGCTCGGCCCACATCCGCACGGAGGTGCGCTCGGCGCTGAAGCTGATCATCGCATGCACCGGGCCGGCCGGCTCGACGTCGAGCGAGAAGCGCGCCCGCCAGACGCGCTTGGCGGCGTCCGGCGATTGCGTGCCGCCGTCGCGCGAGATCTCGAACTGCGCCATGGCCGTGCCCTGCGGGGTAGCGAAGGGAATCTCGAAGTTCCAGCGCGGCGGCGCGGGATCGGTGCGCGCGGTCGAGGCGTCCGGGCGATCCGGCAGCGACGCCACCTGCAGCAGGGTCTGGCGCGACAGCGCCTGGTCGGTCTCGTCGAGCAGGCGGTGCGCGATCGCCGGCAGCGGCGTGTCCGGGCCGAGCGTCGGCGTCGCCACGGCCTGCGGCATCGGTGCAGCCCCGCGGAACGGCGGCGGCGGCGTGTTGGTGCGCACGACCATATCGGCGCGGCCATTGGCGTTGCGTCCGGGAACGAGGCCGGCGGCGCGCGGAATCTGCTGCTGCGCTTCCTGCAGCACGGCCAGCACCGTGCCGGGCGTGAGCGACTGCGCCTTGGCGCCCGTCAGGGCCTCGATCAGCGCCGAGCCGGTGAAGCCGGCAGACGCGGCGTCGGGCCGCCCCATTCCCGTGGCCCAGGGCTGGGGCGGCAGCTCGATCTCGATGTCGGGCACCAGCGAGGGTGCGCCGCTCTGTTGCTGCGCGGCGGCGGCGCGGCCGGCCTCGGACAGCACCGAGGCGTAGGAGCCACCGGGCGACGGCTGCGTCGACGCCGCCATGCCGGGCTCGGCGGTCTGCAGCACCGTCGCCAGCGTCTGGCGCAGCACGATCAGCGCCGCCTTCAGGTCGGGCGTGCCGGCACCGGCGGCGCCATTGGCGAGCGAGGATTCCAGGAACAGGCCGGAATGCTGTACGGCGTTCTGCACATCCTCCGCGGTCAGCGCCGGCGATAGCTGGGTCTGTTGCGCCAGCACCTGGGCCACGGCGGCGCGCAAGGCCGGTGGAAGGTTCGGCGAGTCGGCGACGGCCTGGAGATCGGCGAACAATTGGCCCTGGCTGCCCTGACGGGTCGCCGCCTCCTCGCTGGCAATCGACAATGCGAGCCGCTCCATCCCGGTCAGCGGATCCGGCGGCGGAGGCAGCCCCGGCGCCAGCCGGCCGGTGACGTCGACGACGGTGGCGGCCGGCGTCGGGGTGCCGGTGGTGCCAGCGGCAGCGCTGCCGCCCTGCCCGACGATGGCGAGCTGCAGCCCTTGCGCGGTCTGCGACACGGCGACCTGCACCGTCTGGCCGGCCTGCAGCGGCAGCTCGCTCGCGAGCTCCATCGACAGGTTTCCGATCGCGACTTGGACCAGATTCTCGGCGAGCACCTGCTGCACCCTGGCGCTGACCAGTGCGCCGGCCTGCAGCGTGGTTGCTGCCGCCACCGTGGTTCCGGCCGGCGAGCTGCCGACGCCGCGGACGGCGCTCACGGAAGGCGACGGGGTGACACTCTGGACCATGCGCGTACTCGGGTTACGCGCACAGCCTATCGGTTGCCCCTAAACCCGGCGTTAACCGGCCTCAGAGCGCGGCGTCGACCGCCTGGAGGATGCGGACGGCGGCCTCGTAGTCGATCTGCTTGGCGGCGCGGCGGCTCATCGCCTCCTCGTCGGCCCCCCATTGCGCGACGTTCCAGTCCTCGTCGACATGGGCGGCCGCCCAGATCTGGCCAGGGTCGCGCACCCCATGAACCAGCGCCAGCGCCAGCAGCGCCGAGCCGGTCAGTGTGGTGACGACATGCGCCGCCGCCACCGTCCACGGGCCGGTCGGCAGCGCACCGCGCGCCGCCTGCACCGCAGCCTCCGGTTGGGTCACATGCATGATGCCTTCGGACAGGATGAAATGCGCGCCGAGACTATCGCGGGCCCAGTCCAGCACCGGGTCCCAATGCTCGGCCTCGCGCGCGACCAGCCCCTCAGGATGGCCGGCCCGGTAGAACAACAGGTCCGATTGGAGATATTTGGCAATGTCCTCGCGCACGTCATCGGTGCGGTCGACCACCGACTGCACGACGCTGTTGGCGAACCGCGTCAGCGGCATCGTGGCGGGGTCGATGTTCTCACCCTGGGCCTGCCACTCGGCGGCCACGGCCGCCGCCAGCTCCCCGGCGGGAACGATGACGACGCGCCCCGACGGCGTGCGGATCGGCCGGCCGTCGAGGGTCACGTTGAAGCCGCCCTCGGCGGCGGCGGTCCCGGCCTCCTTGTAGAAGCGCTTGCGCAGCGGCGTCCGCATCGCCTGGCGCGCCGATTCCTGCGGATCGAGCGGCGACCGGCCGACGACGTCGTCAAACAGTTCACGCATCAGAATTCCAGCCCTCTCGCGGGATGATCACACGGGATCCGTTGTTTTCGCGGTAGATAAGCCCTGTCCGCCCGAAATGCGAGCTGCCGATGCGTCCCCTGCTCTCCGCTCTCGTCCTGCTCGGCAGCACCGTCCCGGCCTCAGCCGGCTTCCGCACGCCGGAATCGCTGGTGCGCAACGTCTATGCGCATTACGGCCGGGGCGCGCCGGAGCTCTCCGCCGGGCTGCCGCGGACGGCCGAGGTCGCACGGCAGTTCTTCGATCCGAGCCTCGCCAGGGCCTGGACGGCGCCGCGGCGTGAGCCCTACGATTTCCTGGTGCAGAGCCCGCGCTGGAAGCTCGGCCCGGTCGCGATCTCGATTTTGCGCAGGCAGTTCGACAAGACCTATGTCGCCGCCAGCTTCGACAACCAGGGTCACCGCGTGACGATGAACTTCATCGTGGTCAAGGGGCCGGACGGCTGGGTCATCCTCGACGTCGAAACCCCGCACGATTCGCTCACACTGTTCCTGCAGCAGTTCCGGAACTGAAGGCCGCAGCGGAAACCGATTCTCCTCCCCTTAAGCAGAGGCTGCAAAGAGGAGGACGACCATGAACATGCCGGAGATCGTTCGCCGGCTGATCGCGATGAGCGAGCAGGATGGCAAGATCACCTTCGACGAGTTGAACGCGCTGTGCGGATGGGACATGCCGCCCGAGGATATCGAAAACATCTTCTGCGCGCTGCGGGACGCGGGCATTCAGCTCGTCGAACAGAGAGGCTGAGCGCTTCGGAGCCGCTCACTCCTCCGGCGCGTTCTCGATCGGGTCGAAGCGGTCATGCTCGAGGCCGAGCAGGTTCCACGACTGCAGCATGTGCGGCGGCAGCGGCGCGGTGGCGTCGATGAACCCGCCGCGCGGATGCGGGATGACGATGCGGCGCGCCAAGAGATGCAGCCGGTTCTGCAGGCCGCCGGGCAGCGCCCAGTTCTCGATGTTGAAATATTTGGGGTCGCCGACGATGGGGTGGCCGATATGGGCCATGTGCGCGCGCAACTGATGGGTGCGCCCCGTCACCGGCTTCAAGGACACCCAGGCGAGCTTGTTGGCCGAGGCCTCGACCACGGCGTAGTAGGTCACGGCGTGGCTGGCGCCCTCGTCGCCATGGGCGGCGACGCGCATGATGGTGTCGTCCTCGCTCTCCTCCTTGGCAAGATACGTGGAGATGCGGCCCTGCTTGGGCTTGGGCACGCCCGCCACCAGCGCCCAGTAGATCTTGCGCGCGGAACGGCTGCGGAAGGCGCCAGTCAGATGCGTGGCGGCGAAACGGGTCTTGGCGATCAGGAGGCAGCCGGAGGTCTCGCGGTCGATGCGGTGCACGAGCCGCGGCTTCTGGCCCTTGGCGTCGCGCATCACCTCCAGCATCTGGTCGATGTGGCGGGTCATGCCGGAGCCGCCCTGCACCGCAAGCCCGGCGGGCTTGTTGAGGACGAGCACGTCGTCGTCCTCGTACAGCGTCATCGCCTTGAGGCTCTCCAGCGTCTTTCGCTCGCCCTCGGAGAGGCCGGCGCGCTCCTTCGGCGCATCGAGCTTGAGCGGCGGAATGCGCACGCTCTGGCCTTCCTCCAGGCGGTCCTTGGAGTCCGCGCGCTTGCCATCGACGCGCAACTCGCCTTTGCGGACGATGCGCTGGATGTGGGAGAACGACAGACCGGGGAAGCGCGCCTCGAGGAAGCGGTCGACGCGCATGTTGTTCTCGTCGGCCGTGACCACCACGGTCTGCACCTTCGTCGGCAGCAGCGGCGTCTCCGGCTCGACCTTCTTCGGCGGCGGCGCCGCAGGCCTGCGCTCGGCATGCTCCGAGCTGAACCGCGCAGGCTTGCCGGCGCCGGCGCGCTTGGCCGGCGGCTGTTTGCGCGGCGCGAAGCTGTCGCGGCGATCCTCTCCCTCGGCGCGCGGCGCACGGCTGCGCTCGGCTTTGCCGCGCCCGAAATCGCCGCGCGGTGCCGCCTCGCGGTCACCGGCAAAACGGTCGCGCCGCGGCCGCTCGGCATCGGGACGCTTCGCAGACTCACGCTTGGCCGCGGCGCCTGGGCTGCGGGCCGCCTCCGCCTTCGGCCGCTCGCTGCGGCGATCGGTCGGGCGATCGGATCGGGTCTGGGTTCGCTTGATACGGCGGCTCATGGCAGGTTGCGTATCTCAAAAGCCACTGCCAGTCACGGCGAAATCGCGATAAATCCGCTTGTGAGTCGGCCCCTTGGGCCATCGATACTGATCGGAGCGAATCGAATGACGCTCACGCGACTGGGCTTGGCGATCCTGGCTGCCACGCTGGCGACGACCGCCACGCAGGCGCAGCAGAGCCCGATGCCCGACGACATCGCCTGGAAGCTGATCGAGATGGGTCGGGTCATCGCCCCGCCGAAGACCGCCGCGATCTACGCGCCGCTGCAGGCCAAGGAACCCTACACCGGCCTCAAGGTGCAGCGCGATGTGAGATACGGCACGGCGGAGCGCAATCTGCTCGACGTCTTCACACCGGATGCCGCGGCCCCGCCCCGGCCCGTGCTGATCTTCGTGCATGGCGGCGCCTTCATCGGCGGCAACAAGCGCACCACGCCGGACGGCCCGTTCTACGACAACATCATGCTATGGGCGGTGAAGAGCGGCTTCGTCGGCGTCGACATCACCTACCGCCTCGCGCCGAAATTCCCCTGGCCTGCCGGCGTCGAGGACGTCGCCAGCGCGGTGCAATGGGTGGTCGCCCATGCCGCCGAGAACGGCGGCGATCCCGCGCGCATCTATCTGATGGGCCATTCGGCCGGCGCGGTGCACGTCGCGACCTATGTCGCGCATCCCGAATTCCACAAGGTCGCCGGCGGCGGCCTTGCGGGCGCGATCATGGCCTCGGGCGTCTACGACCTCACCGCGACGCCGCTTGGCGACCAGGAGATGGCCTATTTCGGCACCGATCCCTCGCGCTTCAAGGAGCGCTCGTCGCTATCAGGCCTGCAAGCCTCGAGTCTGCCGCTGATGATCGTCTCCGCCGAGCTCGACCCGCCGCGCTTCGTCGAGCAGTTCGACCTGTTGAAGCAGGCCGCCTGCAAACGGCCATCCGGCTGCGCCCGCGCGGTGATGCTGCCGCAGCACAGCCACATGTCCGAGGTGTATGCGATCAATACCGAGGACGACCGACTGACGCGGGAGATCGCGGAGTTCGTACAGAGCGGGAAGTAGTTGATGGTCACTTGGCATAGCGGTCTCCGAGTCAGGCGTCCGCAGGAGAGCTCGGTGTTTCCCAGCAAGCGGGCCGAGGTGAACCGAGCAAGCCGCAAGGTCAGCGATCCTACCCGCCCCGCTCCTTCCTCAGCTTCGCCCAATAATCCAGCCGTTTCCTGATCTCGCGCTCGAAGCCGCGCTCCGGGGGATCGTAGAACTGCTGGCGACCGAGGGCGTCGGGAAAGTAGTCCTGCCCCGAAAACGCGTCGGGCGTGTCGTGGTCGTACTGATAGCCGGTGCCGTAGCCTTCGCTCTGCATCAGCTTGGTCGGGGCATTCAAGATGTGCTTGGGCGGCAGCAGCGAGCCGCCCTCCTTCGCCACGCGCTTGGCTGCGCCGAACGCCTTGTAGGCGGCGTTGGATTTCGGCGCGGTCGCCACATAGATCACGGCCTGCGCGATCGCGAGCTCGCCTTCGGGCGAGCCCAGGAAATCATAGGCGTCCTTGGCGGCGTTGGCGATCACCAGCGCCTGCGGATCGGCGAGGCCGATGTCCTCCACGGCCATGCGCACGATGCGGCGGGCGAGGAACAGCGGATCCTCGCCGGCGTCGAGCATGCGGGCGAAGTAGTACAGCGCGGCATCCGGGTCCGAGCCGCGCACCGATTTGTGCAGGGCCGAGATCAGGTTGTAGTGGCCGTCGGCGGACTTGTCGTAGATCGGCGCGCGGCGCTGCAGGATGTCCTGCAGCTGCACCGCGTTGAAGATCTCGTCCTTGCGCGCCGAGCGCCAGACCTCCTCGGCGAGCGTCAGCGCGGCGCGGCCGTCGCCGTCGGCCATGCGGATCAGCACGGCGCGCGCCTCGTCATCGAGCGGCAGCTTGCGGCCCTCGACCGCCTCTGCGTTGCTGTAGAGCTTCTCGATCGCGGCGGCGTCGAGCGAGTGGAACACCAGCACGCGCGAACGCGACAGCAGAGCGGCGTTGAGCTCGAAGGACGGGTTCTCCGTGGTCGCGCCGACCAGCACGACGGTGCCGTCCTCCATCACCGGCAGGAAGGAATCCTGCTGGGCGCGATTGAAGCGATGCACCTCGTCGACGAAGAGCAGCGTGCCCTGCCCGGTCTCGCGTCGCGCGCGCGCCGCGTCGAACACCTTCTTCAAATCGGCGACGCCGGAGAACACCGCCGAGATCTGCTCGAAATGCAACTCCGTGGCGTCTGCCAACAGCCGCGCCACCGTGGTCTTGCCGGTGCCGGGCGGGCCCCAGAAGATCAGCGAGCCCAGCGTGCGCGTCTCCAGCATGCGCGTCAGCGCGCCATCGGGCCCGAGGATGTGATCCTGCCCGACGACGTCGGACAGCTTGTGCGGGCGCAGCCGCTCCGGCAGCGGCCGTGGCGCATCGTGCTCCATCCCCGCCGCAGCGAAGAGGCTCGGGCCTCCCTGCTGGGGACGCTTCGGGCTCATCCGCCGAGCGTGACGTTGATCTGCTGGCCGCCGCGCAGCACGGTGATGCGCCAGATGCGGGCGGCCTCGCGCGAGGCCTTGTCGAGATCGGCGGTCTTGGCGATCTTCTGGTTGTTCACGGCCATGATGACGTCGCCCTTCTGGAAGCCGACATTGGCGGCGGTGGTGCCGTCGCCCGGCTCGAGCACCACCACGCCCTCGGTGTCGGCATCGAGGTGCAGCTCGTCGGCGACCGCCGGCGAGATGTTGGCGACCTTCGCGCCCTGGAATGGCGAGCGGCCGTTGATGACCATCTCGTTGCGCCCGGTGTCCGGTGCGGTCTCCAGCGCGACCGCGACCTTCACCGGCTTGCCGCCGCGTTGCACCTCGATCTGCGCAGTGCCGCCGAGCGGACGGGTCGCAAAACGGTAGTCGAACGCGTTGGGATCATCGACGGGCTGGCCGTCGATCGACACGATCAGGTCCGACGACTTGATGCCCGCCTTCGCCGCCGGGCTGTTCGCGACCACCGAGGCGACCAGCGCGCCGGTCGGCGAGCGCAGGCCGAGGCTCTCGGCGATCTCGGGCGTCACCGCCTGCAGCCGCGCGCCGAGCCATGGGCGCTTCACCGCCTTGCCGCCGCTCTTGGCCGAGGCCACGACGACGCGCACCATGTTCGCGGGAATGGCAAAGCCGATGCCCTGCGAGCCGCCGGACTTGGAATAGATCGCGGTGTTGATGCCGACCAGACGGCCGTTGATATCGACCAACGCACCGCCCGAATTACCGGGATTGATCGCGGCATCGGTCTGGATGAAGAACTGATAGTCGGTGATGCCGACCTGCGTGCGCGCCAGCGCCGAGACGATGCCGTGCGTCACGGTCTGGCCGACGCCGAACGGATTGCCGATCGCCAGCACGATGTCGCCGACCAGGAGATCATCGGAGTTGGCGAGGTCGAGCGTCGGAAACTGCTCCTTGGTGCCCTTCAGCTTGAGCACGGCGAGATCGGTACGGCTGTCCTTCAGCACGATCTCGGCCTCGAACTCGCGCTTGTCGGCGAGCGACACCTTCACCTCGTCGGCGCCCTCGATCACATGCACGTTGGTGACGACGAGACCGGACGCATCGATCATCACGCCCGAGCCGAGCGAGCGCTGCATCTGCTCCTGCGGCCCGCCCTGCAGACCGAAGAAGCGGCGGAAGATCGGATCGTCGAGAAAGGGATTGCGGTTCTGCACCACCTTGGCGGCGTAGACGTTGACGACCGCCGGCTGCACGCGCTGCACGATCGGCGCATACGACAGCCGCAGCTCGGCCTGGGACTGCGGCACGCGCCGGTCCTGCGCCGCCAGCGGAGACGCGGCCAGCAGAGACAGCAGCAGGACCAGTGTGGAGCGAATCAACGACATGCGAACAATCCTGGGAAATGACGGTTTCGATATAAGCGGAACGGCCGGTGCGGCCAAGCTCAGGCGGCCTGATGCGGCGTTTTGATGGTCTCTGCAACGGGCGCGCAGGACAGCCGTTCCTGGTGCCGCTCGCCCCAGCTTCTGAGAACCTCGATCACCGGCCGCAGGCTCTCGCCGACCTCGGACAGGCTGTATTCGACGCGCGGCGGCACCTCGGCATAGACCTTGCGGACGACCAGCCCGTCCTCCTCCAGCGCACGCAGCTGCTTTGTCAACATGCGCTGGGTGATGCCGGGCATCAGCCGGCGCAGCTCGCCGAAGCGCTGGCTGCCACCCTGCAGGTGGTAGAGGATCACGCCCTTCCACTTGCCGTCGATC
This sequence comes from Bradyrhizobium sp. HKCCYLRH3097, assembly GCF_051167875.1. Taxonomy (NCBI): domain Bacteria; kingdom Pseudomonadati; phylum Pseudomonadota; class Alphaproteobacteria; order Hyphomicrobiales; family Nitrobacteraceae; genus Bradyrhizobium; species Bradyrhizobium sp. HKCCYLRH3097. The sequence continues at coordinate 216,522 of NZ_JBNPTX010000005.1, forward strand.
AGATCGAGCGTGGCTTCGACCGCGCAGCCGGGACGGCGGGTGAAATTCTTCCGTTTCATCGCGTGTTGGCCCAATAGTATCCAAACGGGGACTAGTTCCCCATTTTTACAGTACTTGCTGAACTGGCGCCAGCAGGACAAACAGATCCTATCGCCAAGCCAACCAGGAGGCTGTTCATGAAGGCCGTCGGATACCAGCAGTCGCTGCCCATCACCGAGGACCGCGCGCTGTTCGATCTCGAGACCGCCAAACCCGAGCCGAAGGGACGCGACATCCGCGTCGCCGTGAAAGCGGTGTCGGTCAATCCGGTCGACACCAAGGTGCGCAAGCGCGCCGCACCGCCCGCCGGCGAAACCAAGATCCTGGGCTATGACGCCGCTGGCGTGGTCGAGGCTATCGGCCCGGACGTGAGCCTGTTCAAGCCCGGTGACGAGGTGTTCTACGCTGGCTCGATCCTGCGCCAGGGCACCAATGCCGAATTCCATCTGGTCGACGAGCGCATCGTCGGCCGCAAACCGAAGAGCCTGTCGTTCGCCGAAGCCGCCGCCCTGCCCCTGACCTCGATCACGGCCTGGGAGCTCTTGTTCGACAGGCTCGGCGCAATCCCCGGCAGGAGCCTCGACGACCGCACTTTGCTGATCACCGGCGCGGCCGGCGGCGTCGGCTCGATCCTGATTCAGCTCGCGCGCCGGCTCACCGGGCTGACCGTGCTCGCCACCGCGACGCGACCGGAGTCGCGCGACTGGTGCCTGAAGCTCGGCGCCCATGCCGTGATCGATCATGGCAAGCCGATGAAAGAGCAGATCGACGCGCTGAAGCTGCCGCCGGTCAGCCTCATCGCCAGCCTCACCCACACCGAGCAGCACTACAAGGCGATCGCCGACTTCATGACGCCGCAGGGCAAGTTCGGCCTGATCGACGATCCCGCCGAGTTCTCGCTCGCCGCCTTCAAGGGCAAGGCGATCTCGATCCACTGGGAGTCGATGTTCACGCGCTCATCTTTCACGACACCCGACATGATCGCGCAGCACCATCTGCTCAACGACGTGTCCGACCTGATCGACAAGGGCGTGATCCGCACCACCCTTGGCGACAATTACGGCACCATCAACGCGGCCAACCTCAAGCGCGCGCACGCGTTGATCGAGAGCAACACCTCCCGCGGCAAGATCGTGCTGGAGGGATGGAGCTAACTAACAGGCAACAATGGGCAAAGGCGCACCCGCGGTCTCCCCGCGCGCGAGATCGCGGTGGCGCCGTGCCCCACCATCCCGCCGATCGAAGGCATAAGATGGCCGGCAGCCGACGCGCGGTCCGATCAGCGGCCATGAGCGATTGAGACTGGCCGACGGTCCCGTTTCCCCTTAACGAAAGCCGATAAGAACCTCCTCGCGACTGGAAAGAACGTCCGTGAGCAGCCTGAAGTCCGCGACCAACCCGCCCGCCGATCACGGCCGGCGCTCCGGATCACCGCTCGAGGTTCTGCGGATCTTCCTCACGCTCGGCCTGACCTGCTTCGGCGGTCCGATCGCCCATATCGGCTACTTCCGCGACGAGTTCGTCGTCAGACGGAAATGGATCGACGAGCATGCCTATGCCGATCTGGTCGGGCTGTGCCAGTTCCTGCCCGGCCCCGCCAGCAGCCAGGTCGGCTTCTCCATCGGGCTGATGCGGGCCGGCTATCTCGGCGCGCTCGCCGCCTGGACCGGCTTCACCCTGCCGTCGGCCGCCGCGCTCGTCCTGTTCGCCTATGGTGCGGGCCGATTGAGCGGACCGATCGGCAGCGGCCTGCTGCACGGGCTGAAGCTGACCGCGGTCGCCATCGTCGCGCAGGCGGTCTGGGGCATGGCGCGCTCGCTGTGTCCGGATCGTGCGCGCGCCTCGATCGCGGTCGCCGCAACGCTCATCATCCTGTCGAGTACGGCCTCGGTCGTGCAGATCGGAGCGATCGTCCTCGGCGGGCTCGCCGGCCTCTGGCTCTGCCGCGGCGAGGCGGCGCCGTCGGGACACGTCGCGATCCCCGTCTCGCGGAGCGTCGGGCTGATCGCGCTCGCGCTGTTCGTTGTCCTGTTGGCGGGACTTCCGCTGCTGCGCGGCGTGACGGGATCGACCGGCGTCGCCTTGTTCGATGCCTTCTATCGCTCCGGCGCGCTGGTGTTCGGCGGTGGACATGTCGTGCTGCCGCTGCTGCGCGAGGCCTTCGTCGGACCTGGCTGGCTGAGCGACGACGCCTTTCTCGCCGGCTACGGTGCGGCGCAGGCCGTCCCGGGCCCGCTCTTCACCTTCGCCGTCTATCTCGGCGCCGTCGTCGCTCCGGAGCCGCATGGGATCGTCGGGGCCGCGCTCGGTCTCCTGGGCATCTTCCTGCCGGGCATGCTGGTCCTGCTCGCCGCGCTGCCGTTCTGGGACTCGTTCCGCAAACGCTCCGGCGCCCAGGCGATGATGCGGGGTGTCAACGCTGCGGTCGTCGGTGTGCTGGGAGCGGCCCTGTACGACCCGGTCTGGACGACCACCGTCCACAACGCCGCGGATTTTGGCATCGCGCTGGTCGGTTTTGTCCTCTTGGTCGCCTGGCGCGCGCCGCCGCTCGTCGTGGTCACGTTCAGCGCCCTAGCCGGCGTCGCAGCCGCGCTGGTGTGAGCGGCGGCGCCGCCGCATCACGTGGTGGCAAAGCGCCGCCGAAGCGGCGCTTTGCCACCAGCGAGCTGCCGTGCGCGGCTAATTGTGCTTCTTCCAGAAGATGCGCGCGCCCTGCACGGATTGCGCGACGTTGATGCGGGCACGCTCGAACGGCGTCACCACGCCGTCCGCCTTGGCCTTGTTTTCCAGCTTCTGGACGTGGATCTGACCGCGGACGAGCTGCTGCGCCTCGGGATAGGTCAGCCGTCCACTCGCGATGCCATTGTAGATGCGATGTGACTGGTTGTGCTGCCGCGCATCGATCAGCGGCGTACCCGCAAGGCTTGCGCCCGACGTCAACGCGAGCAGCAACGCAGCGGCCATGATGGACTTCATTTCACTCTCCTGTGGTTGCTGTCCACCGGCGTGAAGACCTCATTGTCCGCACTTCTCCAGCGAACGGCCGCCAGGATGCACGCGATCCGTGGTGTCAACCGTGCCTGCGCTCACACTGCAGCCCGTGTCGGCCGGTGAAGACGAATGCTGCCGCGAGGGGCGTCCGAAAAAAATTGCGGACTGCGTGAGCTGCCGGTCTTGCAAATCTCACCTTTGGGTGCATGTTTGCCGCGCACTACTTTTGAATGAATCATTTTTAACAATCATTTGCGACGCATGGCGGCGAGATTCATCGGCCCATCCCAGCGCGCACATCAATGGAGACCGGCCATGAAGACGATTCAGTGGCTCATGCTCACTTTCGCGACGACCGTCACCGCGAGCGGCCTTGCCGGCGCTCTCAACCCCGCCAGCGCTGCTCCGCCGCCGCCGGCGAAGAACTGCCCGGCCTTCGGCTGGTCGGAGGGACTGGGCAATTATCTCAAGCCGGACGCCGCCTTCCCCACCTCCGACACCAAGACCATCCCGACGCCGGACTGCAATTTCCATCAATGGTCGTGGGAGGCGTTCGTCTGGGCGACAGCGCTGGTGAAGGACCCGGGCTCCGGCGCCGCCGTGCCGCGGTTCATGACCTTGGCGACGCCCGACGAGCTGCTCAGCAACGCCGAGAATGCCGGCGCATCACGGCCGCGCCCGCTGACGCTGGCGGCCCGTGCCCAGGTCTTCCACGGCACGGCCGGCTTCACCGAAGGCGCCGGCGCCATCGTCGAAGCCGACGGCAACATGCTGGTCGCGCAGAACGGCTATCCCGTCTACGCCTCGGTCCACATGAACCAGGGCTATTTCAACACGGCGCGCAAGAACCTGATCGCGACCGGCGGCTACCAGAGCCAGCCGGCGGATTCATCCTTCGCCGTGGGCGATGCGGTGTTCAAGGCGACGTGGCTGCGGCTCGACCCCGGGCAGGCACCGCCTGCGGGCGCCTACACCACCCAGGCACAGGTGCCGGTGCTGGAGAACAACGTTACCCCCGGCCTGATCACGATCCGCCCGACGCCCGGCAAGTTCGTCACGGTGACCGTGGCGCTGATCGGCTTGCACGTGGTCGGCTACACCGAGAACCACCCCGAATTCCTGTGGGGCACGTTCGAGCTGAAGAACAACTCGCCGCAGACGCCGGACAACACCTTTGCGCCATCGGCAAGCCGCTCCGATCCGAAGAGCTACACGCTCTACAAGGGCGGTACGCCGTTCTCGCAGGTCAACATCGCGGCGCTGCCCGGCGCCAACCGGCCGCAACTGCGGCTCGATCCGGCGACCCAGAAGCTGACGCCGGCGACCAACGTCGTGCTCGAGAACCAGACCGGCGGCGAGAACCAGCCCAACGGCGTCGGCAACATCTTCGCGATCACGGCGCAAGCCCAGGGCTTTCTCTCCGGCCTGAAGGGCCCGCAATCGACCTTCGCGAGCTACAGCCTCGACGGCACCGTCTGGATGCTCCCCAACTCGTACAACCTGAACAGCAACCAGACCAGCGCGGTCGGCTCGGTCAATCTCGCCAACGCCACCGCCGAGACCTTCGTGCAGAACGCCGACAACACGCCGATCAAGAACGTGCTGAACTGCTTCCTGTGCCACAACCCGACGTCCTATTCGTTCCAGACACCGCCGCCGGCCAAGCTGCCGAACCGGCTGATCGCGCTGAGCCACGTGCTGTCGATTGGCTCGCCCTACGAGGTGCCGAACTCGATCTCCGGCCGGCTCCTGATGCGGCCGGATCCGTTCAGGAAGTAGGCCGACGAACCTTGCGCGGCGGCGCCGGCAACGGGGCCGCCGGCAGCCCTTTCGAGCCGATGGCAGATCTCAGGATCTGCCATCAAGCGATTGAACCGACAGCCGTTATCGGCGCGCTCCGAACATGGTGGATGAGCGCTGCGTCAGGACGGCGCTGTGGCCTGCTTCGACTCCTGCGCGGCCTCAGCCTTGGTCTCAGCTCGGGCGACGAAGCCCTTGGCGAGAGCGTGATAGAGCCCCTCCTCGCAGATCAGACGCGAGGTGCCGTAGGCGATCAGCGAGGCCATCATCAGCGGCACCACCATGGCGTGGTTGTCGGTCATCTCGGTGACGATGACGAAGGCGGTGATCGGCGCCTGCACGACGCCGGCGAAATAGGCGACCATGCCGAGCAGCATGATCGGCGCCAGTAGCGACTGCTGGAACAGGCTGGCGACGTTGGCGCCGATACCCGCCCCGACTGCGAGCGACGGCGCGAAGATGCCGCCAGGAATGCCGCTGATCGCGGCAAAGGTGGTGGCGAGGAATTTCAGCACGCCGAAATCGCCCGGCAGCGGCGTGCCGGTCTCCAGCGCCCCTTTCACCTGGGCATAGCCGGTGCCGTAGATGGTATCGCCTGACGCCAGCCCGCACAGCGCGACGGCAAAGCCGCAGGCGAGCGCGAACGGCAGCGGGTGGCGCTTGAGGAGCCGGCCGGACGCCCCGGGCAGCCCGCGCGCCATCGTGATCAGGATGCGGCTGAACAGCCCGCCGGCGGCGCCGCCCAAGACCCCGCAGACGGGCACCGCCAGCCAGTCGATGCCCTTGCCGAGCGCGATCGGCGTCGTGCCGAAATAGGCGTAGTTGCCCATCAGGGCCAGCGAGGTCAGGCCAGCGGCGATCACGGTGGCGATGACGAGGCTCGAGGTCCGCGTCTCGAAGGCACGGCTCATCTCCTCGATGCCGAACACGATGCCGGCCAGCGGCGTGTTGAAGGCGGCCGCGACCCCGGCGGCGGCGCCGGCCAGGATCAAGCCCGGCTGCCGCCGCGGAGACAGCCGGCCGAGCGCGAACATGATGGAGGCGCCGACCTGCACGGTCGGCCCCTCGCGGCCGACCGAGCCGCCGCACAGCAGCCCGAGCAGGGTCAGCAGCACCTTGCCGATGGCGATGCGGATCGACACCAGCGGGCTGCGCGCGCTCGTGTCCGTCAGGTGGCGCGCGGCGATGGCCTGCGGGATGCCGCTGCCTTGCGCGTTCGGGAAGAAGCGCTGGGTCAGATAGACCGACAGCGCGAAGCCGGCGGGCGTCACGATCAGTGAGGCGTAGCGTGATTTCGACAGCAGCCAGTTGAAGGCGAGCTGGGCCAGGTCGGCGAGCTCCGCCAGCGCCACCGCCGCCGCGCCCACCACCAGGCCGCCGGCCACGAACAGCACCCGCCGCTGCCACCGCGCCGAGGTCAGCTTGAGCCAACGCCTGCGGCGGGGGGTGATGGTCAGCATGGGCGCAACAGAGTCCGTTCTCTACGCAGGTGCAGCACCCTCGACGAAAATCAGCCGGCGGTCCAGCGCCTTCCAGCGCTCGCCCAGGGCGTCGGCGTATTCGGCCGACGCATACCATTCTCGCAGCCGGGCCATCGACGGGAACTCGACGATAATGAGGGTCTTGGCCGGCGGGCCGCCTTCGACCGTCTCGGAGGTCCCGCCGCGGACCAGATAGCGCCCGCCATATTGCGCGATCGAGTGCGCCGCGCGGGTGCGATAGCGTTCCATCGCCTCGATGTCGCGCACCTCGACCTCGGAGATGACGTAAGCCGCCATGGCCGGCCTCAGGCGATGGTGTCGAGGATGCCGCCCTCGGCGCGCAGCGCGGCGCCATTCGTGGCGGATGCCTGCTTGGAGGCGGCGTAGACGACCATGTTGGCGATCTCGTCGACGCTGGCGAAGCGCTGCAGCAGCGAGGCCGGCCTGTGCTGCTTGACGAAGGACGAGGCCGCCTCCTCCTCCGACTGCCCGTTCTGGCGGGCGAGATCCTTGACGAAGGTCTCGACGCCTTCCGACATCGTCGGTCCCGGCAGCACTGCATTGACGGTGACGCCGGTGCCGCGGGTCAGTTTGGCAAGGCCGCGGGAGACCGCGAGCTGCGCGGTCTTGGTCATGCCGTAATGGATCATCTCGGTCGGGATGTTGACCGCCGACTCCGAGGAGATGAAGATGATGCGACCCCAGTTGCGCTTCAGCATGCCCTGCATGTAGGCGCGCGCCATGCGCACGCCGGACATGACGTTGATCTCGAAGAAGCGGCTCCAGTCCTCGTCGGGAATGTCGAAGAACTCCTTCGGCTCGAAGATGCCGGCATTGTTGACGAGAATGTCGACCTCGGGCAGCGCGGTGACGATGGCGTTGCAGCCGCCGATCTGAGCGACGTCGCCGGCGACGCCGCGCAGCTTGGCCGCGGGAACCGCCTGCTTCAGCTTCGCGACGGCCGCATCGACACGGTCGGTGGTCCGGCCGTTCAGAACGACCTCGGCGCCCGAGGCGGCCAATCCCTTGGCAATCGCGAAGCCGATGCCGGCGGTGGACCCGGTGACGAGCGCAGTTTTTCCTGAAAGGTCGATGTGCATGAGCAGCTCTCCGTTGTGCTGAAGGAACGGATGTGGGGCGTCGCGCGCCGACACTCAACGCGCCGCGCGCAGAGCTGATCCTCGAAATAAGACGGCGCCCGAAGGCGCCGTGGTTGTCAGCTCGTGGTCCCTATCAGGATAGCCGCTTCGCGCTTGCCGTTCGGGACCTGCGCCAGCTCGGTCGCGAAACGTTCGACGAGTGCATATTCGGTCAGGAAGCGGATCGAAGCGCTGTTCTGCACGTCGGCATCCGCTGTGCTCTGAACGAGCGTAGCCAGATCCGCATGCACCAGCAAATGTCCACGGAAGTCGTATGGCCTGATGACGATCCGGACGAGGCATTGCGCGAGGCCGCCTTGTCCATCGAAGTAACCGCCTTCGATCATCGGCGGCTTGTCCCACGATAGCGGATAGGAGCGCAGACCCTTCACGAAGGCATTCAGGTCGCAGCCGAACCACGCCTCGCCGCGCGCGGCAAACACTCCGGCCCTGGCCGTCGCTATGATCTTGCCGGTGCGGTCCTCATCCGCCTCGTAGACGATGTGCAGTTCTGCGGCGCTCATGCGCGGCGCTCCGGTCTATGCTGTTAAAGTCACACGAGCTGTGCAGGCGACCCCACATGTCGCTTCGCTCATCCGGGCTACAGAACCTCAAAATGAAAACGGCGCCCGAAGGCGCCGTTTTGAACGTCGGGTCGGAGCTGCGCTTACGCCGCTTCCGAGGTCTCCTGCACCGGGCCGGAATCCTGGCCCTTGGCATCGACGTCGCGATCGACGAACTCGATCACGGCCATCGCGGCGTTGTCGCCGTAGCGGAAGCCGGCCTTGATGATGCGGGTGTAGCCGCCGTTGCGGTCCTTGTAGCGGGGTGCCAGGACGTCGAACAGCTTCTTGACCTGGTCGACATCGCGCATCTCGGCGATCGCCTGGCGACGCAAAGCGAGACCGCCCTTCTTGCCGAGGGTGACGAGCTTCTCGACGATCGGCCGCAGCTCCTTGGCCTTCGGCAGCGTGGTGACGATCTGCTCGTGCTTGATCAGCGCGGCGCACATGTTGGCGAACATCGCCTTGCGATGCTCGGCGGTGCGGTTGAGCTTCCGATGAACCTTGCCGTGACGCATTGTCTTAGTCCTTCATTTCTATCTGCCGCGACGGTTCGTCGGACATGTTGCTCAGGTGGGCTGCCTGCGTTCGCCCGAGTGGTGGACGTCATTCCGGGGCGATGCGCAGCATCGAACCCGGAATCTCGAGATTCCGGGTTCGCCTCTTCGAGGCGCCCCGGAATGACGAATGCTCAGTAATGATCCTCGAAGCGCTTGGCCAGCTCGTCGATGTTCTCCGGCGGCCAGCCCGGCACTTCCATGCCGAGATGCAGACCCATCTGGGCCAGCACTTCCTTGATCTCGTTCAGCGACTTGCGGCCGAAGTTCGGGGTGCGCAGCATTTCCGCTTCCGACTTCTGCACGAGGTCGCCGATGTAGACGATGTTGTCGTTCTTCAGGCAGTTCGCCGAACGTACCGACAGCTCGAGCTCGTCCACCTTCTTGAGGAAGGCTGGGTTGAAGGCGAGGTCCGGGATGATCTCCTGGGCGACTTCCTTGCGCGGCTCTTCGAAGTTGACGAAGACGTTGAGCTGGTCCTGCAGGATGCGGGCGGCATAGGCCACCGCGTCCTCCGGCGTGATCGCGCCGTTGGTCTCGATCGTCATGGTCAGCTTGTCGTAGTCGAGTATCTGGCCCTCGCGGGTGTTCTCGACCTTGTAGGAGACCTTGCGGACCGGAGAGAACAGGCTGTCGACCGGGATCAGGCCGATCGGGGCGTCCTCGGGGCGGTTGCGATCGGCGGCGACGTAGCCCTTGCCGGTGGCGACCGTGAACTCCATGCGGATCTCTGCGCCCTCGTCCAGCGTGCAGAGCTGCAGGTCAGGGTTGAGCACCACGATGTCGCCGACGGTCTGGATATCGCCGGCGGTGACGGCGCCCGGGCCCTGCTTCTTCACGACCATCCGCTTCGGGCCTTCGCCCTGCATCTTGATCGCGATGTCCTTGATGTTCAGCACGATGTCGGTGACGTCCTCGCGGACACCAGCGATCGAGGAGAACTCGTGCAGCACGCCGTCGATATGCACCGACTGCACGGCGGCGCCCTGCAGCGACGACAGCAGGATGCGGCGCAGCGCATTGCCGAGCGTCTGCCCGAAACCGCGCTCCAGCGGCTCGGCAACCACGGTGGCGAAACGGGTCGCGTCGGAGCCCGGCGTGACCTGGAGCTTGTTCGGCCGAATCAATTCTTGCCAATTCTTCTGGATCGTCACTGTTTCACCCATGGGCCAGTCATGGGATCTGACTGACTGGCGTTGGAGAACCGCGCTTCAGATCGCGGCAGTCGAAATGTCTCAAAAGCACGACGAGGCGGACATGCTGTCCGCCTCTTTCAGATTAGACGCGCCGACGCTTGCGTGGGCGGCAACCATTGTGCGGGATCGTCGTCACGTCGCGGATCGAGGTGACGGTGAAACCCGCAGCCTGCAGCGCACGGAGCGCCGATTCACGGCCGGAACCCGGGCCGGCAACCTCGACCTCGAGGGTGCGCATGCCGTGTTCCTGAGCCTTCTTGGACACGTCCTCCGCCGCGACCTGCGCGGCATACGGGGTCGACTTGCGCGATCCCTTGAACCCCATCGTGCCCGCCGACGACCAGGCAATGGTGTTGCCCTGCGCGTCGGTGATGGTGATGGTGGTGTTGTTGAACGACGAATTCACGTGGGCGACGCCGGAGGCGATGTTCTTGCGCTCACGACGGCGGACACGTGCGGCTTCCTTGGCCATATAAGTACCTTTCTCGAGATCTCAACGCCGCCGTAGTGCCAGCGGCTACACCAGAAAGGCGAATGGTGAATAGCGAGTAGCGAATAGGGATCGCCCCTACTCGCCACCCGCTATCAGCAATTCGCCAAATTACTTCTTCTTGCCGGCGATCGCCTTGGCCGGCCCCTTGCGCGTGCGCGCATTGGTGTGGGTGCGCTGGCCGCGCACCGGCAGGCCACGACGATGGCGCAGGCCGCGATAGCAGCCGAGGTCCATCAGACGCTTGATGTTGATGCCGGTCTCGCGCCGCAGGTCGCCCTCGACAACATAGTCGCGGTCGATGATTTCGCGGATCTGCAGGACTTCCTGGTCGCTCAGCTGGTTGACGCGGCGATCCTCGGCGATCTTGACCTTGTCAATGATCTCGCCCGCGATCTTCGGGCCGATGCCATGGATATACTGGAGCGCGATCAGGACGCGCTTGTTGGTCGGGATGTTGACACCGGCAATACGGGCCACGGACTTCTCTCCTGTCACCGATCCCAGGATGGACCGGCCTTCGTTCTCGCTATCTCGGGCAGGTGTCCGCAAACGCGAACAAGACGCCCACCCCTCGATTCGTGGGGCCCGGCATCTTTGGAAAACCATCCGACTTGGATGCGGGCTTATTAATGGATTCACACGGCGGTCGTCAACCGCCCCTACAAGATTCGGTCACCTCTTGGCGCGCTTTTTTGCAGCCTTTGCAGAGGTTTTCCGGGTTCCCCGGGTCGCCTTGGCAGCGGGCTTGGGGGCCTTCTTCGCAGCCTTGGAGGCTTTCTTGGGGGCCGCTTTTGCTCCCTTTTTCGCAGTCTTTGCGGCCTTTTTTGCTGTCTTTGCGGCCTTTTTCGCCGGTGCAGGCGCCCTCGGAGCCTTTCTGGCCGATTTTGCCGGCGCGGTCTTGCCCCGAGCCTTGGCACTGCGCTTGGCCGGGTTCGCCTTTTTGGCCGCCCGGCTCCCGCTGGACTTGCCAACGGCGGCCAGGATCCGTCCGATCTCCTCGGTGACCTGCTCGATCGGCATCATGCCGTCGACGGTCGCCAGCATCCGATGGTCCGAATAATAGTGGATCAGGGGCTCGGTCTGGTCGCGGTAGCTGGCTAGGCGCTTGGTCAGGACCTCCGGCGTATCATCGGCCCGCACAGCCTCGCCGCGCGCGCGGGTCTCGGCGGCCCGGCGCTCGACGCGCTCAAGCAGCACGCCTTCATTGACCCGGAGTTCGATCACCGCGTCGAGCTTCATCTGCTTCTGCTTCAGCAGCGCATCCAGCGCCTCCGCCTGCGGCACCGTGCGCGGGAAGCCATCGAGGATGAAACCATTGGCGGCGTCCGGCTGCTCGATCCGGTCGGCAATGATGCCGACCACGACCTCGTCCGGGACAAGGCCACCCGCCGCCATGATGTCCTTGGCCTTCAGCCCGATCGGCGTCTGCGCCGCCACCGCGGCACGCAGCATGTCGCCGGTCGACAGCTGAACGATGCCATATTGCTGCACCAGGCGCTGCGCCTGCGTTCCCTTGCCCGAACCGGGCGGCCCCAGAAGAATGAGTCTCATCGAATTTCGCCCCCCGGCACACGGTGAGCGACCCTCCCGCACACCTTGTTCTTGGCTTGGTGGTTCCCGGGCCGCGATCCGCCGCTATCCGCGGCGGCGCCCCCGCAGCTTCGACTTCCTGATCAGCCCCTCATACTGATGGGCGAGCAGATAACCCTGAACCTGCGCCACGGTATCCATCGTAACGCTGACCACGATCAGAAGCGAAGTGCCACCAAAGTAGAACGGGACGGAAGCGTAGGAAATCAGAATTTCCGGGATCAGACACACGATCGCCAGATAGATGGCGCCGAGCACGGTGATCCGCGACAGCACGTAATCGATATATTCCGCGGTGCGCTCGCCCGGCCTGATGCCGGGGATGAATCCGCCATGCTTCTTCAGGTTGTCGGCGGTCTCGGTCGGGTTGAACACGATCGCGGTGTAGAAGAAGGCAAAGAACAGAATCAGCGCCAGATACAGCACCAGGAACAGCGGCCGGCCATGACCGAGCTGCGTCGTGATCCACTGGAACCACTCGGGTCCCTTGCCGGCGTTGAAATTGGCGACCGTGGTCGGCAGCAGCAGCAGCGACGAGGCAAAGATCGGCGGGATCACGCCCGAGGTGTTCAGCTTCAGCGGCAGATGCGAGGACTGGCCCTCGAACATCTTGTTGCCGACCTGGCGCTTCGGATACTGGATCAGGAGCCGGCGCTGGGCGCGCTCCACGAACACGATGAAGGCGATCACGGCGACGGCCATCACGATGACGATCAGGATCAGGCCGGTCGACAGCGCGCCCTGGCGGCCGAGCTCGAGCATGTTGGCAAGCGCCGAGGGCAGCTCGGCCACGATGCCGGACAGGATGATCAGCGAGATGCCGTTGCCGATGCCGCGCGAGGTGATCTGCTCACCGAGCCACATCAGGAACATGGTGCCGCCGGTCAGCGTGATCGCGGTGGAGAGGCGGAAGAACAGGCCGGGATCGGCGACGACGTTGCCCGCGCCTTCGAGGCCGACGGCGATGCCGTAGGACTGCACGGCAGCAAGAATCACCGTCAGATAGCGGGTGTATTGATTCAACATCTTGCGGCCAGCCTCACCCTCTTTCTTGAGGGCTTCGAGCTGGGGCGAGACGGTGGTGAGCAACTGAATGATGATCGATGCCGAGATGTACGGCATGATATTCAGCGCGAAGATCGCCATGCGGTGGATGCCGCCGCCGGCGAACATGTTGAACATGCCGAGAATGCCGCCGGCCTGCGTGCGGAACACCGAGTCCCAGATGTTCGGGTCGATGCCCGGCAGCGGAATGTAGGTGCCGAGGCGGTAGACCAGCAGCGCGCCGAGGGTGAACCAGATGCGCTTCTTCAGCTCATCGGCCTTCGCAAGCGCGCCGAAATTGAGGTTTGCCGCCAGTTGTTCCGCTGCTGAGGCCATATCTAGCTTTCTCCCGCCGCCCTTCTTCACCGCACTGGGCCCCGCGAGGGCTCGCAGGGCTGGGCAGACGCCGGATATTATCTGGTGCGCGGGCGCGTTCTGTCCATTGCCCTGCCCTCTCCGGCATGCGCCGGCGGCAGGGCAATGACGCAGATGTTACGCCGCCTCGCCTTCGTCCTTGGCTGGCGCCAGGAGCTTGACGGTGCCGCCGGCCTTCTCGACCGCCGCAATCGCCGACTTCGAGGCGCCATGCACCTCGATGTTGATCTTGGCCTTGAGCTCGCCGCGGCCGAGCAGGCGCACGCCGTCCTTGGCGCGGCGCAGCGCACCGGACTTCACGAGGGACTCGGCGTTGATCACGCTGCCGGCGTCCAGCTTCTTGGCATCGATCGCCTGCTGGATCCGGTCGAGATTGATCTCGACGAAATCGAGCGCGAAGATGTTGTTGAAGCCGCGCTTCGGCAGACGGCGATGCATCGGCATCTGACCGCCCTCGAAGCCCTTGATGCGCACGCCGGAGCGCGCGGTCTGGCCCTTGCCGCCACGGCCCGAGGTCTTGCCCTTGCCGGAGCCGATGCCGCGGCCGACGCGCATGCGCTTCTTGCGCGCGCCGGCGTTGTCGGCGATATCGCTGAGCTTCATCGCCCTTCTCCTTACTTCTCGTCGACGATGCGGACGAGATGATGAACCTTGGTGATCATGCCGCGGACCGCCGGCGTATCCGGCAGCTCGGTCACGCGGCCGATCTTGTTGAGCTTCAACCCGATCAGCGTCTCGCGCTGCGAGTGATGCCGGCGGATCGGGCTGCCGATCTGCTCGATCTTGATCGTCTTGGCGCTAGCCATCGTGTTCACTCCGAGTTGCGCCATCCAGCGGACGGCGCGCGTTCGTTAGTCGGCCCAACCTTAGTCGGCGGCGGCTTCGGCATCGCCACCGACGCGGCGGGCCTGCAGGGTCGACACCTTGATGTTGCGGCGCGCGGCGACCGAGCGCGGGCTATCCTGGTGCTTCAGCGCGTTGAAGGTCGCGCGCACCATGTTGTACGGGTTGGACGAGCCGATCGACTTCGCCACCACGTCCTGGATGCCCAGCGTCTCGAACACGGCGCGCATCGGGCCGCCGGCGATGATGCCGGTACCGGCCGGAGCCGCACGCAGATAGACGCGACCTGCGCCGTGACGACCGAAGATGTCGTGGTGCAGGGTGCGGCCCTCGCGCAGCGCGACCCGGGTCAGGTTGCGCTTGGCGGAGTCGGTCGCCTTGCGGATCGCCTCCGGAACCTCACGTGCCTTGCCGTGGCCGAACCCGACCCGGCCCTTCTGATCGCCGATCACGACGAGCGCCGCAAAGCCGAAGCGCTTACCGCCCTTCACGACCTTCGCGACTCGGTTGATGTGGACGAGCTTGTCGACGAACTCGCTGTCGCGCTCCTCGCGCTCCTTGCGATCGCGACCGCCTCGTTCCCGTTCACCTGCCATGGTGCTATCCAATCTTCTGAGGGGCTCTGACGCCCATATCCATTGATGTTAGAAGCTCAGCCCGCTCTCGCGCGCCGCGTCGGCCAGCGCCTTGACGCGCCCGTGATAGAGATAACCGCCGCGATCGAACACGACTTCCTTGATCCCCGCCTTCACCGCGCGCTCGGCGAGCAGCTTGCCCACCGCCTTCGCCGCGTCGATGTCGGCACCGGTGTTGCCGGCCGAGCGCATCTCCTTCTCCATCGACGACGCAGAGGCGAGCGTCTCGCCCTTCTGATCGTCGATGACCTGAGCGTAGATGTGCTTCGACGAGCGGAACACCGACAGACGCGGACGGCCGCCGGCGGAGCGGCGCAGCGACAGCCTCACGCGCTGCTTGCGCCGGGCATTCGTAACCTTGGCTCTCGACATGTCCGGCTCCGTTACTTCTTCTTGCCTTCCTTGCGGAAGATGAATTCACCCGCGTACTTCACGCCCTTGCCCTTATAGGGCTCCGGCGGCCGGTAGGCGCGGATTTCAGCGGCCACCTGGCCGACGCGCTGCGGGTCGATGCCCGTGACCGTGATCTCGGTCGGCTTCGGCACCGCGATGGTGATGCCCTCCGGGATCTGGTAGACGACATCGTGGCTGTAGCCGAGCGCGAGCTGCAGGTTCTTGCCCTGCATCGCGGCGCGGTAACCGACGCCGGTGATCTCGAGCTTCTTCTCGAAGCCCTTGGTCACGCCTTCGACCAGGTTGGCGATCTGGGCGCGCGCGGTGCCGTACAGTGACCGGGCGCGCTTGGTCTCGGAACGCGGGGCAACCTTGACCTGGCCGTTCTCGAACTTCACGTCCACGTCGTCATGAACGATGAACTGAAGCTGGCCCTTCGGCCCCTTCATCTTGACGGTCTGTCCGTCGACGGAGGCCGTCACTCCGGACGGCACCGCCACAGGCTTCTTGCCAATACGTGACATGGCTCAATCCTTCTCAGAACACCGTGAAGAGAACTTCACCGCCGACATTCGCGTCACGCGCGCTGTGGTCGGCCATGATTCCCTTCGGCGTCGACAAAACAGAAATTCCGAGCCCGTTGTTCACACGCGGCAGGTTCTTCACCGAGGTGTAGACGCGGCGGCCGGGCTTGGAGACGCGCTCGATCTCGCGGATCACGGGCTCGCCGTCGAAATATTTCAGCTCGATCTCGATCTCGCTGCGGCCCGACGGATGCTCCAGCGTGGCATAGCCACGGATGTAGCCTTCGGACTTCAGCACCTCGAGCACGCTGGCGCGCATCTTCGAGCCAGGCGTCGAGACCTTCGACTTCGAGCGCATCTGCGCGTTGCGGATGCGGGTGATCAGATCGCTGATGGGATCGTGCGTTGACATGGTGCGACCCTCCTTACCAGCTCGACTTCACGAGGCCCGGAACCAGGCCCTTGGACCCGAGCTCGCGCAGCGCGATGCGGCTCAGCTTGTTCTTGCGATAGTTCGACCGCGGCCGGCCCGTCAGCTCGCAACGGTTGCGGATGCGGGTCGCCGACGAATTGCGCGGCATCTCGGCCAGCTTCAGGGTCGCGGCAAAGCGCTCCTCCATCGGCTTGGACTTGTCGGCGATGATCGCCTTCAACCGGGCGCGCTTCGGGGCGGCGTTCTTCGCCATCCGCTTGCGCCGGTTGTTCTTCTCGATTGAACTCTTCTTTGCCATGCTTGGCTCCTGGGTATCCGCGTTTGAGAAGCTTGAAGTCAGCTGCTCACTGCCGGAACGGGAAATTGAATGCGGTCAGAAGGGCACGGGCCTCGTCGTCGGTCGTCGCGGTGGTGCACACCGTGATGTCCATGCCCCAGCTCTCCCCGGCCTTGTCGAAGTCGATCTCGGGGAAAATGATGTGCTCCTTGATGCCGAGCGAATAGTTGCCGCGGCCGTCGAAGCTCTTCGGGTTCAGGCCGCGGAAGTCGCGGACGCGCGGCAGCGCGACGTTGATCAGGCGGTCGATGAACTCGTACATCTTCGTCTTGCGCAAGGTGACCTTGCAGCCGATCGGCTGGTTCTCGCGCAGCTTGAAGGTCGCGATGGCGACGCGCGAATAGGTCACGACCGCCTTCTGGCCGGCGATCAACGACAGGTCGGCCGCCGCCGTTTCCGCCTTCTTGCGGTCGTTCACGGCCTCGCCGATGCCCATGTTGAGCACGACCTTGTCGAGCCGCGGCACCTGCATGACGTTGGCGTAGCCGAACTTCTCGGTCAGCTGGCTCTTGATCGTGCGGTCGTATTCCGTGCGGAGGCGCGGGGTGTAAGCAGTCTCAGCCATCGATCTCAACTCCCGAGCTCTTGGCAACGCGGACCTTCTTGCCGTCCGCCTGAATCTTGAATCCGATGCGCGTCGGCTTGCCGTCCTTGCCGACATAAGCGACGTTCGACAGCTGGATCGGCGACTCCTTGCTGATGATGCCGCCCTCCTGGTTCTGGGTCTGCTTCTGGTGACGCTTCACCAGGTTGATGCCCCGCACCAGCGCCGTCCCCTCGTCGGGACGCACCTCGAACACCTCGCCGGTGCGACCCTTGTCGCGACCGGTCAGGACGATCACCTTGTCGCCCTTGCGGATCTTGGCAGCCATCACAGCACCTCCGGCGCAAGCGAAATGATCTTCATGTGGTTCTTGGCGCGCAGCTCGCGCGGCACCGGCCCGAAGATACGGGTGCCGACCGGCTCCGACTGGTTGTTGATCAGGACGGCCGCATTGCGGTCGAAGCGGATCACCGAGCCGTCGGCGCGGCGGATGTCCTTGCGGACGCGCACCACGACGGCTTTCATGACGTCGCCCTTCTTCACCTTGCCACGCGGAATGGCTTCCTTGATCGACACCACGATGATGTCGCCGACGGTGGCATAGCGGCGCTTCGAGCCGCCCAGCACCTTGATACACATGACACGGCGTGCGCCGGAATTATCGGCCACGTCGAGGTTGGTCTGCATCTGAATCATTGATGCACCTCGTCCTCTTCATCTGCTGCGCAGGAAAGCTGCGCCTTGTTTGATCCCGAAAGCGAAACGGGCCCTCTTCGACGAGGGCCGCGGTCCGCGCCTCAGGCGGTTTTCTTGTGCTCGCCCCGGACCACGGTCCAGCGCTTGAGCTTCGAGATCGGCTTGCTCTCCTCGATCCACACCATGTCGCCCGGCTTGAACTCGTTGTTCTCATCGTGGGCGTGGTAGTTCTTCGAGCGGCGGATGGTCTTCTTGTAGATCGGGTGGGTGAAGCGCCGGTCGACGCGCACAACGATCGTCTTGGCCTGCTTGTCGCTGACGACGACGCCCTGAAGGGTCCGTTTCGGCATGTCGAGCCTCTTACTTCGTCTTGGCGCGCTGCTGCGCGGCGATGGTCTTGATACGGGCGATGTCGCGGCGCGCCTCACGCAGCCGCGCGGTGTTCTCCAGCTGCCCGGTGGCACGCTGGAAGCGCAGGTTGAAGCGCTCCTTCTTCAGGTTGACGATCGCATCGTCCATCTGATCGGGGCTCATCGCGCGAATGTCGGCAATCTTCATCTCGGCCATGACCATTACTCCGCAATGCGCTCGACGAAGCGCGTCTTGATCGGCAGCTTGGCGGCCGCCAGCAGCAGCGCCTCGCGCGCGATCTGGTTGCTCACGCCGTCGATCTCGAACATCACCCGGCCCGGCTTGACGCGGGCCACCCACAATTCAGGCGAGCCCTTGCCGGAGCCCATGCGGACTTCAGCCGGCTTCTTCGACACCGGGAGATCCGGGAACACGCGGATCCAGACGCGGCCGGCGCGCTTCATGTGACGGGTCAAGGCACGACGGGCGGCCTCGATCTGGCGCGCGGTGACGCGATCCGGCTCCATCGCCTTCAGCCCGAACTGGCCGAAGGCCAGCGTCGCGCCCGAGGACGCAACGCCGTGAATACGGCCCTTATGCGCCTTTCGGAACTTGGTCTTCTTTGGTTGCATCATGGCTTTGAGCCCTCAAACCTGTCTTGTCGCGGCTGATCGATCAGGCCGCGTCGCGGCGCGACCGGGGCTGCGAGCTCTCGCCGCCGCCTTCGTTCATCCGCTTGTCCTGTGCCATCGGATCGTGCTCGAGGATCTCGCCCTTGAAGATCCAGACCTTCACGCCGCAAGTGCCGAAGGTGGTGAACGCGGTGGCCACACCGTAGTCGATGTCGGCGCGCAGCGTGTGCAGCGGCACCCGGCCCTCGCGATACCACTCCATGCGGGCGATTTCCGCGCCGCCCAGACGACCCGAGCAGTTGATGCGGATGCCCTCGGCACCGAGACGCATCGCCGACTGCACGGCGCGCTTCATGGCGCGGCGGAACGCGACGCGGCGCTCGAGCTGCTGGGCGATCGACTCGGCGACCAGGGTCGCATCGAGCTCCGGCTTGCGGATCTCGACGATGTTGATGACGACGTCCGACGAGGTGATGTCGGCGACGCGCTTGCGCAGCTTGTCGATGTCCGCGCCCTTCTTGCCGATCACGACGCCCGGACGTGCCGAGTGGATCGTGACGCGGCACTTCTTGTGCGGACGCTCGATCACGATGCGGGCGACGGCCGCCTGCTTGAGCTCCTTGTGCAGGATCTCGCGGATCTTGACGTCTTCATGCAGCAGCTTGCCGTACTCGGCCTTGCCAGCGAACCAGCGCGAATCCCAGGTCCGGTTGATGCCGAGACGCAGACCGATCGGATTGATCTTTTGACCCATCGTATTCTCCCAGCGCCTGCTTTAAGCGCTCGCCTCGACCTGACGCACAATAATCGTCAGCTGCGAAAACGGTTTGAAAACTCGGCCCGAACGGCCACGACCGCGCGGCGAGAAACGCTTCATCACGATTCCCTTGCCGACGAAAGCCTGCGAGACGACGAGATCGTCGACCTCGAGCTCGTGATTGTTCTCGGCATTGGCGATCGCCGATTCCAGGCACTTCTTGACGTCGACCGCAATCCGCTTGCGCGAGAACTGCAGGTCGGCGAGGGCGGCCGACGCCTTGCGGCCGCGGATCATCTGCGCCACCAGGTTCAGCTTCTGCGGGCTCACCCGAAGCATCCGGGCCACAGCCTTGGCCTCGTTTTCGGGGAGGCTCCGTTCGCGCTTTGGTTTGCTCATCGCTTAATCCTCAAGCCTTCTTGGCTTTCTTATCGCCCGAATGGCCGTGGAAGGTGCGGGTCGGCGAGAACTCGCCGAACTTGTGGCCGACCATCTCTTCGTTGATCGCCACCGGCACGTGCTTCTGGCCGTTGTAGACGCCGAACGTCAGGCCGACGAACTGCGGCAGGATGGTCGAGCGGCGGCTCCAGATCTTGATGACGTCGTGACGGCCGGACGCGCGCGCCGCATCTGCCTTCTTGAGCAGCGACGCCTCGACGAACGGGCCTTTCCAGACTGAACGAACCATGTCCGTCGTTCCTTACTTCTTCCGCTTGTGGCGGCTCAAGAGAATGAATTTATCGGTCGACTTGTTGGTGCGGGTCTTCTTGCCCTTGGTAGGCTTGCCCCACGGAGTGACCGGGTGACGACCGCCCGAGGTACGGCCTTCGCCGCCGCCGTGCGGATGGTCGATCGGGTTCATCGCGACACCGCGGTTGTGAGGCCTGCGGCCCATCCAACGCTTGCGGCCGGCCTTGCCGATCGAGGTGTTCATGTGGTCCGGGTTCGACACCGCACCGATGGTGCCGCGGCAGCGGCCGTGCACCAGGCGCTGCTCGCCCGAGTTCAGGCGGACGATCACGTAGTCCTGGTCGCGGCCGACGATCTGGGCGTAGGTGCCGGCCGAACGCGCGAGCTGGCCGCCCTTCCCGATCTTGACCTCGATGTTGTGCACGATCGTGCCGACCGGCATGTTGCCCAGCGGCATGACGTTGCCCGGCTTCACGTCGACATAGTTGCCGGCGACGATGGTGTCGCCGACCGCCAGTCGCTGCGGCGCCAGGATGTAGGCGAGCTCGCCGTCCTGATACTTGACCAGCGCGATGAAGGCGGTCCGGTTCGGATCATACTCCAGGCGCTCGACGGTCGCGGGAACGTCGACCTTGTCGCGCTTGAAGTCGACCGTGCGGTACGACTGCTTGTGACCGCCGCCGAGGAAGCGAACGGTGATGCGGCCGGTGTTGTTGCGACCGCCGCTCGACTGCTTGCCTTCGGTCAGCGCCTTGACCGGCTTGCCCTTGTAGAGGGCCGAACGATCGACCATCACCAGCTGGCGCTGGCCGGGCGTCGTGGGATTGAATGTCTTCAGTGCCATGGCAGCTCAGCCTTACAGTCCGGTGGTCACGTCGATACGGTGGCCCTCTTCGAGGGTCACGATCGCGCGCTTGCTGTCCGATTGCGAACCGAAATTGCCGCGGAACACCTTGGTCTTGCCCTTGCGGACGAGCGTGTTGACGCTCTTGACCTTGACGTCGAACAGCTTCTCGATCGCTTCCTTGATCTGCGGCTTGGTCGCCTTGGCGGCCACCTTGAACAGAACCTTGTTGTGCTCCGAGGCGAAGGTCGCCTTCTCGGTCACGACCGGCGCGATGATGATGTCGTAGTGGCGCGGATCGATGGTCTTCATTTGAAGCGCGCCTCCAGCGCATCGATCGCCGCCTTGGTCAGCACGAGCTTCTGACGGCGCAGGATGTCGTAGACGTTGATGCCCTGGATCGGCAGCACGTCCATGTTCGGAATGTTGCGGGCGGCATTGGTGAAGCCGGTATGCAGCTCGGCGCCGTCGATGATCAGGGCGTTGGTCAGGCCGAGACCGGAGAAGTGACCGATCAGCGCCTTGGTCTTCGCCGCCTCCAGGGTGGCGTTCTCCAGCACGACCAGATCACCGTCCTTGGCCTTGGCCGACAGCGCATGCTTCAGCGCCAGCGCACGGACCTTCTTCGGCAGGTCCGTCGCATGCGAGCGCACGACCGGACCGAAGGCGCGGCCGCCGCCCCGGAACTGCGGCACTCGAGCCGAGCCGTGACGAGCACCGCCGGTGCCCTTCTGCTTGTACATCTTCTTGCCGGTGCGCCAGATCTCGGCGCGGCCCTTGGCCTTGTGGGTGCCGGCCTGACGCTTGTTGAGCTGCCACTGGACGCAGCGCGCGATGATGTCGGCACGCGGCTCCAGACCGAAGATGGCGTCGGACAGCTGGACGGAGCCGGCTTCCTTGCCCTCGAGGGTGGTGACTTTCAGTTCCATTTATGCGCCCTCCTGCACGGCCGGCGCTTCGGCAGCCTGCTCACCCGCGACCTTGAACTTGCCGGGCTTCGGCGCTTCCTTCGGCAGCGGCTTCTTGACGGCGTCGCGCACCGAGATCCAGCCACCCTTGGAGCCGGGCACCGCGCCTTCCACCAGGATCAGGCCGCGCTCGACGTCCGTCTGCACCACACGCAGGTTCAGCGTGGTGATGCGATCGACGCCCATGTGACCGGGCATCTTCTTGTTCTTCCAGGTCTTGCCGGGGTCCTGACGGCCACCGGTCGAACCGATCGAACGATGCGAGATCGACACACCGTGCGTGGCGCGCAGACCGCCGAAGTTCCAGCGCTTCATGCCGCCGGCGAAGCCCTTACCGACCGAGGTGCCGGTGACGTCGACGAACTGGCCGACGACGAAATGGTCGGCCTGGATCTCGGCGCCGACCGGGATCAGCGAATCCTCGCTGACACGGAATTCGGCGAGCTTGCGCTTCGGCTCGACCTTGGCGACCGCGAACTGGCCGCGCTCCGCCTTCGGCATGTAGACCGTCTTGCGGCTGCCACTGCCGAGCTGCAGCGCGACGTAGCCGTTCTTCTCGGTGGTGCGGTGACCGACCACCTGGCAATTGCCGAGCTTCAGCACGGTCACGGGGATATGTTCGCCGGTCTCCGTGAAGACCCGCGTCATCCCGACCTTTTGTGCGATCACTCCGGAGCGCATCGGCGTGCTTCCTGTTCTTCTCTATGTCCGCGTGAGGTGCGAACGTGAATCCAAAAACTTAGAGCTTGATCTCGACGTCGACGCCGGCGGCCAGATCGAGCTTCATGAGAGCATCGACGGTCTGCGGGGTCGGATCGACGATGTCGAGCAGGCGCTTGTGAGTGCGCATCTCGAACTGCTCGCGGCTCTTCTTGTCGACGTGCGGCGAACGGTTCACGGTGAACTTCTCGATGCGGGTCGGCAGCGGAATGGGTCCGCGAACCTGCGCGCCGGTCCGTTTCGCCGTGTTGACGATCTCGCGCGTCGACGTATCGAGGATACGATGGTCAAACGCCTTGAGACGGATGCGGATATTTTGGCCGTTCATTGCCGTATCTTTCTGTGAGTAGTGAGTGGCGAGTAGCGAACGGCGAATGGATAATCTCCATTCGCCACCCGCCATTCCCTATTCGCTGTTGTTACTCGATGATCGAGGCGACGACGCCGGCGCCGACGGTGCGGCCGCCCTCGCGGATGGCGAAGCGCAGCTTCTCCTCCATCGCGATCGGCACGATCAGGTGCACTTCCATCGCAATGTTGTCGCCCGGCATCACCATCTCGGTGCCTTCCGGCAGGTGAACGACGCCGGTCACGTCGGTCGTGCGGAAGTAGAACTGCGGACGATAGTTGGTGAAGAACGGCGTGTGACGGCCACCCTCTTCCTTGGTGAGGATGTAGGCCTCAGCCTTGAACTTGGTGTGCGGCTTGACCGAACCCGGCTTGCACAGAACCTGGCCGCGCTCGACGTCCTCGCGCTTGGTGCCGCGGAGCAGCGCGCCGATGTTGTCACCGGCCTGGCCCTGATCGAGCAGCTTGCGGAACATTTCAACGCCAGTGACGGTGGTCTTCTGGGTCGGACGGATGCCGACGATCTCGATTTCCTCACCGACCTTGATGATGCCGCGCTCGACACGGCCGGTCACCACGGTGCCGCGGCCCGAGATCGAGAACACGTCTTCGACCGGCATCAGGAAGGGCTGGTCGATCGGACGCTCCGGCTGCGGAATGTACTCGTCGACATTGCGCATCAGCTCGAGGATGGCGTCGTGGCCGAGCTTCTTGTCCGAATCTTCCAGAGCGGCGAGCGCCGAACCCTTGATGATCGGGATCTTGTCGCCCGGGAATTCGTACTTCGAGAGCAGCTCGCGGACCTCGAGCTCGACGAGCTCCAGCAGCTCCGGATCGTCGACCATGTCGCACTTGTTGAGGAACACGACCAGCGCCGGCACGCCGACCTGGCGGGCGAGCAGGATGTGCTCACGGGTCTGCGGCATCGGGCCGTCAGCGGCCGACACGACCAGGATCGCGCCGTCCATCTGGGCAGCGCCGGTGATCATGTTCTTCACGTAGTCGGCGTGGCCGGGGCAATCGACGTGGGCGTAGTGGCGGTTCTTGGTCTCGTACTCGACGTGCGCGGTCGAGATGGTGATGCCGCGCGCCTTCTCTTCCGGGGCCTTGTCGATCTGGTCGTAGGCAGTGAACGTCGCACCGCCCGTCTCGGCCAGGATCTTGGTGATTGCAGCCGTCAGCGAGGTCTTGCCGTGGTCGACGTGACCGATGGTGCCGATGTTGCAGTGGGGCTTGTTACGTTCAAACTTAGCTTTGGCCATTTGACTCTCCGTTCAGTCGCTAACTTGAGCTAACGACAATCAGGCAAACTTCTTCTGGACTTCGGCCGACACGTTGGCCGGCGCTTCAGCGTAGTGCGAGAACTGCATCGTGAAGGTCGCGCGCCCCTGGCTCATGGAGCGCAGGTTGTTCACGTAACCGAACATGTTCATGAGCGGCACCATCGCGTTGATGACGTTGGCATTGCCGCGCATGTCCTGGCCCTGGATCTGGCCACGACGCGAGTTCAGGTCGCCGATGACCGAGCCGGTGTAGTCTTCCGGGGTCACCACCTCGACCTTCATGATCGGCTCGAGCAGAACCGACTTACCCTTCTGCAGCGCCTCGCGGAAAGCCGCACGAGAGGCGATTTCGAAGGCCAGCGCCGACGAGTCGACATCGTGGTACTTGCCGTCGACCAGCGCCACCTTGACGTCGACCACCGGGAAGCCGGCGACGACGCCCGCGCCGAGCACGCTCTCGATGCCCTTCTCGACGCCCGGGATGTATTCCTTCGGAACCGCACCGCCGACGATCTTGGACTCGAACACGTAGCCGCCACCGGGCTCATTCGGCTCGACCACGAGGCTCACGGCCGCGAACTGGCCGGTACCACCGGTCTGCTTCTTGTGGGTGTAGTCCACGTTGGCCGGCTTGGTGATACGCTCACGGAACGCCACCTGCGGCGCGCCGATGTTCGCATCGACCTTGTAGGTGCGCTTGAGGATGTCGACCTTGATGTCGAGATGGAGCTCGCCCATCCCCTTGAGGATGGTCTGGCCCGACTCGTGATCGGTCGACACGCGGAAGGACGGATCCTCCGCGGCCAGCTTCGCCAGCGCGACGCCGAGCTTCTCCTGGTCGGCCTTCGACTTCGGCTCGATCGCAATCTCGATGACCGGCTCCGGGAATTCCATCTTTTCCAGGATCACCTGGTTGGACGGATCGCACAGCGTGTCACCGGTGCGGGCTTCCTTGAGGCCTGCGAGGGCGACGATGTCGCCGGCATAGGCTTCCTTGATGTCCTCGCGGTTGTTCGCATGCATCAGCAGCATGCGGCCGATGCGCTCCTTCTTCTCGCGGGTCGAGTTCACGACGCCGGTGCCCGAGGTCAGGATGCCCGAATAGATGCGGCAGAACGTGATCGTGCCGACGAAGGGGTCGTCCATGATCTTGAACGCGAGCAGCGCCAGCGGCTCCTTGTCGTCCGCCTTGCGCACGACCTCGTTGCCCTTGTCGTCGGTGCCCTTGATCGCAGGCACATCGAGCGGCGACGGCAGATAGTCGACGACGGCGTCGAGCAACGGCTGCACGCCCTTGTTCTTGAAGGCCGAGCCGCACAGCACCGGATAGAACGCGCCGGTCAGCACGGCCTTGCGGATCAGGCGCTTCAGAGTCGCCTCGTCCGGCTCCTTGCCGTCCAGGAACGCGGTGAGCGCGTCGTCGTCGAGCTCGACGGCGGCCTCCACCAGCTTCTCGCGATATTCCTTGGCCTGGTCGGCGAGATCAGCCGGGATCTCGACGTAGTCGAACTTCGCGCCGAGCGCCTCGTCGTTCCAGACGATCGCCTTCATCGTCACGAGATCGATGCAGCCCTTGAAATTGTTCTCGGCGCCGATCGGCAACTGGATCGCAACAGGCTTCGCACCCAGGCGATCGACGATGTCGGCCAGGCACTTGAAGAAGTCGGCACCGGTCTTGTCCATCTTGTTGGCGAAGACGATGCGCGGAACCTTGTACTTGTCGCCCTGGCGCCAGACGGTCTCGGTCTGCGGCTCGACGCCCTGGTTGGAGTCGAGCACGCACACGGCGCCGTCGAGCACGCGCAAGCTGCGCTCGACCTCAATGGTGAAGTCGACGTGGCCGGGGGTGTCGATGATGTTCAGGCGCTTGCCGTTCCAAAACGCGGTGGTCGCAGCCGAGGTGATCGTGATGCCACGCTCCTGCTCCTGCTCCATCCAGTCCATCGTCGCGGCACCTTCGTGCACTTCGCCGATCTTGTGGCTCTTGCCGGTATAATAGAGGATGCGCTCGGTCGTCGTGGTCTTGCCGGCGTCGATATGCGCCATGATGCCGAAGTTGCGATAGTCTTCGATGGCGTGTTGGCGGGGCATGGGTGTGTTCCCTGATTTCCGTTCGGGTCGCCGTTACCAGCGATAGTGCGAGAAGGCGCGGTTGGCTTCCGCCATCCGGTGCACGTCTTCACGCTTCTTCACGGCGTTACCCCGATTGTTCGAGGCGTCGAGCAGCTCCGCCGAAAGCCGCTCGGTCATCGTCTTCTCGTTGCGGTCGCGCGCGGCCGAGATCAGCCAGCGGATGCCCAGCGCCTGCCGGCGGGTCGAACGAACTTCGACCGGCACCTGATAGGTCGCACCACCGACGCGGCGGGAGCGAACCTCGATGGTCGGCATGACGTTTTCGAGGGCCTGCTCGAACACCGTCAGCGGGCTCTGCTTGGTCTTGGCCTCGATGATGCCGAACGCGCCGTAGACGATACCTTCGGCGACCGACTTCTTGCCGGCGTACATCACCGAGTTCATGAACTTGGTGACAATGATGTTCCCGAACTTCGGATCCGGAAGCACTTCACGCTTTTCGGCTGAATGGCGACGCGACATGTGATCTTGTTCCCGCTTCTCTCGAACGTCTTACTTCGGACGCTTCGCGCCATACTTCGAACGGCGCTGCTTACGGTTCTTGACGCCCTGGGTATCCAGCACGCCGCGGAGGATGTGATAGCGCACGCCCGGCAAGTCCTTGACGCGGCCGCCGCGGATCATGACCACCGAGTGCTCCTGCAGGTTATGGCCTTCACCCGGAATGTAGCCGATCACCTCGAAGCCGTTGGTCAGGCGCACCTTGGCGACCTTACGAAGCGCCGAGTTCGGCTTCTTCGGGGTCGTGGTGTAGACGCGCGTGCAAACGCCACGCTTCTGCGGCGACTGCTGCAGCGCCGGCACCTTCTTGCGCGACTTCTGCACTTCGCGCGGATTTGCGATCAGCTGGTTGATCGTCGGCATCTTGGCCTTCACCCTTCTCAACGTTCGCACGGAGACCGCGACCGGCTTCCGCAAATTCTGTTCGAGGTTCCCCGCCTCACCGGGCCGTTTCGCGCGATTAAAACCCACGCAAAACGAAATCGCGCCAACCGTCCATCGCTGAACGGAAAGCGCTTGACGCCACAGAGGACCGCGATCACCACCAGTCAGCTTGCGCTGGCGGGCGGCCTACCGAGGTCATGCATCCGAAATTGGTCTCAGGAGAACGAGCTCGAGAGATCTAATATCGTTTTGGCATTGCCTAGCTATGATCGACAGCGTTTGAGCGGCATTCGTCGAGGGTGGTGCCCGTCCCGCCCTGTTTCGGGTGGTCTGGGTGATCCGTACCGACGCTGGCGAAGCTCACCGCCTGTCGTTGAGTGCCGGCCTTTTATAAGCGGTAAATATCCAAGTCAAGCAAAACGACGCCGCAGGACGCGCAAAGAAGCGCTTCTGGCCGCTGCGGTTTCCGGTCCCGACAGGGCCCCCGCCGTCCGAGGTATCTGCAGACCGCACAGCCCTGCGAGTGCAGGCGCCTCTCCAGCCCGGGACATGTCCAGAAACATCGAAGATAAGGCTTTTTTCGGCTTTGGCCGACAAGGATGGCGCCGCGACGAGGCGCCTGGTGACAGAATATACCGACATTGCGATCATTGGCGGCGGCCTGAGCGGCTCGATCACGGCCGCCATGCTCGGAATGGCCGGCATCCCCGCGATTCTCGTCGATCCCCACGCGGCATCCCCGCCCGACTTTCGAATCGAGAAGATCTCCGGTGCCGAGCAGATCGGCCGATTCCGTCGCACCGGGATCGCCGACAAGGCGTTGACCCAAGCCACCCTGGCCCCGGAGAACTGGATCGCCCGATTCGGCTACGTGCTCGAACGGGCTCAGGTGCAGCAATACGGCATTCCGTATGATGCGCTCGTGACGGCGGTGCGCGACCAGATCCCAGGCGCTGTGACGCGAATCGTCGCCAAGGCCGTAGCGATCACGCCAACCGAGGATCGCCAGTCGGTCGTGCTGTCCAACGGGCAGACGATCTCCGCCCGCCTCGTCGTGCTCGCCAACGGGCTGAACGTCGGGCTGCGGCACATGCTGGGAATCACCCGCACGATCACCAGCCCCGCCCATTCGATCTCGATCGGGTTCGACCTGACGCCGGTCGGCCGTTCCGCCTTCCCATTCCCGGCCATGACCTATTTCCAGGAACGGGCCATGGCGCGGGTGCCCTACATCACCCTGTTCCCGATCGGCGAGCGCATGCGGGCGAACCTGTTCGCCTACCGCGAGGTCGATGATCCCTGGCTTCGGGCGATCCGCCGCAACCCGGTCGAAACGCTGGCCGCCGCCCTGCCCGGCCTGCGGCGGATCACCGGCGAGTACGCCGTGAGCGGCGAGGTGCGGGTCCGGCCCGCCGATCTCACCATCAACAGCGGGTACCGCATGCCGGGTGTCGTGCTCGTCGGCGACGCCTTCTGCACCACCTGCCCCGTCACCGGCACCGGTTCCGACAAGGTGTTCACCGATGTCGAGCGCCTCTGCAACGTCCACATTCCGCGCTGGCTGGCGACTGACGGCATGGGCGAGGCCAAGATCGCGGCCTTCTATGCGGACCCGGTCAAGACGGCCTGCGATGCGTGGTCGCTCGAGAAGGCATGGAATTTCCGATCGGTCTCGATCGGGGCCAGCCCCTATTGGCAGGCGCAACGCTGGGCGCGCTTTGCCGTCTCGCTCGGCCGCGGGGTTCGGCAGCGGCTGACGAAGACCAATGCGCCGCTCAACGTCTATTCCTCGTCATCATCCTCCTCGTCGTCGTCCTCCTCCTCGTCATCGCTGTCGTCGTCGGCCTGATCCTGCCGGCTCGGCTGATGGCCCTGGTCATCCCAGAGCTTGCGATAGGTCCCATTCTTCGCCAAGAGCTCGGCGTGGCTGCCGCGCTCGATCGCCCGGCCGCCGGAGATGACGATGATCTCGTCCATCTCGACCACCGAGGTCAGGCGGTGGGTCGACCAGATCATGGTGCGGCCCTTGGCGACCTTGAGCAGGGTGCGGTTGATCGCGGCTTCCGTGGTCTGGTCCAGCGCCGAAGTGGCCTCGTCGAGCAGCAGCACGGACGGGTTGCGGATGATGGCGCGGGCGATCGCGATGCGCTGGCGCTGTCCACCGGACAGCGTGTCGCCGCGCTCGCCGACGATGGTGTCGTATTTCTGCGGCAGGCTCATGATGTAGCGGTGGATCTCGGCCTTCTTGGCCGCCTCCTCCACCTCCGCGTCGGTGGCGCCCTCCTTGCCGAGCCGGATGTTCTCCCGCAGCGACATGTTGAACAGCATGTTGTCCTGGAACACCACGGCCATGCTGCCGCGAAGCGAATCGCGCGTCACCTTGCGGATGTCGACGCCGTCGATGGTGACGCGGCCTTCATCGGGTACGTAGAGCCGCAGGATCAGGTTGAGCAGCGTGCTCTTGCCCGAGCCCGACGGACCGACGATCGCGATCCGCTTGCCGACGTCGAGCTTGAGGCTCAGATTGTCGAGCACCGGCGTCTCGCTGCCCTCGTACTGGAAGGTCACGCGCTCGAAGGTGATGTCGTGGCTGATGCGGGGCAGATCCGGCGCGCCCGGCCGGTCGGCGCCGCGGGTCGGCTCGTCCAACAGCTCCTGCATGTGCCGGATCGCGGCCGCCGAGGAGATCGACACCGGCACGAAATGCATGACATGGGCGATGTTGTAGGACACCTCCCAGAATGCGCTCTCGAAGGTGACGAAGGTGCCGATCGTGATCTGGCCCTTGGTGGCGAGATAGGCGCCGAGAGCGAGCACGACGAGATGCAGCAGCAGCACGGAGATCGTGACGGTGCGCTCGACCATGGTCGACAGGAACATCGCATCGGCCATCTTGCGCCGCGCCGCGTCGTTGCGGAAGCTGAACCAGCCGAATACCTTGCGGTGGAGGCTGAAGGCCTTGATGACGGCTTGCGCCGCGATGTTCTCCTGGATCACGCCGAGCAGCGACGCTTCGTTCAGTTTCTGCTCGTAATTGGCCTGAACCGCCTTCGGCGTCAGGATACGCGGGCCGATCAGGGTGATCGGAAACACCAGCAGCGCGATCGCAGCGAGCTGCCAGTTCAGGAACAGCATCAGAATGATGCCCGCAATCAGCTCGAGGAACGGCAGCACAGCGCTGTTGGCGAAACTCTTCACGACGTTCTCGAACGCCGACATGTCGACCGAGAAGCGCGACAGGATCTCGCCGCGCTTGGTACGCTGGAAATAGGCGGCCGGCAGGTTCTGCACGTGATCGAACAGACGGGTGCGAACGTCCGAGATGACGCAGGCCGCGAGCCGCGCATCCCAGCGCTCGTAGAGCACGGCAATGATCGAGGTGAAGATGCCCGCAGCGGCGAGCACGCCGAGGATGCGATAGAGCGCCTCGAAATCCTCTTCGCCGAGCGCATCGTCGATCAGGAACTTGAGGCTGAGCGGCATGATGACGTTGAACAGCGTCTCGATCAGGACGCCGATCGACACGAAAGCCAGCATCTTCTTGTATCTGGCGAGCAGCGGCGAGACGAAGCCGTAGATGGTTGCAAGCGCACCTGCGGCCTCGCGGGCCGTGTAGACGACGAGATCCTCGTCGTCGTCATCATCGTCGAGGTCGAGGCCGGCCTCTTCACCGTCCTCCTCGTCATCGTCCTCATCGTCGCCGACGACGTCAGCCGTCTCTGTCGCCGACGTCTTCGCTGTTCCGGGTTTTGGAACGGCAGGCACGGCCGCCGCCGGCCCCCGCTTGTCCAAATCATCGGCAGGATCAGCTGCCGTTGCGGACGTCTGATTTCGCGGCGGTGAAGATTTGGGCGCCATTCAACGAACCGATCCTGCACGGCCAGTATGACCGTAACGGATTAAAGCGGCTCGGCTTTACCACCTGTGTCCGCCTGCCGCCAGCATTCTCGCCATACGGTGCCGCACCCGCCGCGACCAAGACGCGGCCCTGTCACGCAACCAGCACGGTCACAAGCGCCGCGGACGCAAGACAGCATCGAGATGCCGGTCAACGCCCGCGGCCCTGCCTCGAAATGCCGGCGGCTGTGCCGCGAGCCTAGTCTTCGTCCTCGACCTTGTCGAAGAACGAATAGCGCAGGCTGTCGGCGTCGGCGTACCACTGGCCGGGCCCCTTGTTGGCCGCGAGTGTCGCTGCCCACACCTCGTCGGTGCAATCGCGGCGGTGCATGGCCAGATCGAACCCGTTGCCGAAGAACAGCTCCGACCACTCCCACCAGGTGCCGAGCTTCTTGACCCCACGCAGCAGGTCGTAGCGGTCGACCAGCGCCGGAGCCATGTCCGAGGTGATCGAGCCGAACACGAGGCCGGTCTTGACGACGCGGTTGAGCTCGCGGATCGCGCGCGCAACCTGCTTGTCACCGAGATGGCAGAGGCTGGTCTCGAACACGAAATCGAACTCACCGGTCTTGAATGGCATATCGGTGATCGAGCCGAGCTTGTTGTATTTCCTCAGCGCCTTCGGCGTCTTGCCATGGATGTAGCGGTTGTTCTCGATGCCCCAGGCATCGATGCCGCGCTCGCGGAGCGCTCCCACCAGTTCACCGCTCGCGGAGCCGGCGACCAAGAGCTTGTAGCCTTTGCCCTTGCCGGCCCGGTTCCAAACGATCTTGATCAGGCTGGTCAGATAGTCCGGATCGGTGAACTGCGACCACGCTTCGCTGTACGGCCCCTGCCCGCGATAATTGTCGAAATAGTCACGGTCGATCTTGTCGGACAGCGGCGTTTCGGCCTGCGAGCGGGCGCGGCGCAGCCGCATCATTTCGGTCAGGATGATGTCGGTGGCGGCGTCCGACGAATCGAGCAGCCCGTTCAGGGTCGAGTCGAACAGATAGTCACCGACCACGACGATGCCGGGGTGCTCCTTCGGCTCAGGCCGGTGATTGGTCATGACGTCGCGTACCGGCAGACCGCCGGGCAGCGCGTTGACGGACGACAGCCAGCGGTGGATCTTGCCTTCCATGAAGTGTGCGCGCGCGTCGCCGAGCGCAGCAGGGAGCGACTTCAGCGCGGCATCGATCAGCTCCTGGTCCGAGAGGTTGGCGAAGGCGAGCGCATCCGAGCCCGCGATCAGCCAGTTGAGCACGCCGTGCTTGCCGACATCGTGGCGCGAGCCCTCGTTGTAGATGCAGCAGCCGCCGAACGCCTCCGACATGAACCAGGAGCCCGGAATCTTCTCGCCCCAGAACGGCTCGTCGAACAGGATCGAGACGCGCAGATAATGCGCGGGACGATCGAAATAGGCGATGTGCTTGACCATGGACTGGCGCAGCTTCTCGCCCTCCCAGCCGACCGTCGACAGCCAGGAATGCGGCAGGCACACCAGGACGAGATCGAACTCGCGCGTCTCCGGCCCCTTGCCGTTCATCATGTTGAGCCGGTAGCGACCCGCCTCGGTCTTGCCGATGCGGAGCACGCGATGATTGAGCTGGATGTCGGCATCGACCTCGGAGCGCAGGCACTCGATCAGTTGCTCGTTGCCGTTCTGAATCGAGTACAGGCCGATATAGTCGTCGATATCCATCACGAAGTTCTTGAGCGCATTGAGGCCGTTGGTGTTGTGGGCCTCGGTCGCGAGGTCGGAGCGCGACATCACCTTGAAGAAGCGCTTGGCCGTGGGATCCTCGACCTCCTCGTCGAGCAGCTCTTCGCAGGTCTTGTAGGCCCAGGGGTGCTCGTTATCGTGGGCGCCGACGCCCTCGTAATATTCGACCGGCGACATCACGTCGGTACAACGCTTGCGGAACGCCTCGACCGCAGCGGCCGTCTTCGGGCCGTATTTGCGGCGCAGCCCCGGCACGTCGTCGAGCAGCTCGCCGTCGAGTTGCACCTGCAGCGCATCCATCGGAATCGTCTGCAGCCCGAAATGCTGGATCAGCTCGCGCAGCGGATCAGGGCCGGTCATCGAGTAGTCGTAGATTTCCGCGACACCAGCCTCATACATCGCCGGTGCGGTATCGAACTTGCGCGTCACGATCTTGCCGCCGAGCCGGTCGGATGCCTCGTAGATCGTCACCTTGCAGAGATCGCCGAGTTTGCGCCTCAGATACCAGGCGCTCATCAGGCCACCCGGACCGCCACCAACAATCGCAAGGTCAAGCATCGAAGTTCCGCCATCTCCGGCTGTCAGCGACGTTGCCGGTCGTCCATACAGGGGTCCTGCCACCCTCGGGGCTCGATCGGCCATAGCGTAACCGGCCCGCAAAAGATTTGCGCCGGAGCAAATCGGCGCATCGCCACGGGAATCGACGGAAATCAGCTCAGCGGATCTGATGCTTCCAAAAGCGCCTCTGTCCCTGAAGGGAAGATGAACAACGGGGCAGCAGCGCGGCAACAGGAGAAGAAAATGTCAAAAAAAGGCCGGCAAACGCCGGCCTTTTCTACACGCGATGAACGCACGGCAGACCCCGACACCGTCGGGGTCATGCCGCAACCGTCCGTTTACTCCGCCGGCGGCAGCGCGAGCGGCTGAGGCTCGGGCTGCGCCGGCACGATCTCCGCCTGCTTCTCGCGCTCGTCGAGAATCAGCTTGTCGCGCTTCAAAGCGACTTCGCGGATGCGGGCCATCGAGGCGCCGGTGCCGGCCGGGATCAGGCGTCCTACGATGACGTTCTCCTTGAGACCCTCGAGTGGATCGATCTTGCCGTTGACCGCCGCCTCGGTGAGAACGCGGGTGGTCTCCTGGAACGAGGCCGCCGAGAAGAACGACCGGGTCTGCAGGCTCGCCTTGGTGATGCCGAGCAGAACCGGAGTGCCCGTGGCCGGCTTCTTCGCCTCCTCCACGGCCTTCGCGTTCAGCAGGTCGAACTCGATCTTGTCGACCTGTTCGCCCGAGATCATGTCGGTATCGCCCTGGTCGGTGATCTCAACCTTCTGCAGCATCTGGCGGACAATCACCTCGATGTGCTTGTCGTTGATGAGCACGCCCTGCAGCCGGTAGACCTCCTGGATCTCGTTGACCAGATAGGCCGCGAGCTCCTCGATGCCCTTGATCGCCAGGATGTCGTGCGGCGCCGGGTTGCCTTCGACGATGAAGTCGCCCTTCTCGACGATGTCGCCATCCTGCAGATGGATGTGCTTGCCCTTCGGGATCAGGTACTCGCGCGGCTCCTCGGTCTTGTCGACCGGCTCGATCGAGATGCGACGCTTGTTCTTGTAGTCGCGACCGAACCGGATGGTGCCGGCGATCTCGGCGATGATCGCGGCATCCTTCGGCTTACGCGCTTCGAACAGCTCGGCCACCCTCGGCAGACCGCCGGTGATGTCGCGCGTCTTGGCGCTTTCCGTCGAGATACGCGCGAGGATGTCGCCCGGCTTCACCGTCGAGCCGACGTCGACCGACAGAATCGCGTCCACCGACAGCATGTAGCGGGCATCGCCGCCGCGAGCGAGCTTGAGCACCTTGCCGTCCTTGCCCTTGATCACGATGGCCGGACGCAGATCCGCGCCACCGCGCGTTCCACGCCAGTCGATGACCACGCGCTTGGCGATACCGGTGGACTCGTCGAGCGTTTCCGAGATCGACAGACCCTCGGTCAGATCCTCGAACCCGATCGTACCCTCGGCTTCCGTGAGGATCGGACGGGTGTAAGGATCCCACTCGGCGATGCGCTGGCCGCGCTTGATCATGTCGCCGTCGTCGACATGCATGCGCGCGCCGTACTGGATGCGGTGCGTCGCACGCTCGGTGCCGTCGGGGTCGACGATCGTCACGACCATGTTGCGGACCATCGCGATCAGATGACCCTCGCTGTTGCGGGCGATCGCCTTGTTCTTGATGACCACCTTGCCTTCGAAGTTCGATTCCACGAAGGACTGCTCGTTCAGCTGCGCCGCACCACCGATGTGGAAAGTGCGCATCGTCAGCTGGGTGCCGGGCTCACCGATCGACTGCGCGGCGATGACGCCGACGGCCTCACCGTGGTTGACCGGCGTGCCGCGCGCCAGATCGCGGCCGTAGCACATCTTGCAGATGCCGTTGACCAGCTCGCAGGTCAGCGCCGAGCGGATCTTGACCTCCTGCACGCCAGCCTGCTGGATGGCGTCGATGTGGCTCTCCTCCATCAAGGTGCCGGCCTTGACGAGCACCGCGTTGGTCGCGGGATCGCGCACGTCGTCGCAGGGCACGCGGCCCAGGATGCGCGAGCCGAGCGAGGCCACGACCGTGCCGGCATCGACGATGGCGCGCATCTTGATGCCGAGATGGGTGCCGCAATCGTCCTGCGTGATGATGCAGTCCTGCGCGACGTCGACCAGACGACGGGTCAGGTAGCCCGAGTTCGCGGTCTTCAACGCGGTGTCCGCGAGACCCTTGCGGGCGCCGTGGGTCGAGTTGAAGTACTCGAGAACCGAGAGACCTTCCTTGAAGTTCGAGATGATCGGCGTCTCGATGATCTCACCCGACGGCTTGGCCATCAGGCCACGCATGCCGGCGAGCTGACGCATCTGGGCCGGCGAACCGCGGGCACCGGAATGCGACATCATGTAGATCGAGTTGATGTCGGCATCCGCCCCCGTCGCCGTCTTCTTGGTGACGGAGATCTCCTTCATCATCTCCTTGGCGATCTCTTCGCTGGCCTTCGACCAGGCGTCGACGACCTTGTTGTACTTCTCGCCGTGGGTGATCAGACCGTCATTGTATTGCTGCTCGAAATCCTTCGCCAGCGTACGGGTGGTGTCGACGATCTTCCACTTGCCCGCCGGCACGACCATGTCGTCCTTGCCGAACGAGATGCCCGCCTTGAAGGCGTTGTAGAAGCCGAGCGCCATGATGCGGTCGCAGAAGATCACCGTCTCCTTCTGACCGCAGTGACGATAGACCTGATCGATCACGCCCGAGATCTCGCGCTTGGTCATCAGCTTGTTGATGACCTCGAACGTGACGCGCGGATGCTTCGGCAGGAGATTGCCGAGCATGACGCGGCCCGCGGTGGTTTCGATCCAGCGCTTGGCGATCTTGCCGGTCTCGTCCATGCCCTCCCAGCGATACTTGATCTTGCTGTGGAGATGGATGGCCTTGGCGTGCAGCGCATGCTCGAGCTCGGCCATGTTGCCGAACGCCATGCCCTGGCCGGGCATGCCCTCGCGCATGATCGAGACGTAGTAGAGGCCGAGCACGATGTCCTGCGACGGCACGATGATCGGCTGACCGTTGGCCGGATGCAGGATGTTGTTGGTCGACATCATCAGGACGCGCGCTTCCAGCTGCGCTTCGAGCGACAGCGGAACGTGCACGGCCATCTGGTCGCCGTCGAAGTCGGCGTTGAAGGCCGAGCAGACCAGCGGATGCAGCTGGATCGCCTTGCCCTCGATCAGCACCGGCTCGAACGCCTGAATGCCGAGGCGATGCAGCGTCGGCGCGCGGTTCAGGAGCACCGGATGCTCGCGGATGACCTCGTCCAGGATGTCCCAGACCTCCGGACGCTCCTTCTCGACCAGCTTCTTGGCCTGCTTGACCGTCGTCGACAGGCCCTTGGCGTCGAGCCGCGAATAGATGAACGGCTTGAACAGCTCGAGCGCCATCTTCTTCGGCAGGCCGCACTGGTGCAGGCGCAGCTCGGGACCGACCACGATGACCGAACGGCCGGAGTAGTCGACGCGCTTGCCGAGCAGGTTCTGACGGAAGCGACCCTGCTTGCCCTTGAGCATGTCGGCGAGCGACTTCAGCGGACGCTTGTTGGCGCCGGTGATGACGCGGCCGCGGCGGCCGTTGTCGAACAGCGCATCCACCGCCTCCTGAAGCATGCGCTTCTCGTTGCGGATGATGATGTCGGGCGCGCGCAGCTCCATCAGCCGCTTCAGGCGGTTGTTGCGGTTGATGACGCGGCGATAGAGGTCGTTGAGGTCGGAGGTCGCGAAACGGCCGCCGTCGAGCGGCACCAGCGGGCGGAGGTCCGGCGGGATCACCGGAACCACGGTCATGATCATCCATTCCGGCTTGTTGCCGGAGTGGCGGAACGCCTCGACGATCTTCAGGCGCTTCGCGAGCTTCTTGTGCTTGATGTCGGAGTCGGTCTCCTGCATCTCGGCACGCAGCGTCTGCTCGAGCTTCTCCAGCTCGAGGCCGCGCAAGAGCTCACGGATGGCCTCGGCGCCGATCATGGCGGTGAAGCTGTCCTGGCCGTATTCGTCCTGCGCCTTGAGGTACTCGTCCTCGGACAGCAGCTGACGGTCCTTGAGCGCGGTCAGACCCGGCTCGAGAACGACGTAGTATTCGAAGTACAGGATCCGCTCGAGATCCTTCAGCGTCATGTCGAGCAGCAGGCCGATGCGCGACGGCAGCGACTTCAGGAACCAGATGTGCGCGACGGGAGCGGCGAGCTCGATATGGCCCATGCGCTCGCGCCGGACGCGCGACAGGGTCACCTCGACCGAGCACTTCTCGCAGATGATGCCCTTGTACTTCATCCGCTTGTACTTGCCGCACAGGCACTCGTAGTCCTTGATCGGCCCGAAGATGCGGGCGCAGAACAGGCCGTCGCGCTCGGGCTTGAAGGTACGGTAGTTGATCGTTTCCGGCTTCTTGATCTCGCCGTAGGACCAGGACAGAATCTTCTCCGGAGACGCAATCGAGATCCGGATCTGGTCGAAGACCTGAGCCGGCGTCGTCGGATTGAAGAGATTCATAATTTCTTGGTTCATCGTATTCTCCTCGCGGGCCGATCGGGGGTCGGCCGCAAATTCGAAAATCTCTCAACGGGCGCCTTGTCCTGACCCGCGGGGGAAGGCGCCGGCACCCGGCCGTCCGAGACGGCCGGGCATGACCTCTTGAACTACTCGGCGGCTTCCGACGTCGGCGCCGGTCCGAGCTTGGAGTTGTGCAGGTCGACGTTGAGGCCGAGCGAGCGCATTTCCTTGACCAGCACGTTGAACGATTCCGGAATACCGGCCTCGAACGTGTCGTCGCCGCGCACGATCGCCTCGTAGACCTTGGTGCGGCCGGCGACGTCGTCCGACTTCACCGTCAGCATCTCCTGCAGCGTGTAGGCCGCGCCGTAGGCTTCGAGCGCCCACACCTCCATTTCGCCGAAACGCTGGCCGCCGAACTGGGCCTTGCCGCCCAGCGGCTGCTGGGTGACCAGCGAGTACGGGCCGATCGAACGCGCATGGATCTTGTCGTCGACCAGATGGTGCAGCTTCAGCATGTAGATGTAGCCGACCGTCACCTTGCGATCGAACGCATCGCCGGTGCGGCCGTCATAGACCGTCGACTGACCGGATGCGTCGAGGCCGGCGAGCTTCAACATCTCCTCGATGTCGGCCTCCTTGGCGCCGTCGAACACCGGCGTGGCGATCGGCACGCCGCGGCTCAGATTGTGACCAAGCTCGATCAACTCGTTGTCGTTGAGCGACTTGATGGTCTCGTCATCGCCGTAGATCCGCTTCAAGGTCTCCTTCAGCGGCTTGACGTCCTGCTTCGACAGGTAGGCATCGACCGTCTGGGCGATGCGCTTGCCGAGGCCGGCGCAGGCCCAGCCGAGATGGGTCTCGAGGATCTGCCCGACGTTCATGCGCGAGGGCACGCCGAGCGGGTTCAGCACGATGTCCGCATGGGTGCCGTCCTCGAGGAACGGCATGTCCTCGATCGGCACGATCTTGGACACGACGCCCTTGTTGCCGTGACGGCCCGCCATCTTGTCGCCCGGCTGGATCTTGCGCTTCACGGCGACGAAGACCTTGACCATCTTCATCACGCCGGGCGGCAGCTCGTCGCCACGCTGCAGCTTCTCGACCTTGTCGAGGAAGCGCTGTTCCAGCCCCTTCTTCGACTCGTCGTACTGCTTCCGCATGGCCTCGATCTCGGCCATCAGCTTGTCGTTCGGCGAGGCGAACAGCCACCACTGCGACTTCGGATACTCGTCGAGCACCGCACGCGTGATCTTGGTGTCCTTCTTGAAGCCCTTCGGCCCCGAGATGCCCTGGCGGCCGTCCAGCATGTCGGCGAGACGGCTGTAGACGTTGCGGTCCAGGATCGCCTGCTCGTCGTCACGGTCCTTGGCCAGACGCTCGATCTCTTCCCGCTCGATCGCCAGCGCACGCTCGTCCTTGTCGACGCCGTGACGGTTGAAGACGCGGACCTCGACGATTGTGCCCTGCACGCCCGGCGGCACCCGCAGCGAGGTGTCGCGAACGTCGGAGGCCTTCTCGCCGAAGATGGCGCGCAAGAGCTTTTCTTCCGGCGTCATCGGGCTCTCGCCCTTCGGCGTGATCTTGCCGACCAGGATGTCGCCGGCGCGCACCTCCGCGCCGATATAGACGATGCCGG
Source organism: Bradyrhizobium sp. HKCCYLRH3097 (assembly GCF_051167875.1). NCBI lineage: Bacteria > Pseudomonadati > Pseudomonadota > Alphaproteobacteria > Hyphomicrobiales > Nitrobacteraceae > Bradyrhizobium > Bradyrhizobium sp. HKCCYLRH3097. Next base: position 256,128 of record NZ_JBNPTX010000005.1, read on the forward strand.
CTTCGTCGAGGTTCTTCAGCGCCTCTTCCGACACGTTCGGAATGTCGCGCGTGATTTCCTCCGGACCCAGCTTGGTGTCGCGGGCCATCACCTCGAATTCCTCGATGTGGATCGAGGTGAAGACGTCCTCCTTCACGATCCGCTCGGAGAGCAGGATGGAGTCCTCGAAGTTGTAGCCGTTCCACGGCATGAACGCGACCAGCACGTTGCGGCCGAGCGCGAGCTCGCCGAGATCGGTCGACGGACCGTCAGCGATGATGTCGCCCTTCTTGACGATGTCGCCGACCTTCACCAGCGGACGCTGGTTGATACAGGTCGACTGGTTCGAGCGCTGGTACTTCATCAGCCGGTAGATATCGACGCCCGACTTGGTCGGATCGAGATCTTCCGTGGCGCGGATGACGACGCGGGTGGCGTCGATCTGGTCGATCACGCCCGAGCGGCGCGCCGCGATCGCGGCGCCCGAGTCACGGGCAACCACGCCTTCCATGCCGGTGCCGACGAACGGCGCCTCGGCGCGAACCAGCGGCACCGCCTGGCGCTGCATGTTCGAGCCCATCAGCGCGCGGTTGGCGTCGTCGTTCTCGAGGAACGGGATCAAGGCCGCGGCAACCGAAACCAGCTGCTTCGGCGACACGTCCATGTAGTCGACCTTGTCGGGCGTCATCGGCACGACTTCGCCGGCATGACGGCAGACCACGAGGTCCTCGGTGAAGCGGCCCTTGGCATCGAGCGGCACGTTGGCCTGCGCGACGCGGTAGCGCCCCTCCTCCATGGCGGACAGATACACCACCTCGTCGGTGACGCGGCCGTCCTTGACCTTGCGGTACGGCGTCTCGACGAAGCCATACTTGTTGACGCGGGCGAACGTCGCCAGCGAGTTGATCAGGCCGATGTTCGGACCTTCCGGCGTCTCGATCGGGCAGATGCGGCCGTAATGCGTCGGATGCACGTCGCGCACCTCGAAGCCGGCGCGCTCGCGCGTCAGACCGCCCGGTCCAAGCGCCGACAGGCGGCGCTTGTGGGTGATCTCCGACAGCGGGTTGGTCTGGTCCATGAACTGCGACAGCTGCGACGAGCCGAAGAACTCGCGCACCGCGGCCGCGGCAGGCTTGGCGTTGATCAGGTCCTGCGGCATCACGGTGTCGATGTCGACGCTCGACATGCGCTCCTTGATGGCGCGCTCCATGCGCAAGAGACCGATGCGGTACTGGTTCTCCATCAGCTCGCCGACCGAGCGGACGCGGCGATTGCCGAGATGGTCGATGTCGTCGATCTCGCCCTTGCCGTCGCGCAGGTCGACCAGGGTCTTGATGACCGCCAGGATGTCTTCCTTGCGCAGAGTGCGCTGGGTGTCCGGCGCATCGAGCTCGAGGCGCATGTTCATCTTGACGCGGCCGACCGCGGAGAGGTCGTAGCGCTCGGCATCGAAGAACAGCGACTGGAACATCGCCTGCGCCGAATCGAGCGTCGGCGGCTCGCCCGGACGCATCACGCGGTAGATGTCGAACAACGCGTCCTCACGCGTCATGTTCTTGTCGGCCGACAGCGTATTGCGGATGTAGGGGCCGACATTGACGTGGTCGATGTCGAGCAGCGGCAGGTCCTTGTAGCCCTGCTCGTTCAGCACCTTGAACAGCTTGTCGGTGATCTCCTCGCCGGCCTCGGCATAGATCTCGCCCGTCTTCGGGTTGACGAGATCCTCGGCAATGTAGTTGCCGAGCAGCTCCTCGTCCGACATGCGCAGCGCCTTCAGCCCCTTCTCCTGGAGCTGGCGGGCGGCGCGGACGGTGAGCTTCTTGCCGGCCTCGAGCACGACCTTGCCGGTGTCGGCGTCGATCAGGTCGTTGACGGTCGAATAGCCGCGGAAGCGGTTGGCGTCGAACGGAACGCGCCAGCCTTCCTTGATGCGCTTGTAGATCAGCTTCTTGTAGAAGGTCGACAGAATCTGCTCGCCATCGAGGCCGAGCGCGAACATCAGCGAGGTCACCGGCAGCTTGCGGCGACGGTCGATGCGCGCGAACACGATGTCCTTGGCGTCGAACTCGATGTCGAGCCAGGAGCCGCGATACGGGATGACGCGGGCGGCGAACAGCAGCTTGCCCGACGAGTGGGTCTTGCCCTTGTCGTGGTCGAAGAACACGCCCGGCGAACGGTGCATCTGCGATACGATGACGCGCTCGGTGCCGTTGACGATGAAGGTGCCGTTCATGGTCATGAGCGGAATGTCGCCCATGTACACGTCCTGCTCCTTGATGTCCTTGACCGACTTCGCGCCGGTCTCCTCGTCGATATCGAACACGATGAGGCGCAAGGTCACCTTGAGCGGCGCAGCGAAGGTCATGCCGCGCTGACGGCACTCGTCGACGTCATATTTCGGCGGCTCGAACTCGTAGCGGACGAACTCCAGCATCGAGGTGCCGGAGAAGTCGGAGATCGGGAATACCGAGCGGAACACCGCCTGCAGGCCCTCATCCGGCCGGCCACCCGTGGGCTCGTCCACCATCAGGAACTGGTCGTAGGACGCCTTCTGAACCTCGATGAGGTTCGGCATCTCCGCGACTTCCTTGATGTGTCCAAAGAACTTGCGAACGCGTTTGCGACCGGTGAATGTCTGCTGCGCCATCGTGGCCTCTCATTTCGTCGCCCGGAGGGGCGAACCTTCCGAAACAGCGGCTGCCACCGCCCCTTCGGGTTGAATTTCGATCCATTTCGAGGATCTGAGGCCCAGAGCCGGAACGGAAATGTCCCAGATCTGTTCTTCAGACCAGCAAAACGCAAAACGACGCGCGAGGCGCGAGGACGCACCCGCTCGTCACAACCATCTCGTCACGGACTGCAAAAGCCCGAAATTGCCTATCTCCCAACGGCTTACGGACGGAGACGCCACTCCACCGATCAACCGGCTTTTCGTGCTGCCGACCCAATATGGGTTGACAATAATCGAGATTCGAGAGCGAAGCCCCCAAATCTCCACACTTTTCCGTGTTCGGCCCACAACGGACGGTTCCGTTGCACGCCTTTTGCAGTGATTCCGAGCCGCGCCCAATACCCCTGCAAAACTCCTTGTCCACATGATGACCGGGCGATGTTACCACCCGGTCATCATAATCTGTCGAAAGCCCCGGACCCGCCCATGGCAGCCCGGGGATTTCGTTCGCGCAATCGAAGCGATTACTTGAGCTCGATCTTGGCGCCGGCCTTCTCGAGCTGAGCCTTGATCTTCTCGGCCTCGTCCTTGTTGACGCCTTCCTTGACCGGCTTCGGAGCGCCCTCGACCAGGTCCTTGGCTTCCTTCAGGCCCAGGCCGGTGATGGCGCGGACTTCCTTGATGACCTCGATCTTCTTGTCGCCGGCCGAAGCCAGGACAACGGTGAACTCGGTCTTCTCTTCCGCCGGAGCGGCAGCGGCGCCACCAGCGCCCGGAGCGGCGACGGCCACGGCGGCCGCGGCGGACACGCCCCACTTCTCTTCCAGGAGCTTCGCGAGCTCAGCAGCCTCGAGAACGGTGAGGGCCGAGAGGTCGTCGACGATCTTCTGCAGGTCAGCCATTGATGTAGTCCTTTAGTGTGGTTCGGTTCGAAACCAGGTTGTGAGTGTTTGCGAAGGGCGTCAGGCCGCTTCGCCCTTTGAGGCATGAGCCTGAATGACGCGCGCGACCTTGGCCGCGGGAGCGTTGGCGAGCTGGGCCAGCTTGGTCGCCGGAGCCTGGATCAGGCCGACGAGCTTGCCGCGCAGTTCGTCCAGCGACGGCAGCGAGGCCAGAGCCTTCACGCTGTCGACATTCAGGACGGTTGAGCCCATCGAGCCGCCGAGAATGACGAACTTTTCGTTCGCCTTGGCGAATTCGATGGCAACCTTGGGCGCCGCGACAGGATCGTTCGAAGTTGCGATCACGGTCGGCCCCTTCAACAGGGGACCGATGCCGACGACGTCCGTGCCTTCAAGAGCAATTTTGGCGAGACGGTTCTTCGAGACCTTCACCGATGCGCCAGCCTGCTTCATCTGCTTGCGCAGGTTCTGCATCTGAGCCACGGTGAGGCCGGAATAGTGAGCGACGACGGCAACGCCCGTGGTCTTGAAGACCTCGTGCAGCTGCTCGACCGCCTCTTTTTTTGCCGCTCGTTCCACAGCAAGCTCTCTCCGGTTGGCGGCCTTCGCCCGAAAGCGGGACCGCCGGGTTGCACCCGCCGTCCCACCAAACCTGACCTCCGGACGGAAGAACCCGAGGACACGAAAGGCCAAACGGCGATGAATAGCCTGCCCTTCCGAAAGCCCTGAGAGCCCGCGGAGTGTCGAGGTTCGAACCAAACCTGCATGCCACCACGACAAAGGCAGTGGACATGCCGAAATCCGGTCTTCACCCGTCTATGCAGGCTGGATGATTAAGCCATTGAGGAAACTGGATTTCCGCGCCGGCGCCTGCAGTCTCGGACAGGATTCGGAGTGATCGGCGAACCGACCTCCCCTGCGGCATTCGAGAGCAGAAAGATCCTTCTTCCTTCCGAGAAATCCAAACGGATATCCTCAAAAGGAATGCTGGCTCCTCTCAACTTTCGGAATGCGCGCACAGGCGCGCCAGCAACAGCCGGCCCGCCTGGAAGCCGGTTCTTTAACGGGTCCATTGCGACTTGCCAAGACCCCAAGAGCAAAAATCGCACCAGTTGGGCCATGCCGTCGAGCCGGGTGGGAGCCCCCCGTCGCCCGGATGAGCGACAGCCGGCGCGCGGGACGCGCGTCGGCGATAGCGACATGCGGGGTCTCACGTGCTCTGCCGGAAAACCCGGATGTCGCTGCGCTCATCAGGGCCGAGGGGCATTGCACGCGCAGGGGCGCAATCCCGCCTCAGCCCTTCGGACAGGCCGCTCCGGCGTCGGCCCAGGCCTTGATCAGCTCGCCGAACTGCTTCTGGGTTCCCGGGGCCGGGGTCCGCCCAGCTCCCGGATTCCAGCCCCAGCCGACCAGCTCATCCTCAGCCATATGGTGAATCAGCTGCGCCATGGTCTTGCCGCCGTTGCGATTTGGATCCTTGATCTGTGCGCAGATCTGGCCGAGCGACTTGCCCTGCCAAGCCATCTCGATCGGGGCCAGCTGCCACTTGGGATTACCGGGCACGCGCGCCGCGTCGAAATTGGCCTCGTGGTGGCAGGTCGTGCAGGCGAGCCCGCCGGGCGCACCCATGCCAGCCTCGCCGCGGACCACCAGCGGCTGATGCGGAATCATCCTGTCGGTCTGGGTCGGCCGGTCGCCGGCCGGGTGGCAGTTCATGCATCGCGGCGACTGCAGCACCTTGCCGGCCTCTTCGAACAGCGCCACGGCGCGCTCGTCCTTGCTCTTGATCCTGGCGAAGTCCGCCACCGGCTTGAGCCCGCCGGCGACGTGCGTGGCCTCGGGCGCCGCATCGGCGCGCCGCAGTGCCGGCAGGGCTACGATCGCAACCGCAGCCAGGCTGCCAGCGAGCAGCGCCATCGTCGCCGTTCTGAACGGGCTCATGCGGTGTCTCCCGGCCGGATCGGCAGTTGGGTCGGGCGCGGCAGACCCAGCCTGGCCATGGCGTTGGCGACGGCAGGTCCCAGCGGCGGCACGCCGGGCTCGCCGACTCCCGAGGGTTTCTCGGTCGACGGCACGATCGCAACCTCGATCTGCGGCATCTCGTGGATGCGCAGCGAGCGGTAGGTGTCGAAATTGCCCGACACCGGTCGTCCCTCGTCGAGCGGCTGCTGCGCATAGAGGATGTGGCCGAGCGCAAAGCCGATGCCGCCCTCCATCTGGGCGCGGATGATGTCGGGATTGACTGCGACGCCGCAGTCGACAGCGCACCACACCTTGTGCACGACCGGTCCGTCGGCCCCCATCGACAGCTCGACCACCTGGGCGACGTAGGTGTTGAAGCTCTCGACCACGGCAACGCCGCGGGCGCGGCCCGCCTCGAGCTTGGCGCCCTTCCAGTCCGCGAGCTCGGCGACCGCCTTGAGCACACCGGCGTGACGCGGCTTGTCGGCCATCATCGCCAGTCGTCCCTCCACAGGATCCTGGCCGGCGGCTTCGAGCAACTGATCGACGAACGCCTCGACGGCGTAGCCAGTATGGGTGTGGCCGACCGAGCGCCACCACAGCACGGGCACGCCGACATCGACCTGATGCAGGTCGCAGCGGAAATTCGGCACCTGGTAAGGGATCTCGTTGGAGCCCTCATAGGCCGTCGAATCGAGGCCGTTCTTCATGGTCATCGCCTCAAACGGCGAGCCCTTCATGATCGACTGCCCGACGATCGTATCCGACCACGCCACGATCTTGCCGTCGCGGACCACACCGCGCATTCGGTGCAGGCTGAATGGTCGGTAGTAGCCGCCGCGCATGTCATCCTCACGGGTCCACACCAGCTTGACCGGACGTCCCGGCCCGATCGCCTTGGCGACCTGCGCCAGCTCCATGGCGACGTGGGTCGACTGCTGCGCCCGCCGGCCGAAGCTGCCGCCGGCGAGAATCGTCTTGAGATCGACTTTGGCGATGTCGAGCCCAAGCACCTGCGCGATCACGGCGTGATCAGGCGTCGGAAACTGGCTGCCATAGCGCGCCGAGGCGGTATCGCCCTTCCAGTGAATGAAGGCGTTGATTGGCTCCATCGGCGCATGGGCCAGATAGGGAAAGACGAACTCGGTCTCGATCAGCTTGCCGCCCTTGGCGATCTCGGCGTCAACGTCGCCCTCCTGCTTCACCAGGGCGCCCTGCTTCTTCGCACGGGCGCGAAACTCCTCCAGCAGTTGCGCCGTGCCGCGCGTCTCCGCCTTGCTGTCGTCCCAGGTGATCTTGAGAAGGTCACGTGCCGTCTTCGCCGGCCAGAACCCCTCGGCATAGACGGCTACACCGTTCGGCACCTCCTTGACGTCGACCACTCCCGACACGGCCTTGGCCGCCGACGCGTCGAACGACGCCACCGTGCCGCCGAACCGCGGCGAGCGCGCCACCAGAACGGTCAACGTCCCCGGATCCTTGATGTCGAGCGTGTACTCGGCCGAGCCGTTCGACTTCGCCACGCTGTCGAGCCGGGTCACCGCGCCTTCCTTGCCGATCAGCTTGAAGGCGGAGGGATCCTTGAGCTGCGGGTTCGCCGGCACCGGCTGCTGCATCGCCTTGGCGGCCAGCGCGCCGAAGCCGCTCTGCTTGCCGGACGGATGCTTGATGAGGCCCTTCTCGACCGTGATCTCCTCGGCCGGGACCTTCCATTCGTCGGCGGCCGCGGCCACCAGCATCGCGCGCGCGGCGGCGCCGACCTTGCGCATCTGCTCGTAGGAATTGGCGATTGCGCTGGAGCCGCCGGTACCCTGCACCCCGAACAGCAGGTTTTTGTAGAGCACCGGATTCGAGGGCGCATGATCGGCGCGCATCTGCGACCAATCGGCATCGAGCTCCTCGGCCACCAGCGTGGCCATGCCGGTGAACGGGCCCTGCCCGAACTCGATGTGCTTGCAGAGAACGGTGACAGTGTCGTCCTGGCCGATCACCAGAAACGTGTTCGGCGCGATGTTGACGGACTTGGCCGCGGCGCCATCCTGCGCGTAAGCGACACCGCTGCGGGCGAGATACGTGGCAAGCACCAAACCTGCGCCTGCTTTCAGCAGCGAACGCCGGGACAATGCGGTTGAGGCAGCGGGCTTCACATGTGCATTCATGGTCAACCCTCCAGCGACTTGGCCGCGGAATGGATCGCGGCGCGGATGCGGACATAGGTCGCACAGCGGCAGATGTTGCCGTTCATTGCCAGGTCGATGTCCTGATCGGTCGGCTTGGGGTTAAGACCGAGCAGCGCAGCGGCGCTCATGACCTGCCCCGATTGGCAGTAGCCGCATTGCGGCACATCGTGCGCCGCCCAGGCCTTCTGCACGGCGACGGCTTCCTTGCTGGTCAGCCCCTCGATCGTGGTCACCTCGCTTTTTCCGACCGCCGAGACGGGCAACGAGCAGGAGCGCACGGTCTGGCCATCGACATGGACGGTGCAGGCGCCACACTGCGCGACGCCGCAGCCATACTTCGTACCGGTCAGCCCGACATTGTCACGGATGGCCCAGAGCAAGGGAGTTCCGGGATCGACATCGACCTGATGCTCGCGCCCGTTGATCTTCAATGTGAACGCCGCCATTGCCGCCCTCGCTATCCATCGTTCGAAGAGCAAGAGTTAGAAGCATTCGATAATGGTTCGCAACTCACAGAGATGTGCAGTGCATCGAAAAATTTCTGCGCGGGGACGGAACGTTCTATAGCCGATGCAAAATCGCTCACGATTACGCTACCGCGGTCCCGCAAGGCGAGACAGCTACTTCACCTGATAAGGCAACGTCTCGCCTGCAAAGAACGCCGCGAGGTTGGCGACCACGCAGGCCTGCATGGCGACGTGCGACTCCCTGGTGTTGCCACCGATATGCGGGGTCACCGCCACGTTTGGCAGCGTGGTCAGCTCATCCGGCGCATGCGGCTCGGTCTCGAACACGTCGAGACCGGCGCCAGCGATGGTGCCGTCCTTCAGCGCCGCCAGCAGCGCCCGCTCGTCGATGACGGAACCGCGCGAGATGTTGACGACATGGCCGTCGGGACCGAGCTTCTTCAGCAGCTCAGCGTTGATGACGTGCGTGGTCTCGGCGCTGGCACGGACCGCGATCATCAGCACGGTGCACCATTCGGCGAGCGCATCGAGGCTCGGGAGGTACTGATACGGCAGATCGTCGTAGCGGGTGCGGTTGAAATAGCCGACCTCAGTCTCGAACGCCGCGACCCGGGCGGCGATCTTGCGGCCGATCTCGCCCATGCCGTAGACGCCGACCTTGCAGCCGACGAGGCTCGGCGGCGGCTTCATCAGCGGCGACGGTTTTGCGGACGCCCAGCCCCCGTCGCGGACATAGGCGTCTGCCACCGTCAGCCGCCGCGTGCTCGCCAGCATCAGCATCACAGCGACGTCCGCGACCGCCGCGGCATTGGCGCCCGGGCTGTGGCCGACGGCGACGTTACGCGCCGCGGCCGCCTTCAGGTCGACGCCGTCGTAACCGGTGCCATAGCAGACGATGGCCCCGAGCGCCGGGAGCCTGTCCATGTCGGCAGCCCCCAGCGGCGTGCCGCCGGCCGTGATCAGCGCCCGGATCCGCGCGACCTCGTCCGCCGGAAACACCTCGTGCGCCGGCTTGCCGCCGCTGTCGAGCAGCTCGAAGCGATCGGCGAAGCGCTGGGTCAGCGACTTCGGCAGGCGGGAATAGATCAGGACCTTCTCGGGCATCGGGATTACCTATTCGGGCGGTCGCACGTCGCCACTCAGTGTCGCGTCAGCAGGCTCAGCAGAATGATGATGATGATGAATTGAAGCGCGCAGAGCATCCTCCAGAACAACAGCGGATTGCGGTCGTGAAGCGAGCGACGCTTGGCGATCGCCGGACCCGCCCATGACGCACCGTTCTCCAACTCGTGGGCGAATTCGATGGCATCACCGTAACGCTGTGCAGGATCGACGTTCAACGCCTTTCCGATCACGGCGTCGAGCCAGGCCGGCAGTTCCGGCCGGTAGCGTGAAATCGGCACCGGTTTGCCGAAGCGCGGGCGCGAGAACGGCTCGATCTCGCCGAACGGATAAGAGCGCGTGAACATGCGGTAGACGGTGACGCCGAGGGCGAACAGGTCGGACGCTTCGTCACCCGGCTTACCGGCGAACAGCTCCGGCGCCATGTAGCTCGGGGTCCCCGGAATATCCTCGGCCGGAAAGTCCTCGAACCGCGGCACGCGCGCGACCCCGAGATCGATCAGGCGCAAGCCGCCGTTCTCGAGCAGGATCACGTTGTCCGGCTTGATGTCGCGATGGATGATGCCGGCCCGGTGCAACGCCACCACCGCGCGCACGAGCTTGGTCGCGATCGCGGTGCCCTCCGCAAGCGACAATCGGGGCGGCCGGTTCAGACGCTGCTCGAGCGTCTCCCCCGCGTAGAATGGCATTGCCGAATAGAGCCGGGTCTGGCGCTCGACGGGAAGCTCGATGATCTCGCCGATCCAGATGCTGCGCACACGCGCAGCGACCCAGGCTTCGCGAATGAACGCCAGGCGGAACGAACCTTCGCTCGCGACGCGCGGATGCGGAAATTTCAGGACGACCTCCCTGTCACCCTGCCCCGCGTCGATCGCCTTGAACAGCCGGGAGTAGCGGCCATCGGACAGGAGTTCGCCAAGCCGGAATCCGTCGATCACGTCACCGGGCGAAGGCAGCTCGCCGATCGGCAGGGACGAGATCGAACCTGTGAGCTCGTCGCGGTCAGCGGGCGGAAGATCGACGACGTCGAGCACCAGCGCCGTCGAATTGTCATTGCTGCCGGCCGCGAGCGCGGCGGCGACGATCCCGCGCGCGGAATCGTCCGGGGGCGTGCGCTCGGCGAGGATCTCCTGAAGGCGCGAATCCGGCAGGATGCCGTGGATGCCGTCGCTGCAGATCAGAAACCGGTCGTGCTGACGCATGCCGAGCGTCGTGTAGTCGAAGCGGGCGAACTGCTCGAAACCGATGCCCCGGTTGAGGACGTGGGCAAGGTCAGCGCGGCCCGCGACATGGTCGGTCGTCAGACGCTCGAGGCGCCCTTCGCTCAGGCGGTAGACGCGAGTGTCACCGACGTGGACGACGTGGCAGGTTCGCCGCGACAGCACCACCGCGGAGAAGGCGCAGCTCATTCCATGCAACTCGGGGTCGACGCGGCCCTGCGCATGGATCCAGCTATTGATGGCTTCCAGCGCACGCGCGGCTCGGCTTCGCACGCCCGCCGTCTCGGGCAGAGAATGATAGGCATCGATGAAGCCGCGGACGGCGAGCTCCGCCGCCTCGCGCCCACCCTTGTGGCCGCCGACGCCGTCGGCGACGGCGGCGACGATATCGCGATCCGTCGCCCCCTGCAGGCCAAGGCGGGCGCCGACGTAATCCTCATTGTTCGGTCGCTTGCCGGTCTCGCTAGCGAAGCCGACGCGAACCTGAAGATTGCGATGCGCGCCGGCCACGCCTGAACACCTTGCCTATGGAGCGACGGCGCGTCGGGTCAGACGCGCGCGCCGGAAACGGCGCCCCACGTGGTGCGCCAACGGACCTTGACCATGGCAAGTCCGACGAAACCGAGCAATGCCAGCAAACCAAAGAACAGGAAGCCGGCCCCGAATCCGCCGGTCATTCCCTTGGCCGTGCCGAGCGCCTGGGCGAGGAAGAATCCGCCGATGCCGCCTGCGCAGCCGACGAGACCGGTCATCAGGCCGATCTCGTGGCGGAAGCGCAGCGGAATGAGCTGGAACACCGCGCCGTTGCCCATCCCGAGCGCGAGCACGCCGATCGAGAACAACAGCACCGAAATCCACGCAATGCGTGGCATGTTCATGAGCTCCCAGCCCGCCTGGGTCGGCGCAGCCGGCCCTTCCGGCATGAAGGCGATCACGACATAGGCGGCGACCACAATGCCAAACAGGATCGAGAGCGACCGGATGCCACCGATCCGGTCCGCAATGAGACCGCCCACCGGACGGAAGCCGGAGCCGAAAGCGACGATCAGCGCCACCAGCAATCCGGCCGCCACTCCGGAGACATGATACTGCACCGAGAAGTACAGCGGCAGGGCGTTGGCGAGGCCGACGAAGCCGCCGAAGGTGATGAAGTAGAAGAACATGAACCAGCGGCTGTCGGGATCGCGCAGCAGGCCGCCATAGGCCTTGAGCGAGACCGGCTTGCGTTCACCGGGCGCATCCTTCGCGGCGACGATGTAGTAGATCAGGACCACGACCATTGGGATGAGCAGCACCCCGAAAACGGCCTGCCAGCCCCAATGTTCGGCGATGGTCGGCGCGAGCAGCGTGTCGAGCACGACGCCCATGTTTCCGGCCCCTGCGATCCCCATCACGATGCCCTGATACTGCGGCGGATACCAGCGGCTGGCCTGAGGCAGCGCGACGGCGAACGAGGCGCCGCCGATGCCGAGCACGACGCCGAACAGCTCGACGGCCAGCTTGCTGGGGAGTCCGAAATAGGCAACGCAGGCGGTCGCCGTCATGACCACCAGCTGCGCGATCACGCCCGTGCGCTTGGCGCCGATGGTGTCGGCCAGAATGCCCATGGGAACACGCAGCAGCGCGCCTGCCAGCACGGGGATCGCGACCAGCGTGAACTTTTCGTTGACCGCAAGATTCATGTCGCGGGCGACATAGACGATCAGCGGTCCGAGTGCGACCCAGGCCATGAAGCTGATGTCGAAATAGAGGAAAGCAGCCAGCAGTGTCGGCCAATGACCGGCCTTCTTGAAGTCGTCGAGCTTCATGGTCTCAAACCTCGTGACGCAGGCGCGCGCGAGCAGGCTCGGCAGGAGCTGCGTAAAGGGGACAAATTGTCGGGTGAGTTGAGCGGCGGTCTCGTCGTTGAGATACGCCCGGTCCTGCCCGCCTTTCAGCAAGTTTCGCACCAACTTTGGTGATTCACGTTTTTCTCAACCCGTACCGGCGCTTGGGACTTCGAAGCCGCAGTTCTACGGATCGCTGATGCTCAACATGAACGCAGAGCCCGCCTGCACCGCGCGCACAGTGATGGCTTTTTGAGCGCCCGCCGAAGCCGACGCGATCGGTACTCGAACGGAAGTGCCTCCATCGAGGATGCACATAATCTGATCTGCCGCGGCTACTATTTGAGCGCAGGTGTCGCCAGCGGCGCGCGCAAGCGGCGGCTCAACCCTTGAATTACCGCGATTTCCGGCGACGACCCGAATGGCACGAGATTTGAATTAGTTGGCTCGCGACCGTCATTGGCGACGATCAGCTCTGCCCGCAGTTGGGCCTCCCCCAAAATTCAAACATGACCACAGCGACCGATGGGCCGATGCCCGTTCGCGTCGCCGCTGGATGTCGCTGGCATTCGAAAGGCAGACCATGCTCGACAAGACGATCAAGCAGAAACTGGTGGTGATCGGCAACGGCATGGCCGGCATTCGCACGGTGGAGGCACTGCTGGAACGGGCGCCTGATCTCTACGACATCAGCGTCTTCGGCGCCGAGCCCTACGGCAACTACAACCGCATCCTGCTGTCGCCGGTGCTCGCGGGCGAGAAGACCGTCGACGACATCATGCTGAACACGGAGCAGTGGTACGAGGACAACCAGATCACCCTGCGCAAGGGCGAGACGGTCACGATGATCGACCGCCGGAGCTGCGAGGTGGTCACCGAAACTGGCGAACGCTATCCTTATGATCGGTTGCTGATCGCGACCGGCTCGAGCCCGATCGTTCTTCCGGTCCCCGGCGCCGCCCTGCCCGGCGTCATCGGCTTCCGCGACATCAAGGACGTCGAGCACATGGTCGAAGCCTCGACGCGACATCGCCACGCGGTCGTGATCGGCGGCGGCCTGCTCGGCCTCGAAGCCGCCAATGGTCTGATGAAGCGCGGCATGAAGGTCACGGTCGTGCATCTTCTCGACACGTTGATGGAGCGCCAGCTCGACCCGGTCGCCGGCGGCATGCTGCGCAAATCGCTGGAGGAGCGCGGGCTGGAGTTCAAGATGCCGGCGCAGACGCAGGCCATCCTCGGCGAAACGCACGTCACCGGCGTCCGCTTCACCGACGGCACCGAGGTCGCGGCCGAGCTCGTGGTGATGGCCGTGGGCATCCGTCCCAATATCGAACTGGCAAAGAAGGCCGGGCTGTACTGCGAGCGAGGCATCGTGGTCTCCGATACGATGCAGACCTATGACGGTCGCATCTACGCCGTCGGCGAATGCGTGCAGCACCGCCGTCAGACCTATGGTCTGGTGGCGCCGCTGTTCGACCAGGCGAAGGTCTGCGCCAATCATCTGGCGATGAAGGGATTCGCCACCTATGACGGGTCAGTGGTCTCGACCAAGCTGAAAGTCACGGGCATCGACCTGTTCTCTGCCGGCGACTTCGCGCCGGGACCCGACAAGGAGGAGATCGTCCTGCAGGATGCCAATCGCGGCGTCTACAAGCGGATCATCCTGCGCGACAAGAAGATCGTGGGCACCGTGCTGTACGGCGACACCATCGACGGGCCCTGGTATTTCCAGCACATGCGCGACGGCACCGATGTCTCCCACATGCGCGAACGTCTGGTGTTCGGCTCGGCGCATCTCGGCGACGGTGGCCACGGCGGACAGAACTCGGTTGCCGCCATGAGCGACGAGGCCGAAATCTGCGGCTGCAACGGAGTCTGCAAGGGCGCGATCGTCAAGGCGATCAGCGAAAAGAAGCTGTTCACGCTCGACGACGTGCGCGCCCATACCAAGGCGTCGTCCTCATGCGGCTCGTGCACCGGCCTGGTCGAGCAGGTGCTGGCGTTCACGCTCGGCGGCGACTACTCGGCGGCGCCCAAGGTGAAGCCGGTCTGCGCCTGCACCGACCACAGCCATGACGACGTCCGGCGCGTCATCATCGAACAGCAACTGAAGTCGATCCCCGCTGTCATGCGATTCATGGACTGGAAGACGCCGAACGGCTGCCATTCCTGCCGACCCGCCTTGAACTACTATCTGCTCGCGACCTGGCCCGGCGAGTATCGCGACGACCAGCAATCCCGCTTCATCAACGAGCGCGTTCACGCCAACATCCAGAAGGACGGCACCTACTCCGTGGTGCCGCGGATGTGGGGCGGCGTGACCACGCCCGGCGAATTGCGCGCGATCGCCGACGTCGCCGACAAGTTCAACATCCCGACCGTCAAGGTGACCGGCGGACAGCGTATCGATCTGCTCGGCGTCAAGAAGGAAGATTTGCCGGCGGTATGGGCCGATCTCAACGATGCGGGTATGGTCTCCGGCCACGCCTACGCCAAGGGTCTGCGCACCGTGAAGACCTGCGTCGGGTCGGAATGGTGCCGCTTCGGCACCCAGGACTCCACCGGCCTCGGCATCAAGATCGAGAAGTTCATGTGGGGATCATGGACGCCCGCGAAGGTGAAGCTCGCCGTCTCCGGTTGCCCGCGCAACTGCGCGGAATCGACCTGCAAAGATGTCGGAGTGATCTGCGTCGATTCAGGCTACGAGATCCATTTTGCGGGCGCCGCCGGCCTGCACATCAAGGGCACGGAATTCCTGACCAAGACGGCGACCGAGGACGAGGCGCTCGAGATCATCGTCGCGCTGACCCAGCTCTATCGTGAACAGGGCTGGTACCTGGAACGGATGTACAAATGGTGCGACCGCGTCGGCTTCGACAACATCCACAAGCAGGTGGTCGAGGACGTCAAGAACCGCAAGGCGCTGTTTGAACGCTTCGCCTATTCGCAGCAATTCTCGCAGAGCGATCCATGGGCGGCGCGCGCCCGTCGCGGCGTCGATCGCAACGAGTTTACGCCGATGGCCGAATTGGAGCTCGCATGACCACCTGGTTTCAAGTCGGCCCGCTCGACGACATTCCCCCGCTCGGCTCGCGCGTCGTGCGCACGCCGCGCGGCAACATCGCGGTCTTCCGCACCGATGGTGACGAAGTCTTTGCGCTGGACGATCGCTGTCCGCACAAGCAAGGCCCCTTGTCGCAGGGCATCGTCCACAACCGCCGTGTGACCTGCCCGCTGCACAATTTCGTCATCGAGCTCGCGACCGGACAGGCCGTGGCACCCGACCAGGGCTGCACGCCATCCTATCCCGCGAAAGTCGAGGATGGCGTGGTATGGCTGTCCCTGCAGCAGACGGCCGCGGCCTGAACGGTATCGCATGAGCGTCAGGACGACATGCCCCTATTGCGGCGTCGGTTGCGGCGTCGTCGCCGATCGGGACGGCTCAGGGACCATCAGCGTCCGAGGCGATCCGCAGCATCCCGCCAATCTCGGCCGGCTGTGTGGCAAGGGATCGGCGCTGGCGGAAACGATCGATCTCGGGGGACGTCTGCTCGAGCCGGTCGTGAACGGACGGGCAGCCGGCTGGGATGAGGCGCTCGACCTCGTCGCGAGCCGTTTCACCGAAATCATCCGCGACCATGGACCGGATGCCGTCGCATTCTATGTTTCGGGGCAGTTGCTGACCGAGGACTATTACGTCGTCAACAAGCTCGCCAAGGGCTTCGTCGGGACCGCGAACATCGACACCAATTCGCGCCTGTGCATGGCGTCGAGCGTCGCGGGCCACAAGCGCGCGTTCGGCAGCGACACCGTTCCGGGCTGCTACGAGGACCTTGAGCAGGCCGGCCTGCTGGTCCTGGTCGGCTCCAACGCCGCGTGGTGCCATCCGGTGCTGCACCAGCGCATGCTGGCGGCCAAGGAGCACAATCCCGGCTGCCGTATCGTCGTTGTCGATCCGCGGAGGACCGCGACCTGCGAAGGCGCCGACCTGCATTTGCCGCTGCGTTCCGGAAGTGACGCGGTGTTGTTCAACGGCCTGCTCGCCTATCTCGCACGCGGCGGCTATGCGGACGACGGCTTTGTCAGTGAGGTCACCAGCGGCGTTGAATCGGCGCTGCAGGTCGCCGGCCGGCAGACAGTCGCCGAGACCGCGGCGGCCTGCGGGCTGAGCGAGGGCGCGGTCGAGCTGTTCTTTTCATGGTTCGCGAAGACGGAGCGCGTTGTCACGCTCTATTCCCAGGGCGTCAATCAGTCGAGCAGCGGGGTCGACAAGGTCAATGCGATCATCAACTGCCATCTCCTGACTGGCCGTATCGGCCGTCCCGGCATGGGACCGTTCTCGCTGACCGGCCAGCCCAACGCGATGGGGGGCCGCGAGGTGGGCGGCCTGGCCAACCAGCTCGCCGCGCATCTCGATATCGAGAATGCAGAGCACCGCGACCTGGTGAAGCGGTTCTGGCGGGCACCGGTGGTCGCGCCAAGAGCCGGGCTGAAAGCGGTCGAGATGTTCGATGCGATTGCCGATGGCCGCATCAAGGCGGTCTGGATCATGTCGACCAACCCCGTGGTCAGCCTTCCCGACGCCGATCGGGTTCGTGCCGCGCTGGATCGCTGCGCGTTCGTGGTGGCGTCCGATTGCATGCACGACACCGACACCAACCGGCATGCCGACGTCCTGTTGCCCGCGCTCGCCTGGGGCGAGAAGGACGGCACCGTGACCAATTCGGAGCGCCGGATCTCACGGCAGCGGGCGTTCCTGCCCGCACCAGGCTCGGCGCGCGCGGATTGGCAAATCATCTGCGACGTCGCGCAGCGGATGGGGTTTGCCGGTTTCGACTATGGCAGCGCCGCCGAGATCTTTCGCGAGCACGCGGCACTGTCCGGCTTCGAGAACAATGGCACGCGCGATTTCGACATCTCGGCCCTGAGCACGCTCGACGGCCGCGCCTATGAGGCGCTGGCGCCGATCCAGTGGCCCGTGACGCGGGACTTTCCGACCGGCACGGCGCGGATGTTCGAGAATCGGCAATTCTTCACCGGGGATCGCAGAGCCCGTTTCGTGGCCGTCACGCCGCGACCGGCGCGGAACGCCACCAGCCGTGACTATCCGCTGGTCCTGAACACCGGGCGGATTCGCGACCAGTGGCACACCATGACGCGGACGGGAAAATCCGCGCGGCTGCTCGCGCACATCTTCGAGCCTTGCGCCGAATTCCACCCGGAGGATGCGCGCCTGGCCGGTCTGGAGAACGAGGCGCTGGTGCGGCTTACGAGCCCCTGGGGCAAGATGGTGGCGCGCGTCGCGATCTCGACGGAGCAGCGGCGGGGCTGCGTGTTCGTTCCGATGCATTGGAACGAGGAGTTCGCCGGCGCTGGCCGTGTCAACGCGCTGGTCAATCCCGCGACTGATCCGCTGTCGGGTCAGCCCGAGTCCAAGCATACGCCGGTGAGGGCGGAGCCCTATGCGCCGAACTGGCACGTCTTCATCCTGAGCCGGCAGGAGATCCGCCGTCCGCCATGCGAGTACTGGGTGCAGGGCAAGGTCGGAGCGTGTTTCCGGCTCGAGCTTGCCTTCGACCAGCGGCCTGCGAGTTGGCGCGAGTGGGCCGCCGAACAGCTTGGGATCGCCGGAACGGAGATCGATTGGATTGCGTATCGCGACCCGGCCGCCGGCCGGTTCCGCTACGCAGGCGTATCGGATGGCCGGCTGCAGGGCTGCGTCTTCGTCGCGCCCGACCAGCGGCTGGGATCGCGGTCGTGGCTGATCGGCCTGTTTGCCGAGCAGCGGCTGTCACCGAACGCCCGCAACGCCCTGCTCGCGGGCCAGCCATTGGCGGCCGCCGACGACATCGGTGCGGTCATCTGCTCCTGTTTCGGCATTGGTCGTAACCAGATCTCGTCGGCGATCCAGAACGGCGCAGGGAGCGTCGAGGCCGTCGGCCAACGTCTGAAGGCCGGGACCAATTGCGGCGCCTGCAAGCCCGAGATCGGCAAGCTGCTGGCGGCTGCGAGGCCCAGCATGCGATCCGAGGCCCGGACATCCGAAGGCGCCCGGGGCTGAGCCTCGTTGTGTTTGCGCCAGCCCGGCTGCAATTTTGCAGCGGGCGTGCCGCTCACTTGGGGTGCGGAAATGCGAAGGGCGGGATCGATTGCCGATCCCGCCCCACTGAATGCTGACGATGTCCGAAGGTGTTACGCGAGCAAGGTGCCCGGCTCGACCTTGACGCCCGGGCCCATGGTCGACGACACCGCGACGCGCTGGACGTAGGTGCCCTTGGCGCCGGCCGGCTTGGCCTTCACCACCGCATCCGCCAGCGCCTTGATGTTCTCGACCAGCTTGTCCTCGGCGAACGAGGCCTTGCCGACGCCGGCCTGGATGATGCCGGCCTTCTCGACGCGGAACTCGACCGAGCCGCCCTTGGCGCCCTTGACGGCGCCAGTGACGTCCATGGTCACGGTGCCGATCTTCGGATTCGGCATCATGCCGCGCGGACCGAGCACCTTACCGAGACGCCCGACCAGCGGCATCATGTCGGGGGTGGCGATACAGCGGTCGAAGTCGATATTGCCGTTCTGCACCTTCTCGACCAGGTCCTCCGCGCCGACCACGTCGGCGCCGGCGGCCTTGGCTTCCTCGGCCTTCGCGCCGCGGGCGAACACGCCGACGCGGAGCGTACGGCCGGTGCCGTTCGGCAGCGTGACGACGCCACGGACCATCTGGTCGGCGTGGCGCGGATCGACGCCGAGGTTGATCGAGACCTCGATGGTCTCGTCGAACTTCGACACGGCCCGCTCCTTGATCATCTTGATCGCGTCAGCAAGCGGGTAGAGCTTGGTGCGATCGATGCCCTCGCGGGCCTTCTTCAAACGCTTTCCGAGTGCCATGGCGCCTTACCCCGCAACTTCCAGACCCATCGAGCGGGCGGAGCCCTCGACCATCTTCATGGCCGACTCGATCGAGTCGCAATTCAGGTCCTTCATCTTCTTCTCGGCGATCTCGCGCACCTGCGCCTTGGTCACCTTGCCGGCCTTGTCGCGACCCGGGGCCTTGGAGCCCGACTGGATCTTGGCGGCCTGCTTGAGGAAGTAGGACATCGGCGGGGTCTTCATCTCGAAGGTGAAGGACCGGTCCGCATAGATGGTGATGACCACCGGGATCGGGGTGTTCTTCTCTTCCTTCTGGGTCTGGGCGTTGAACGCCTTGCAGAACTCCATGATGTTGAGACCGCGCTGACCGAGCGCCGGACCGATCGGCGGCGACGGATTGGCCGCGCCGGCCGGAACCTGAAGCTTCAGGTAACCGGTTACTTTCTTTGCCATTATGACTCTCCAATGCGTTCGCGATTCTGCCTGATGCGAACGCAACGCCTTGGGCGACAAAACCCGTCAGGCGAGGTTTGGGACCGTGGTCCGGCGCGCTTGGCCCGGCTGGCAAAGCCGGTCACGCCTCCCACGAACGAAATCGCCCCCCGTTCGGGGAGCGAAGCGCGCCCGATACACGAGATCGGACGAAAAGGAAAGCCCGGGACGCCGAGAGAGCCGGCAGCCCGGCCCTTAACCGACGATCTTCTCGACCTGGTTGAATTCCAGTTCGACCGGCGTCGCACGGCCGAAGATCGACACCGCGACCTTGACGCGCGAGCGGGCCTCGTCGATTTCCTCGACCACGCCGGAGAACGAGGCGAACGGGCCGTCGGCGACGCGGACGTTCTCGCCGATCTCGAACGACACCGAGGATTTCGGCCGCTCCACGCCTTCCTGCATCTGGTTCAGGATGCGCATCGCCTCGCCTTCGGAGATCGGCATCGGCTTGTTCTCGGCGCCGAGGAAGCCGGTCACCTTGGGCGTGTTCTTGATCAGGTGGAACGCCTCGTCGGTCAGCTTCATCTTCACCAGCACGTAGCCGGGGAAGAACTTGCGCTCGGCGTCGATCTTGCGGCCGCGGCGCACCTCGGTGACCTTCTCGATCGGCACCAGCACCTGCTCGAACAGGTCCTCGAGATTGCGCTGCTTGGCCTGCTCGCGGATCGACTCCGCGACCTTCTTCTCGAAGTTCGAATAGGCGTGGACGATGTACCAGCGCTTGTCGGAGCTTTGCGTTGCGGTTGCCATCAGTGGATGCCCAGCACGAGGGTGATGAGATAACGGATGATCTGATCGGCGGCGAAGAAGAACACCGAGGCCAGCGCCACCATCACGAACACCATGATCGTGGTGATGGTGACCTCGCGACGGCTCGGCCACGAGACCTTGGCGGTCTCCGAGCGCACTTCCTGCAGGAATTTGAACGGGCTGGTAGCCATCGTCAGGGGTCCGCGTCCGTCATCGGACGATTGAAGAGTTGACTGGGAAAACCGAACAGCCGTCCGTGGCCCACCCTCTTGTCGGAGAGATGAGCCGAATCCACGGGCTCGCTTGTTCGGGGAGTGAAAAGCCGCGCCGGATATCCGCTTTTGTCGCGGGCCGGCTGCAGGTTGCCAAGATATCTACTGTCCGGCCGGCCAAAGGTCAAGATATGGGCATGCCGGGCGTCGGCGGTCATTCCCGTGGCAGGCCCCCGCCAGGCTCGCAACAACGCGGTTTTTCGTGTCGCGGCAGGCCATTTCCGCACCACGGCAGGTTGAGCAGTTGCCGCGACGAAATGCCCGCGGTGGAGCGGTTCCTGCTCTTGCCGGGCCTGCGGCGCCCGCTCATTCTCGTCCGCACGAGAACAATCCGGAGGAAACCCATGACCTTTGCCCCGCGCAAGGGACGGACGCGCCTTGCCGCCGTCAGCCTTGCTGCTCTCGGTCTTGCCGCTCTCGCCCTCACCGCCGTCCCTGCCTGTGCCCAGGCCCAAGCCCCGCTCAAGATCGGCGTGCTCAGCGACTTCTCGTCGGTCTATTCGGACATCGGCGGCCAGGGCAATCTCGAGGCGACCAAGCTCGCGGTCGAGGAGTTCGGCGGCAGCATGTTCGGCAAGCCGATCGAGGTGATCAGCGCCGATCCGCAGAACAAGGCCGACATCGCCGCCGCGATCGTGCGCAAATGGTACGAGAACGAGACCGTCGACATGGTGATCGACATGCCGACCTCGGCCACCGCGCTGGCCGGCATGGAGATGTCGAAGCAGTTCGAGAAGCTGATGATCGTGACGGATGCCGCGAGCTCCGACATCACCGGCAAGTCCTGCTCGCCCTACACCGTGCACTGGACCTACGACACTTATGGGAACGCGCACACGGTCGGCAGCGCGATCGTCAAGAACGGTGGCAATACCTGGTTCTTCATCACCGCCGACTATCTGTTCGGCCATTCGATCGAACGCGACACCGGCGACGTCGTGCGCGCCGCCGGCGGCACGGTGGTCGGCAGCGCCCGGCATCCTCTCAACAACCAGGACTTCTCGTCCTTCCTGCTGCAGGCGCAGGCCAGTAAGGCCAAGATCATCGGCATGGCCAACGGCGGTGGCGACACCATCAACACCATCAAGCAGGCCGCCGAGTTCGGCATCGTTGCCGGCGGCCAGAACCTCGCCGGCATCGTGATGTTCATCTCGGACATCCACAGCCTCGGCCTGAAGCTGGCGCAGGGGCTGATCATCACCGAGGCCTATTACTGGGATCTCAACGACCGCACCCGCGCCTTCGGCAAGAAGTTCTTCGAGCGCATGAAGCGGATGCCGACCATGAACCAGGCCGCGACCTACAGCGCCACCCTGCACTATCTCAATGCCGTCAAGGCCGCCGGCACCCGCGACACCAAGCCGGTGCTCGCGAAGATGCGCGAGACCCCGGTGCGTGACGCCTTCACCGACAACGGCATCCTGCGCGAGGACGGCCGCATGGTGCACTCGATGTTCCTGTTCGAGGTGAAGAAGCCCGAGGAGTCGAAGGGCCCGTGGGACTATTACAAGGTGCTGGCCGAGGTGGCCGGCGACCAGGTGTTCCGGCCGATGAAGGACGGCAACTGTCCTTATGTGAAACAATAAGGGGTTGCTGAAATGCATTCGGGGCTCGCGCGTTGCGGGCCCCGGCCTCACCTGTCTCGTCGATTTTTGGCTTAAGTGCTTGATCTCGCTGGCAGGAGTGGAGAGGCTCGAACTCCCAACCCCCGGTTTTGGAGACCGGTGCTCTACCAATTGAGCTACACTCCTAGCGAGCCGGGACAGTGTCGCCGGTTCGCGCGCTTTGAAGCATAGACCTCCCCCCGAATGCAAGGGTGCAATGGGGCAAATCGACTGGTCAGACCACAACTTCCGCGCCAGACTTGATGCAAACCGACAACAGGACTTCAGGGAGAGCCCATGACCCCACCGACTGCCGCATCCAGCGCGCACCTTTCCGCGCTCCGCTCGTTGACGCCGCCGCTGCCGGATGACCGCCCCGAGGCGCTGGGCCTGTCCCAGGCTCGGCTGCAGCGAGCTTCGGATGCGTTCAAGCGCGAGGCCGACAAGGGAACCATCCCCGGAGCCACCCTGCTGGTCGGCCGCCGCGGCCGGATCGGCTGGTTCGACGCCATCGGCCGGCAAGCGCCCGACGCCGACACGCCGATGCGGCCGGATTCGATCTTCCGCATCTTCTCGATGACCAAGCCGATCGTCTCGCTCGGGATCATGATGCTGGTCGAGGACGGCGAGCTGTTGCTGTCCGACCCGGTCGCCAAGTTCATCCCGGAATTCGGCGAGCAGAAAGTGGGCGTCGTGACCGGCGGCAAGCTGGAGCTGGTCCCGGTCGCCCAGCCGATGACGGTCCAGGACCTGCTGCGCCACACCTCGGGCTTGGCGTATGAGCACACCGGCACCGGGCCGGTGCACCAGCTCTACCAGCAATCGCGGGTGCGCAGCCGCAAGATCACCAATGCCGAGCACGCGACGATCGTCGCCGGCCTGCCGCTGATCTGCCAGCCGGGCGCCGAGTTCAACTATAGCCGCTCGACCGACATCCTCGGGCGCATCATCGAGGTCGTCTCGGGCCAGACGCTCGGCCCCTTCCTTTCCGAGCGCATCCTCGAGCCGCTCGGCATGAAGGAGACGGGCTTCTCCACCGCCGAGGCGAATGCTGGCCGGCTGGCCGAGCCGTTCGCCAAGGACCCGTGGACCGGCGAGGCGGTCAACCTGTTCAAGATGACCGAGCAGCCGCTGATGGAATCCGGCGGCGGCGGGTTGGTGGCGACCACGATGGACTACGCCCGGTTCTGCGCGATGCTGCTCAGCAAGGGCAGCCTCGACGGCACCCGGCTGGTCGGCCGCAAGACGCTCGAGCTGATGGCCTCCGACCATCTCGGTCCGCACGTGAAGACGGTCGGCACGCTGCTGGCGCCCGGTCACGGCTTCGGCCTCGGCTTCGCGGTGCGCCGCGAGGCCGGCATCGCGCCCTTCCCCGGCTCGCCCGGCACCTTCTTCTGGAGCGGCATCGCCGGCACGTTCTTCTGGATCGATCCGAAGGAGGAGCTGTTCTGCGTGTTCATGGCGCAGGCCCCCGGGCAGCGCGACTACCTGCGCACGCTGGTGCGCGACGTGGTGTACGCGGCGGTGGAATGAGGGCGGCGCGCAGCAAATGCTGTCGTCCCGGCGAACGCCTAGCGTTCGCGGGACGACAGTTGAGAGTGTGGCGGCATCACCGCGCACCACACCCGTATGTCCCCCTCAACTGATCGTCGCGCCGCCGTCGATCACCATGGTCTGGCCGGTCATGAAGTTGCCCGCGGCGGAGCCCAGGAAGACCGCGGCGCCGGCGATCTCGTCGGGGATGCCGATGCGGAGCAGCGGCGAGCGCGCGGTCGAGGCCTTGAGGTTCTCCGGATTGTCCCACAGCGCTTTGGCGAAATCGGTCTTGATCAGGCCGGGCGCGATGCAGTTCACGCGCACATTGTGCGGGCCGTATTCGCAGGCGAGGTTGCGCGCGAGCTGCATGTCGGCAGCCTTGGAGATCGCGTAGGCACCGAGGATGGTCGAGCCCTTCAGGCCGCCGATCGACGACACGATGATGATCGAGCCGTCCTTGCGCGCGATCATCTGCGGCACGACCATGCTGATCAGCCAGTTGTTGGCGACGATGTTGTTGTCGAGGATCTTGCGGAACTGATCGTCGGAGATGCCGGCGAGCGGCCCGTAGTAAGGATTCGACGCCGCGTTGCAGACCAGCACGTCGATCTTGCCGTAGATGCGGTTGGCCTCGTCGACGAGGTTCTGCAGGTTCTCCTTGCTGGAGATGTTGGCGGCGACTGCCGCCGCCGTGCCTGCACCGAAGCGGTCATTGATCTCGCGCGCCACCTGGTCGCAGACATCGGCCTTGCGCGAGGAGATCACCACCTTGGCGCCGTGCTCGGCCATGCGCTCGGCAATGGCGAGCCCGATGCCACGCGTGGATCCGGTGATGACGGCGACCTTGCCGGTCATGTCGAACAGGGTCATGGGGAGTTCCTCCTACTTATTTGGCTGTTGTCGGTTTCGAAATTGGCACGGCGACGTCCACGAGACTTTTCCGCGGTGCCAGTGACTGCGCCCTCTCCCACAAGGGAAGAGGGTGCACTGCCCGTGTGGCGGGCGAGATTTTTGAACGACGCGCATAGCAACTCACTATCTCGTTTCACGCCAGCTTGCTCGTCGTCACCTCCGGCCCGGCCGGCTGGTGCATCGCGCGGTGCGCGGCGTCCGCGATCCAGGGCTGCTGATTGACCATCGGCAGCCGCCATGTACTCGTCTCGCCGGCCACGATGTGGTCGAGCCGGGTCACCGAGCAATTGTCGATGTCGAAGGCGAGCCCCTTCTCGACCAGGCCGCCGAGCGCCAGGCCAAGAGCCGCCTTGATGGTGCCGCCATGGCCGACGGCGACGACGTCGCGGCCGGCTTCCGAAACCGTGATGCGCGCAATCGCCGCTGTCACGCGGGTGTACAGATCCATGTAGCTCTCGCCGCCCGGCGCCGGCTCATCGATGTCGGCGAACCAGTGGCTGCCCGCGGGACGGCTGGCCAGGAACGCGGCGCGGTTCATGCCCTGCCATTGCCCGAGATGCTGCTCGGCAAAAGCGGCCTCCCTGATCATAGCTGCGGGACGCGGGAATCCGGCGGCCCAGATCGCCTCCGCCGTCTGATGCGTACGCATCAGATTGCTCGCATACCACACCGCGCGGCGCGGCAGGATTTTCGCGACCGCCTCGAACACCTCGCGATCGGAGGTATCGCAGGCGATGTCCGACTGGCCGTAGATGTTGCCGCCGTCGCTGCGCACCGGCGCGTGACGCACCCACCACCAGCGCGTGGTGACGACAGAAGGTTTCGTTCCATCAGCCGACATCGCTCAGACCCTTCCCTCCGCTCGTCTCCCGCTGTACGTGAAGGCCCAGATCGTCTCAAGCCGCTTGGCGATCTCAGCACGTTTGAAACGGCGTTTGAATTCCGTTGCGCGGCACGCAACTGATCACAATTGAAGCAGGAGGAAACATGGGCCGCCTCGAAGGCAAATCCGTCATCATCACCGGCGCCGGCAGCGGCATCGGCCGCGCCGCATCCTTGATGTTCACGAAAGAAGGCGCGCGACTGATCGCGGTGGATCGCAGCGATGCCGTCAAGGAGACGGTCGAGATGGTCAAGCAGCAGGGCGGCATTGCCGAAGCCGTGCTCGCCGACGCCGGCTCCGAGGCCGATGTCTCGGGCTTCATCGACCGCGCCGTGGCGACCTACGGCAAGCTCGACGTGATCTGGGCCAATGCCGGCATCTCCGGCGGCTTGATCCCGATCGCCGAGCAGACCGTCGAGCACTGGCAGGAGATCCTGCGCATCAACCTGATCGGCCCGTTCCTCGCGGTGAAGTACGCGATGCCGCACATGGTGCGGCAGCAGCGCGGCGCCATCGTCTGCACGGCCTCCGTCGCGGGCCTGAAATCCGGCGCCTCGGGTCATCCCTACGCGGCGAGCAAGGCCGGCGTCATCAGCCTGGTGCAGACCACGGCGTACTCCCTCTCCGGCACCGGCGTGCGGATCAACGCGGTGTGTCCCGGCCTGATCGAGACCGGCATGACCAAGCCGATCTTCGACGGCGCCAAGGAGCGCGGCACCGAGGGCAAGATCGGCCAGCTCAATCCGCTGAAGCGCGCCGGCCAGCCGCACGAGATCGCCGCCATGGCCCTGTTCCTCGCCAGCGACGAGGCCTCCTACGTCAACGGCCAGGCCTTCCCGGTCGACGGCGGCCTCACGGCCTCGATGCCGTATGCGGGGAAGCCGATCTAGCGCTGTCTCCCCTCGCACTGGTGTCGACATCGCCTCTCCTCTGTCATCCGTCATGGCCGGGCCTGTCCCGGCCATCCACGTCGGTCGGCACGCGAGGAGCGACGTGGATGCCCGGGCCTTCGCCGCGCCGAAGCGGCTTCGGCCGCGCAGGCGGGACAAGCCCGGGCATGACGAGCTTGGAACTGCCGGCATCGCGCCCCACAAATCGCTCGCTGTCGAACTCATCGACATGCGTGAGCGATCTCGCGACGCCCCCGCGCCCGAGTGATCCTGAATTTCACCGCCCTTCCATCGAAGGGCGCAGGGAAGGCCAGGCGTCGGCTGACGCCTGCGGCCCGCCTGCGTAAAAAAATGCAGGCGGCAGGTACCACAGGTGCAGCCGGAAAACGCCCGGCCTTCCCTGCGCGATGGTCTTCACGCTTATACGCAGTCTGCCTGGTGCGCCGGGCTTTCTGGCCACCATTGTCCGCGCGGCGCGCAAGCGCCGTCGCGACGTAGCACCAGCATCGGGGTGCCAGCACGCTGCGACTTCACGTCCGCGCCATGCCGTTCGTCCGCGCATCCCTCCGGACACGCTGCGACATGATCGCGGCCACCGCTCCCCGCCCCGCGTGTCGTGACGATCGCGCGCAACGCCCCTTCGGTGGGACGGGATGGGCGCATCAGATCATAAATTCCGAAAAAGCGAAAGCAAAATCTTTTAGCCTTCCGGACTGGACGAGACGATCACATTGACCGTGCTCGCGAACTTTCCTCATCGGCGACGATGATTGCAGTCATAACCGCAGCCTGCGCGGGGCCGACAACGCCACGCTCGCACATGCCGATTTGCCCGACGGGCAAGCGTTGGCCGAACGGACCTGGATCATGATGCGTTTCCAAGGAGACGCATCATGATCTCATCTCTTGTTTGAGCATGATCCTTTCGGAAAACCGGTTTCCACTTTTCCGGATCATGCTCTAGCCGCTCACAAGGCGGTCGAGGTCCTCGATGAGCGGCGCGAGCTTTTCGGCCGCCCCAAACTGCCGATACCAGCACCACAGCTCCAGCGAGAACAGCAGACGATAGATCGCGAGCGTCGGCTCGATCTCCGTTCGGCTCATCGGACCATAGCCGCCCAGAAACGCCTCGCGCTGCTCCGGCGAGAGATAGTAGATCGCCTTGGCGACATCCTTGAGCGGGTCGCCGGCCAGCGCGCCCTCGAAATCGACCACACCGGTGAGCTCGACCCGGCCCCCGGTGACGCGCGCAAGCACGTTCCCGGGATGAAGATCATTGTGACACAGCACCGGCGCGCCGCAGGCGGCGAACAGATCACTCGCGTCGGCCACCTGGCGCGCGATGCGCGCGGCGAGATCAGCCGGCCCGCCGCGGCTGCGGAATTCGCCCAGTTTGCGTTCAAACTGGGAGGTGAGATAGCTACGATTGTCGGCATGGCCCGACATGATGCCGTCGGCACCGATGTAGCCAAACGCATCCATCGCAATGTCGTGAAAGGCACGCGACAATCGACCGACCTGCTCGAAGGCCTCACGCCGCTCCGGCGCGGACAGCGCTTGTTCGAGAGGACCGAGCGGATCGCCGTCGAGCCGGCTCATGACCACGTAGTCCAGGCCGATCAGCTCGCGCGAGGCGTCCGCCGCGCGCAGCCGCGGCGCCGGCACCGGCAGGCGGTCCCGGACCAGATCGAGCAGGCGCGCCTCCTTGCGCATCTTCCAGCTCATGCTGTCAGGATAGATCTTCAGCACCAGCGACGGCTGGCCGCCTTGCAGAGCCAGCGCATACACGGCACTGATCTCCCCACCATGCAACAGCGACACCGAGGCGACCCGCGCGTCGATCTCCGCGCGCGCAAGCATCGCATCGGCGGTTGCGGGATCGACCTCGAGATCCGGGCGAATCGAAACCGGCGACATGGCAGCAAAGCTCCGCTCGCGGACATTCTTGCGAGATGGCCTGCGACGACAGTTTCCTAACTGCGCGCGCCCGTCGTGGTCAAGCTCCCGTCAGTCAGGTCAATGCGCCGCGCGGACCAACCCGTGTCCATGGAGCGTGGCGGCAAGACCATCGCGTCGCCATGAGCCACGCTCGGGTTCAAGCATGCCCCCCTAATGACCGGCGATTTTTTACGCCCACGTCCTCGAACCCCCTTCTCCGAGCCGCCGTCGAACCTCGCAAGCGGACCATTCCGGCCTCGCCGAAACGAAGGATGGTTAACATGTCGAGACTATCGAAACTCGCGCTGCTCACCCTGATGGCCGCCACGGCGGCTGGCTCGCTGGTGACGAACGCAAGCGCCCGTGAATTCCCGTGGCCGGGCTGTGAGCTCGTCTCCTGGACAGCCTGCGGCACCGAGGTCCCGGTGCAGCAAGCCATGCGCCGTCAGAGCCGCGACACCTCGCCGATCTACATGAAGCAGACCGATCCGCGCTACAGCGGCGCGATGACCACGGCCGGTGGCGGCGGTGGAGGTGGTGGTGGCGGCGGCGGTGGGCGGTGATTGGCCTAGCCGGCGCGCGGAATTGGTAGCCCGGATGGGCGGAAACGACATCCGGGTTCATCGCCGCAGCGCGTGTGACCCCGGATGTCGCTTCGCTCATCCGGGGCTACAGGAGACTACACCGCCCCCGCCTTCTGCGCATAGGACCAGGCCTGCTTGGTCATGGGCACCATGCGCTTGACCGACTCGATCGCCTTGTCGTTGGCGGCGGTGCCGTCGCGGATGCGGCCGATGATGCCCTGCAGGATGCCGGCGAGCCGGAACAGATTGTAGGCGAAGTACCAGTTGAGATCGGGCAGCTCGGTGCCGGTGACCCCACGATAGATCTCCGCCGCTTCTTCCATGGTCGGGATGTTCAGCGCTTTCAGGTCGACGCCGTCGAGGCCCGGCATGATCCACTGCATCAGCAAATAGGTGAAGTCCGCCATGGGATCACCAAGCGTCGACAGTTCCCAGTCGAGCACCGCGATGACGCGCGGCTCGGTCGCGTGGAAGATCATGTTGTCGAGCCGGTAGTCGCCATGCACGATCGAGACGCGCTGCTGCGCCGGCAAGGTGCGCGGCAGCCACTCGATCAGCTTCTCCATTTCCGGCAGATGCTCGGTCTCGGAGGCGCGATATTGCTTGGTCCAGCGGTCGACCTGGCGGGCAAAGTAGTTGCCGGGCTTGCCGAAGTCGGCAAGGCCGATCGCCGCCGGATCATAGCTGTGCAGCCTGGCCAAGGTTTCGATCTTGCTGGTGAAGATCGCGCGCCGCTCGGGCGCTGCGACATGCGGCAGGGTCGGATCCCAGAACACCCGGCCCTCCTCCATCGACATGATGTAGAAGGCAGCGCCGATGACGCTGTCGTCGTTGCACAGCGCATAGGCCTTGGCGACCGGAAAGCCCTGCTTGCCGAGTGCGGCGATGACGCGGAATTCGCGATCGACTGCGTGCGCCGACGGCAGCAGCTTGCCGAACGGCTTTCGCCTGAGCACGTAGGAACGCGCCGGCGTGTTCAGACGATAGGTCGGGTTCGACTGGCCGCCCTTGAACTGCAGCACGGTCAGCGGGCCCTGATAGCCTTCGACATGCTCGGCCATCCAGGCCGCGAGCTTGGCCTCGTCGAAACGATGCCGCTCCTCGACCGGCTTGGTGCCGGAGAATTCTTCGTCCTTCTTGACGCCGTCGGCCACGACGAGGCTCCCTTCTCACGTGTTCGTCATTCCGGGGCAGCCCGCAGGCTGAACCCGGAATCTCTATCTTGGCGGACCCATCTCTGGATTCCGGGTTCGACGCTGCGCGTCGCCCCGGAATGACGCAAGTGGTGCGTCACCGCTCGGCATTAGAATTCGTAGGGTGGGCAAAGCGAAGCGTGCCCACCATGTTGCTTTGAACTCGAAAGTGGGTGGGCACGCATCCGCCCCCGCGCTCTGCGCGGCGACGGACGCTTTGCCCACCCTAGAAGTCGACGCTCAATGCCGCGGCTCGTTGGCGTATTTCTTCATCTCGAGCCGGGCAATGGCGCGGTTGTGCACCTCGTCCGGGCCGTCGGCAAGACGGAGCGTGCGGATGTTGGCGTAGTCCTTGGCGAGACCCGCATCATCCGACACGCCGGCGCCGCCGAACGCCTGGATGGCATCGTCGATGATCTTCAGCGCCATGTTGGGGGCGGCGACCTTGATCATCGCGATCTCGCCCTGGGCGGTCTTGTTGCCGACCTTGTCCATCATGTCGGCCGCCTTGAGGCACAATAGCCGGCACATCTCGATGTTGGTGCGGGCCTCACCGATGCGCTGCTCCCACACCGAATGCTCGATGATCTTCTTGCCGAACGCCTGGCGCGTCATCAGCCGGCGCACCATCTTCTCCAGCGACTCCTCGGCCTTGCCGATGGTGCGCATGCAGTGATGGATGCGGCCCGGACCGAGACGGCCCTGCGCGATCTCGAAGCCGCGGCCCTCGCCGAGCAGGATGTTTTCCGCAGGAACGCGGACGTTCTCGAGCAGCACCTGGGCATGGCCGTGCGGCGCGTCGTCGAAGCCGAACACCGGCAGCATCTTCTCGACCTTGATGCCGGGGGTGTCGAGCGGCACCAGGATCTGCGACTGCTGCTGATGCTTGGCGGCCGATGGATCGGTCTTGCCCATCAGGATCGCGATCTTGCACCGGGGATCGCCGACGCCCGACGACCACCATTTGCGGCCGTTGATGACGTAATGATCGCCGTCACGCACGATCCGCGTCTCGATGTTGGTGGCATCCGACGAGGCCACGGCCGGCTCCGTCATCAGGAAGGCCGAACGGATCTCGCCGTCCATCAGCGGGCGCAGCCATTTGCGCTTCTGCTCCTTGGTGCCGTAGCGGATGAACACTTCCATGTTGCCGGTGTCGGGCGCCGAGCAGTTGAACACCTCGGACGCCCAGGAGATGCGGCCCATTTCCTCGGACAGCAGCGCATATTCGAGATTGGTGAGGCCAGCGCCGCGGAACTCGTCGTCCTCATGCGGCGACGGCGGCATGAACATGTTCCAGAGGCCTTCCGCCTTCGCCTTGGCCTTGAGGTCCTCCAGGATCGGGATCACCTTCCAGCGGTCGCCCTCGGCGTCCTGCTGCTTGTAGATCGGCACCGCCGGGCGGACATGCTTGGTCATGAAGCTGCGCACGCGCTCCAGCCATTCCTGCTGCTTCGCCGACATCGTGAAGTCCATGGGACTCTCCTTGGGTGTTTCCTCTGAAACTTTGGCCGCAGTGTCGGCCCGCCCACGGCGTCCGTGCAAGTGTGATCTTGCGCGACACGACCGCGCGAACCGTCGCTGCAGCGCCGAAATGTCGCCCCACGGAAGAACCGTGATTGACATTACAGCCGTCTCAAACAATAGTTTCATACAATTGTTTGAAACGCAACTCCCACCCCGCTTCATCGTTCGGGAGGACGAGCATGGCGACCGACCAGACCCGGACTGCGATCCTGATCGCCGCCGAGCGGCTCTATGCCGAACGCGGCTTCTCCGACGTGACCTTGCGCGACATCGTGGCGGAGGCGAACGTCAATCTCGCCGCGGTGAACTATCATTTCGGCTCCAAGGACGAGCTGATCGCCGAACTGTTCGTGACCCGCTCGATCGCGCTCAACCGCGAGCGCCTGCGCGAATTGCGCGAAGCCGAGGACGCGGGCGGCGGTCGCGCCGACATCTCCGACATCCTGCGCGCCCTCGTGGGCCCGATCCTGCGCGGCTGCCTTGGCCCTGAGAACCAACGCTCGGCGGTGGCGCAGTTCATGATCCGCGCCTCGATCGAATCGGTGCCGCCAATTCGCCGCATCAAGACCAAGGAAATCGACCATTTGCGCAAATTCGCCGGCGCAATGCAGCGCGCCCTGCCCGACAGCTCCGAGGTCGATCTGTTCTGGGGCCTGCATTTTGCGCTCGCCATGGCGCATCACACCATCCGCGAGAGCGAGCGCCTCACCAAGCTCTCCGACGGCCGATGCGACCTCGACGATGTCGAGGATGTGATCGCGCGGGTGGTGCGCGGCGCCGTGCTCGGCTTGACCACGCGCGATCAGGCGGCAAAGTCGAAGGCCAGGATTGCAGCGCGCTGAGCGCCGATCGCCACAGATGACGTCGCCACCAATGACAATGGAACTCGCCCGATGACGGTCCGTTCGCGATTGATCCTGGCCGCTGCGGCCAGTGCGCTCGCCATGATGATGGCGAGCGAGCCGGCGCTGGCGCGCGGCGCCGCCGCCAGCATCATGAACTCGCCCGGCTATCAGCGCCGCTTGCAGGAATCCCGGCAGCAGCTCGGCACGCCGCCGCCTGCCCCATACGTGGCAGAGCCGCGCTATCACCGCCCCAAATCGAAGCGGCATAGGCATCACCGCACGCGATAGCCGCGCGTCCGCCTGCTCCATTCCCGCTGTCATTCCGGGGCATTCGCGCGCAAGATGGCGAAGCCATCTTGAAACAGCGCGAATGAGCCCGGAATCCATAACCACGAACAGCAGTCGTTCGGAGACAGCGGCCACGTCCAGCTCGCTCTACCATGACCGCTTGTGGCTATGGATTCCGGGCTCGCGCTTACGCGCGCCCCGGAATGACAAACGGAGAGAGCGGGGATCCGGAGGAGCTACACCACGCCCTGCTGCTTCAGCGCCGCGATCTTCGCCGCGTCGTAGCCGAGGCCCGACAGCACGTCCTGCGTATGCTCGCCGAGCAGCGGCGGCGCGCGATACTCGGTGATCGGGGTACCGGAGAAGGTCAGCGCGTTGCGGATCAGGGACAGATGCGGCTCGAACGGGTGTTCGACCTTCACCTCCATGCCGCGCGAGCGGACATGCGGATCGGCGAACACGTGGGCGAAGTCGTTGACCGGCCCGCACGGCACGCCCGCCTTCTCCAGTTCCTCCAGCCAATGCGCGACCGAGTTCTTCAGGAACAGGCCGGCAAAGATCGCCATGATCTCCTTGCCGTTGACGACGCGGTCGTTGTTCCTGACGAATTTCGGGTCGGTCGCCAGTTCTGGCGCCCCTAACACCGCGCAGGTGCGCGCGAACTGCGCGTCGTTGCCGACCACCAGCATCAGTTCGCCGTCGGTGCAGCGGAACACGCCGGCCGGCATGCCGCCATTGCCCCAGGTGCCGCGGCGCGGCGGCGACTTGCCGTTGATCAGGAAGATCTGGGCATAGTGCGACAGCGAGGCAATCACGGTGTCGAACAGGCAGACGTCGATGTGCTGGCCACCACCGCCATTGACGTCGCGGTGATACAGCGCCGAGACGATGCCGATCGAGGTGTTCATGCCGGTCATGTAGTCGACGATTGAGGGACCGACCTTCATCGGCCCCGCCCCCGGTTCGCCGTCCATGTGGCCGGTCACGCTCATCAGCCCGCCCATGGCCTGGAAGACCGCATCGTAGCCCGCCCGCGGTGCATACGGCCCGGTCTGGCCGAAGCCGGTGACCGAGCAATAGATCACCTCGGGATTGACGGCGCGGATCGCCTCATAGTCCAGGCCATAGCGCTTGAGATCGCCGACCTTGTAGTTCTCCATGAACACGTCGCAGTCCTTGGCGAGCGCGCGGATGATCTCCTGCCCCTCCGGCGAGGCAATGTTGACCGTGACGGACTTCTTGTTGCGGTTGGCGCAGATGTAGAAGGAATTGTTGTTGTTGGCCTTGCCATCGGGGTCCCTGAGGTAGGGCGGACCGAACGCGCGCGCATCGTCGCCGGTGCCGGGCCGCTCGATCTTGATCACCTCGGCGCCGAGATCGGCCAGCATCTGCGCGGACAGCGGTCCGGCCAGCACGCGGGTCAGATCGAGAATCTTGATGCCAGAAAGCGGCAGGGCCGACATGGAGTTCCTCCGGGAGCTTTATTCCTTGTGGCGGACATCCCGAGCGAGAGCCCCGCCTGTCACCCGCGGATACACCATTTCCCGCGCCGGAGCATTGCGCTGGCGGCATGCCGCCTTGCCGCGGACCGTCGCCCGGATGCGCGCAGCGATATCCGGGGTCTCCACCGGCGCTCGTGCCGAACCCGGATGTCGCTGCGCGCATCCGGGCTACGCAGCCATGCTGACTTTCTTGCTTCGTTTTGTGTGCAGCCTGCGGCGGGACACATCCAGAAACACGGAACAAGGAGCTGTTAAGCGTTCCGGTCGCACCTGGACGCAGGTTTGATGTCGCACCCCGGAGCACGCCATGACGTCGATCTCTGCATCCTCCATGAGCGGATATTCGCCGCTCGACCTGCTCAAGCAGGAACTCACCAAGGAAGTCTCGGCCGGCAAGGTCAGCTCCGCCGACCAGACTGCGCTGTCCTCGGCGCTCGACGACATCGATTCCGCATTGCAGAGCGGCAGCTCGTCGTCATCGTCGAGCTCCAGCGCGCCGCCGTCGCCCAAGGAGATGCAGTCGAAGATCGACGATCTCATCCAGAGTGAGGTCGACAGCGGCAAGCTGACCTCGGACCAGGCGACCGAGCTGAAGAACGTATTTGCCAACGCCTTCTCCGGCGGTCCGGGTGGCGCAGGTGGCGCCGGCGGTCCGCCGCCGGCCCCGCCGAGCGATGAGTCCAGCACCGACACCACGTCGAGCACCTCCTCCTCGTCGTCTTCATCGTCCTCATCCCAGGTCGAGGAGCTGTTGAAGAAGCTGCTCGAGGCGCTGCAGAGCTCGAACAACAGCAAGACCTCATCCTACAGCGCCAGCGGCACGAGTTCGTCGAGCTCGACCAGCAAGTCGCTGGTGGTGGACTTCTCGGCCTGATGCGGCCGTCTCGCCTTGGTAGCCCCGGATGAGCGGAGCGACATCCGGGTTCGCTGCCGCGCCTCATGAGAACCCGCATATCGCTGCGCGCATGCGGGCGACGGAGCTTCACTCCGGCGCATTGAACGTCCGCGCGAAATACACCGGCGCGGCCGCCGCCTTCAGGCGATAGAGCTGCGCCGGCCGGTTTGGCCCCTTGCGCATCTTGGCGATCGGCTCGATGAGGTCGGCCGAGAGCATGCGGGTGCGAAAGGCGCTCTTTTCCAGCGGACGATCGAGCACGATCTCGTAAGTCCGCTGCAGCTCGGGCAAGGTGAACTCCTCCGGCATCAGATAGGCCGGCAGCGAGGTGTACTCGACCTTGTTGCGCAGCCGCCGCACGGCGGCCTGCAGGATCTCGGCATGATCGAACGCGAGATTCGGCTTCACGCTCATGCCCGCGAGCGGAAACCATTGCGCATCGGCCGCGAGCGCGGCCTCCGCCGCTGACGCCGGGATCAGCGCAAAATACGCGTGCGTCGCCGACCAGCCGCGCGGATCACGGTGCGCACTGCCCCAGCTGCCGAGCTGCTCCAGATAGGTGCTGATCACGCCGGTCTTCTCGGCAAGCTTGCGCCGCGCGCAGGCTTCGAGATCGCGATCCTTGTCGACATCGACGAAACCGCCCGGGAGCGCAAACGCGTCCGGGAACGGCTCTCCCTCGCCGTGGCCGCGCCGCACCAGCAGCACGTGCAGCGCCTCCAGCCGGATCGTGAAGATGACGATGTCCACCGTGGTCAGCGGCCGCGGAAAATCCAGTCCGCCCGCTCTCGCAGCCGCTCCGCCGCCCTGCCCCTGCCGTGCTGCCATACCGTCCGCCCCCGAATTTGTCCCTTGACACTAGCATACTTAGTTGTACTGTCCAACTTACTAAGTTGGCGTGACACACTTATGCCATTGAACGTCAGGAGGCCGCCATGTTCGGCTTACGCTTCATCAAGGCCCAACCCACCACCTATCTCCTCAAGTACCGCGCCGGCAGCGTGGTCGAGGAAGGTGCCGGGCTCTCCACCTTCTATTACGGGCCCGCCACTTCCCTGGTCGCGATCCCCATCGGCAGCCGCGACGCCGCCTTCATCTTCCAGCAGATCGCCCGCGACTTTCAGACGCTGACGATCCAGGGCCAGGTGACCTACCGCATCGGCGAGCCGAGGAAGGCGGCGGCGATGCTCAACTTCACGCTCAAGCGCGACGGCAAGACCTACGAGTCCGATGACCCTGAGGAGCTGCCGCAGCGCGTGCTCGGCGCGGTCGAGGTGCTGGCGCAGCAGGCCGTCAAGGACATGACCCTGAAGGAAGCGCTGCGCGCCTCCGACCGCATCGCCGAGACGATTGCGGCCGGATTGAAGCGGCGCGCCGACATCGAGGCGCTTGGACTGGAGATCCTCGGCGTCGCCGTGCGCGCGGTGAAGCCGACGCCGGAGACCGCCAAGGCGCTGGAGGCCGAGGCGCGCGAGGCGATCCTGAAGACCGCGGACGAAGCCATCTTCGCGCGGCGCAATTTCGCCGTCGAGCGCGAGCGGGCGATCCGCGAGAGCGAGCTCGACACGGAGATCGCGGTCGAGCAGAAGAAGCGCTCGATCCGCGAGACGCAGATGGATGCGGAGGCCAGCGTCGCCGCGAAGAAGAACGAGCTGCGCGAGGCCGGCATGGTCGCCGATATCGGGCTGGAGGCGAAGCGGAAGGATTTCGTGTCGCTGAATGCGGCGAACACCCGCACCTTGGCGGATGCCGAAGCCTATCGCGTCGGCGCGCTGATGAAGATCTTCGAGGGCGTCGACACCCGCGTGATCCAGGCGCTGGCCGCCACCGGCATGCAACCCGGCCAGTTGATCGCGCAGGCGTTTTCGGGCCTCGCCGAAAAGGCCGAGAAGATCGGGCAGCTGAACGTCTCGCCGGAGCTGTTGAACAGCCTGATGCAGAAGCCCTCGGAGGCTGCCCGTGTCCGGCAATGACCGCAAGGTGGTGCTGGTTGTCAGGAGAACGCGGCTCGAGGAGCTGATCACCAGATTCCTCACCGCGGACCAGGCCCGCTTCTATGTCGAGCATCTCGGCGCCGACTTCTCCGACTACGAACGCGAGCACGCGGCCTACCAGGCCGCGCGCTTGACCAGCGTCCAGACGCTGGAGCGCTGGGGCCGCTACCAGATCGTCGACCGCGGCTTCCTGCCGAACTTCATCTTCGGCCCCGCCGACATCGTCGCGGCGCTCGGCCCCGACGGGCTCGTCGCCAACACCATGAAATATCTCGACGGCCAGCCGCTGCTCGGCCTGAACTCGGACGCGGCCCGGCATGACGGCGTGCTGCTGCCGTTCGCGCCGGCCGATCTCGCGAGCCTGCTGCCGGAGGTTGCTGCCGACCGGCGCGCGGCCAAGACGGTGACCATGGCGCGCGCGAGCCTCGCCGACGGCCAGGTGCTCCATGCGGTCAACGACCTCTTCATCGGCGCGCGCACGCATGTCTCGGCCCGCTACGAGATCGCGACCCGCGAGCATCAGGAGCGGCAGTCCTCCAGCGGCCTGATCGTCGCGACCGGACTCGGCTCGACTGCGTGGTTCAAGAGCATCGTCACCGGCGCACTGGCGATCGCCGGCAACTTCGGCAGCCCCACGACGGGCGGCGACTACACCGCCCTGCCCTGGGACGCCCGGAGCTTGCGCTTTGCCGTGCGCGAGCCGTTCCCGAGCAAGACGTCACAGACATCCCTGGTCTGCGGAGGGCTGAACGGCGCCGAAACACTGCGCCTGCGCTCGCTGATGCCCGAGAACGGCGTCATTTTCTCCGACGGCATCGAGGCGGATCACCTCGATTTCAATGCGGGGACGGAAGCGGTGATCGGGATCGCGGAGCGCCAGGGGCGGTTGATCGTGTAGCCACACGGCGACGCTCGTAGGCCGGATGAGCGCAGCGACATCCGGGATCATCGCAACAGTCGTGGGACCGCGGATATCGCTGCGCTCATCCGGGCTACGCGTCCGTCACTCCCTCGCGAACACCAGCACGCCATTCGCCGGAATCGTCACGTCAGCCGAGCTGCGCTGGCCGTGCAGCGGCGGGCCGCCTGCGGTGACCGAGCCATTGTTACCAACCACATCCGGATTGACCCAGTTGTCATAGACGTCGCTGTTGAATACCTCCTTCCACTGCCCCGCTGCCGGAAAGCCGATCGCGTAGTCGCGCCATGGCGTCTCGCTGAGGCTGACGATCACCATCACGTCGTCGCCCTGGCCGTCCCAGCGGTGGAAGGCGAGCACGCGGTTGCCGTCATGGACGTGGACGATGGCGCATCCCTCCGCGGTCAGCGCCGGATGGGTGCGGCGGATCGCGATCAGCTCGCGCGTGAAGCGCATCGCATCAGCGGTGA
Source organism: Bradyrhizobium sp. HKCCYLRH3097 (assembly GCF_051167875.1). NCBI lineage: Bacteria > Pseudomonadati > Pseudomonadota > Alphaproteobacteria > Hyphomicrobiales > Nitrobacteraceae > Bradyrhizobium > Bradyrhizobium sp. HKCCYLRH3097. The sequence continues at coordinate 294,821 of NZ_JBNPTX010000005.1, forward strand.
TCTTGTCCTCGCCGTCGAGCAGCGCCCATTGGATGGTCGTGTCCAGGCTCGGCATGTCGCTCCACGGCCGGTCCTCGAACAGCTCCTGGCCCATGAACAGCATCGGGACGCCGGGCGCGGTCAGCAGCAGGCTGGTGGCGACGCGGCTGCGGCTGCGCGCGTACCAGCAACGGCTGTCGACGGGATCGGCGAGACGCGAGATGCGCGGCTCGCGGCCGGCATAGACGATGTCGTGGTTCTCGATCGAGTTGACGGCGCGCCAGCGCTGGCCCAGGCCGAGATCGGCGATGGCAGTGGCGATCGGCTGCATCGCAACCTGAGCCCCTGCCCCACCTGCCGCGCTGGCGATCGCGCCGCGCACGGCGAGCCGCAGGCCGTCGCTCCAGGTCGCATCGAAGCCCGCGCCGCCCGTGGCGATGTCCTTCACCACCCACGGATTGACCGGCCAGAATTCGGCAATCTGGATCGCATCCGGCTTCTCCGCGCGCAGCGCCTCGGTGAGCTGCTGGCAGGTGGCCCAGCCGCCGAAGCGGTCCATCACGCTGACCTCGTCGAAGCGCAGGCCGTCGGCGTGATACTCGCGATAGAGCATGATGGCGTTGTCGACGAGGTATTGCCGCACGTCGGCATTCCAATAGGCAAACACCTGCCCGCCGGCCCAGCCCTGGTCGGTGAAATACAGGCTGCGGTTGGGATCGCCGTAAGGCTGGCGGTCGAAGAACCAGATGCTGGCCTCGTCAAAACCGCCGCCGGCGTGGTTGTAGACGACGTCGAACAGCACGGCGATGCCATGGACATGGCAGACGTCGATCAGCGCGCGGAGCTGGTCGTCGCAATGGCTGACCACGCCGATGTCGGCGTAAGGCGCGGCGCCGGCGGCCGTCAGGATCTCGTTGGTTCGCGCGAAGTAGGCCGCGAGATGCGCGTCTTCTGCCTCCCCGTACTCGGTCTCCGGGCTGAACAGGTCGGTGCCGTTGTAACCCATGCTGAACATGGTCGGGAATTCCTGCACCGGCAGCAGCTCGATCGCGTTGACGCCGAGCTTCGCCAGATGCGGCACGCGCTCGATCACGTCGAAGAAGCAGCCGTCGGGATTGCCCGCCTTCATGTCGAAGGTGCCGACATGGAGCTGATAGATCACGAGCTCGTTGTTGGGCGGCGGCGTGTAGTCGGTGTCGTGCCAGGGAAAAGCGTGCGGATTGCGCAGCACCGAATGCGCCTGCGGAAACGGCGGATCGACCGTAAGCAGCCGTGCATGCGGATCGCGCTTGTAGCCGGAGCTGCCTTCACCCTCGACGAAGTACATATAGGCGTCGCCGTCCTTCAGAGACGGCACGAAGATCGCCCAATGGCCGTTGCCGATCGGCGCCAGCCGGCAGCTCGCGTCCTGCGCCCAGTCGTTGAACGGGCCGGAGACGTAGACCGCCTTGGCATGCGGCGCGAACACGCGGAAGGTGGCGCCGCCGGTCACCAGGGTGCCGCCCATGGGAGCCTGGAGAAGATGCATCTGCCTGAGCGAAATCCTGAGGCCTTCGGGGAACGGCGGCAGCGTAACAGGTTCGAGCAGCATATCCATGGCGGTCGGCTCTCCGCGCGTCAGAACAGCCGCGCGCCGTTCGGCACGCGCTTGTCGGGCTGGAACAGCACGACGTTGCCCTGTTCATCGGGAAAGCCGAGCGTCAGCACCTCGGACATGAACTTGCCGATCTGGCGCGGCGGGAAGTTGACGACGCCGGCCACCTGGCGGCCGACCAGGGTGGCCGGATCGTAGAGCGTGGCGATCTGGGCGCTGGAGCGCCTGGTGCCGATGCCGGGCCCGAAATCGATGGTCAGCTTCAGCGACGGTTTGCGCGCCTCCGGATAGGGCTCGGCCGCGACGATGGTGCCGATGCGGATGTCGACGGCCAGGAACTGGTCGAAGCTGATCCCTGCTGCCGCCGGCGCTGTGGGATCATGGGCAAGATGCATGGCGGCCTCATCGAATGCGCGACCGCGCGGGAAGGCTAGCGGTGCCGACGCGGTCTGGGTCGGAATCTTTAATCGCCATAAGGGCTCCTGACAATGCACGCGCCCGGCGACGGCACGGCATATGGACGATTGGCTGTATTGGTGTGGCAGGCCGGTCGCAGCCTGCGAAGCCTTCAATCGCAGGCCAGGCAAGCGGGGGTGCAGCTGCCCCCATCGCCGAGCGGGAGGTGCGTGAATCGCCATGGCATGTCGCTAGCGGCGAATGGTCGCGTGCACGCCTTGACCCGCCCTGCAGCATGTCCGCCGCCGAGCGCATGACTATGACACGTCGCCCGTAATGTCGCAGTCCGGTCGCTTTGCCTCCAGACCCAGCACGGTGGCCCAGCCTGGCTGCGAATACTGGACATCATCAGCAAGCTTCGCCGGGCACAACCTGCCCACCGCGCGTTGCTGGCCCCGGCGCTCTTTGGAATGGTCCTGCCCGGCGCCTCTGTCAGGCGAGCTAGGCGGCTCGCCGCCCGCGCGACAGAGTATCGGATGGAAGCTCACCGAACATCTCGCGATAGTCTCTTGCGAAGTGTCCGAGATTTCCGAAGCCGCAATTGAAGGCGACTGCAGAGACGGAGGTGCGCTGATCTGCCCCCGAGAGCATCTGTTTTGCCTGTCGCAATCGCACCGTTTTTGCAAACGTCGTCGGAGAGTATCCGCGGCTTTTTTTAAACGCCGCATACAGCGCGCGGATGCTGACGCCTGTCTGCGATGCCAGCGCCTCGATCGTGATGGCGCGCCCACAAGAGGCCTCGATATACTCTTCGGTCAGCCGAACGATCCGCGGCGCGACGTCCTTTTCGTCTCTCTCCAACAGCTCGCTGAAATTGTGGCGGTGAGCCGACAGGAAGGAAACGATGAGAGCCTGCTCCAGTTCGGCCAGCACCGCGCGTGGCAGCTCTGTCGCCGTCGCATCCAGCTGATGAGCGAGGAACATCGTCAGATCGCGCAAAACCAGAGCGTTCGGCTGCACCGCAGCCGCCATGGGATCGAACCTGAGGACGCCAGCCGGCTTTGCGCCCAGGAGCGTCGTCAACGACCTTTCCAGCGCCCCCGTACTTATTCGAAGAATGAGCTGCGCATAACCTGGCTCGAACACAATCCTGATCGGTTCACCCGGCGGAATTATACAGGCCTGCCGCTCAGTTATCGCGATCGCCGTGCGATTTAGAACGGTCAAAGCTCTGCCTTTGAGGCCAATTTGCAGGCGCGCGAAGTCGCCCTCCGGGAACTTGACGACCGACGTTCCCCCGTCATATGAACAAAAGCCAAGGCCGATATTCGCAAGCCGAAGGTAGTTGCCCACCCCCAGGAAGCCATCTGGCTTGGTGACTGTGAAGCCAGTTGCCCCGTAGACGGTACGCAACGCGTGCTCCATCGCCTCCGGATCGTCTGTACGAATGACGGGAGCGCGGCTCAGCAGGCTTACGGATTGATCTAGGTTCATCGGAAGATGGTACCTCGGTTTGACCGAACTGATACTCCGGGAAAACACCGGTCAGCGGCGAGGTGTCGCAGTTCCATCTTCTTCATCGATGCGCTTCAATTTCCTTCCAGATTACTACTTGGCCTCATCTCATGAGGTCTGCGCTGGACGACGCGGCAACCCTCCCGCCTACCCCCGAGAGAATATCCGCCATGAAGTTGAAGCTCGCTACGCGTATCCAGCAGCGACGTGAGGTGAACGTGACCCGAACAAGTTGAAAAGCGCGGCGCTTTCTACGAGACGAGAATATTCGAAAGACCTGACCCGCTTCTTGGCGCCTCGCCGCAGTCGGACGGCGTCATCATGATTGGCTCTCAGCTTGAGTTGGCGACCCGCGCTTTGCTTCGCCGCTGCCCCAGCGCTATTGGGACTGGCCTGACCGACGCTTCTGTAAGGCGAGCTAGGCGGCTCGTCGCGAGCGCAACAGAGTTTCGGATGGAAGCTCACCGAACATCTCGCGATAGTCTCTTGCGAAGTGTCCGAGATTTCCGAAGCCGCAATCGTAGGCGACTGCAGAGACGGAGGTGCGCTGATCTGCCCCCGAGAGCATCTGCTTTGCCCGTCGCAATCGCACCGTTTTCGCAAACGCCATCGGCGAGTATCCGCGGCTCTTCTTGAACGCAGTATAGAGCGCGCGGATGCTGACGCCTGTCTGCGAAGCCAGCGCCTCGATCGTGATGGCGCGGTCCCAAGAGGCCTCGATATACTCCTCGGCCAGCCGGACGATCCGCGGCACGACATCCTTTTCGGCTCTCTCCAACAGCTCGCTGAAATTGTGGCGGTGAGCCGACAGGAAGGAAACGATGAGAGCCTGCTCCAGTTCGGCCAGCACCGCGCGCGGCAGCTCTGTCGCCGTCGCATCCAGCTGATGAGCGAGGAACATCGCCAGATCGCGCAAGACCAGAGCGTTCGGCTGCACCGCAGCCGCTATGGGATCAAACTTGAGGACACCGGCTGGCTTTGCACCGAGCAGCGTCGTCAATGTCTGCTCCAACGCCCTCGCGCTTATTCGAAGAATGAGCTGCTCATAACCTGGCTCGAACACAATCCTGTTGGGTTCGCCAGGCGCAACTATGCAGGACTGCCGCTCGGTTATCGCGATCGCCGTGCGATTCAGAACGGTCAAAGCGCTGCCTTTGAGGCCAATTTGCAGGCGCGCGTAGTCGCTTTCCGGGAACTTGACGACCGCCCTCGCCCCGCCATAGGCACAAAAGCCAAGGCCGATATTCGCAAGCTGAAGGTAGTTGCCCACCCCCTGGAAGCCATCTGCCTTGGTGACTGCGAAGCCAGTTGCCCCGTAGACCGTACGCAACGCGTGCTCCATCGCCTCCGGATCGTCCGTACGAATGACGGGAGCCCGGCTCAATAGGCTCACGGATCGGTCCAAGTTCATCGGTCTGTCCTCGCTCACGGCTCGCTTGAATACTGAAGAGTACGTCCTCCGGACTGATCCAAGTCAACTCCGAGAAACTCCCGTCACGCGGGAGGCGGCTAGGCGCCGCAGCTCGATCATGTTCCCGACTTCTCACATGTTAACTTGAGCAGGTAACTGGCTAGTGTTGCGGCTAATTCTGAGCAACGTTTGCAGAGTTTGGACTTGAGAATAACTTCAAAATCGCCGCGCGACGCGCTTCAATCTCGTTGAGATGAGCAGGCAGCAGGTTCTGTCGAGTGCGACCGTAAGAGAGGAGATGAACGTGGCGGCACGGGAACCGGCATCCCGGCGAAGTGGAACTCATGAGTTCCGTGCTGGACGAGGCGGTGATCCCCTGCCCAAGGCCGGGCAAAACTCCACCACGAAATCAAGACTCGCTAAGCGCATCCTCGCAGCGACAGACAGGGTTGAACGTGACCGAGCGAGCCGAGACCCGCGGCATTTTTGGGAGAGGATAATGTTCGGAACACCAACACACCTAACCGGCGACGCTCGGCGCTTGAGATTCTCGATCTTGCGAAGCAGGTCACCGAAGCGATGAACTTATGCCCTTGTCACAACGCGAACCTGGCAACGTCCACACGCCTGTCGATATGAGGCGAGATGAAGTGAGTCCAATCATGCTTATCAAGACGGTCACGTTGCATTCTCTTAGTTATCTTGTAGGCATTACCAGTTCAGTGGCGGTGCACCAGGTCATCCCCTCGCCGGGCACAGCGAGCGTCTTCCAGTCTGGCACGGCTGCAACAGGTCATCAGCAGGTCGCCAATCGCTCGACCAAGAGCGATAAGTTGCCAATCAGGCAGGCAAAGCGTCAACTCAACGTGCCAAGTTTCAATTTCGGAACCAACTGTAAACCGCCGATTGATGTCCGTGGGCGCTGCTTTGCAGACGCCGGAGGGACCCGCAAGGTCGCGCTGTCCGCTCGCGGCCCCCTTCGCGGCATACCGATTGCTTTGAACCAAATTGGTCCTGATGCGACAGATCTCGTGTAGTGGTGGTGCAGGCAAAATGACCGATATTCGAGGCGGCGACCTGTCCAATCATTCAGTATTGAAATCGCTAAGCAGAATCCGCACAGCAAAGCTACACCTCGATCGGCCGACGTCGCACCAATCGACAGAGGCCGCCCTGCTGTCGCAGATCGCGCTTTGCGACGTTCTATTGGACGAAATTCAATCGGTCGCTTGCAGTCTGAAGCGGGCGAGAGCCGTGCCCAGTGAGCCGACGTCTGGTCGCAACCGGGCGCGGCTGCGGTACCATTCCTCAAGACATGATCTGCAGCGACGACGCGCGGCGCAGCGATGCCGCGTGCCGTCGAAGTTTCTTTCGGTCGCCACCTAGCCCGGACGAGCGCAGCGACATCCGGGTTCGCCGACACGGCACGCAAGACCGCTGGCGCCGACGCGCGTCCCGCGCGCCGGCTGTCGCTCATGCGGGCTATGCGCTGCACCCATATCCGCGCGAGAAACGCACCATCTCTCCTCCCTCATTGCGAGCTGCGCTCGCAATGAGGATTGGCGCGGCAGTCTCGTGCGTCAAGCTGTCATTCGCACCGGGCGCAGTGGGCAGGTCGCTTCGCGGCTTTCGCCGCGTAGCGCCTTTGCCCACCCTACGCTACTACAACTACGCATTCTCCAGATGGCACGCCACCCACTGGTCCTCGCCCTTCAGACGCAGCTCGGGCGCCTCCATTCGGCAGCGGTCGAATGCGAGAGGGCAGCGGGTGTTGAAGCGGCAGCCCTTGGGCGGGTTGACGGGGCTGGGAACGTCGCCCTTGAGAATGATCGGGGTGCGCTCGGCGCCGGGTTCGGGAATTGGGACGGCTGAGAGAAGCGCCCTGGTGTAGGGATGGCCGGGGGACGCAAAGATCTGCCGTCTGGGGGCGAGCTCGACGATGCGGCCGAGATACATCACGGCGACGCGGTGCGTCATGTGCTCGACGATGGCGAGGTCGTGGCTGATGAACAGCAGCGCGAGGCCGAATTCGCGCTGCAGGTCCTGCAGGAGGTTGACGATCTGCGCCTTGACGGAGACGTCGAGCGCGGAGACCGCCTCGTCGCAGACGATCAGGTCGGGCTTGGCGGCGAGCGCCCGCGCTATGCCGATGCGCTGGCGCTGGCCGCCGGAGAATTCGTGCGGGCGGCGGTTCACGGCGTCGCGCGGCAGCCGGACGATCTCCATCAGCTCGGCAATGCGCGCATCGCGCTCGGCCGCAGTCTTGGCGAGGCCGAAATTGTTGATCGGCTCGGCCAGGATGTCGCGGATCCGCATCCGCGGGTTGAGGCTGGAGAACGGGTCCTGGAACACGACCTGCACGCGGCGGCGCATGTCGCGCAGGCTGCCCGGGCCGAGATCGTCGATCCGCGTGCCGTCGAGCACGATCTGGCCGGCCGTGATGTCGAACAGCCGCAGGATGGCGCGGCCGACGGTGGACTTGCCGCAGCCGGATTCGCCGACCAGCGACAACGTCTCGCCGCGCGCGATCTCGAACGACACGCCGTCGACGGCGTGCACCCGGCTCTTGGCTCGCCCAAACAGGCCGCTGCGGATCGGGAAGTGCTTCTTGAGGTCGTTGACCTGGAGCAGCGGCATGGTCATGCGGCGGCCTGCTCCTTGGCGGCGAAATGGCAGGCGGCGATGTGATGCTTGGCCTTCTGCTCCAGCCCCGGCGCGTATTGGCGGCAGACATCGGTCGCGAGCGCGCAGCGGCCGGCGAACACGCAGCCCTCGATGCGCTGCTTGAGGTCCGGCACCTGACCGGGAATTTCGGCGAGACGCCTGGTCTCGCCCGACAGCGACGAGCCGAGCTTGGGCAGCGCGCCGAGCAGGCCCTGCGTATAGGGATGGCGCGGCGAGCGGAACAGCTCCCTGACCGGCGCTTCCTCGACCTTGCGGCCGGCATACATCACCATCACGCGCTCGGCGACCTCGGCCACGACGCCGAGATCGTGGGTAATCAGGATGATCGCGGCGCCGACGCGCTGCTTCAGCTCCAGCATCAGCTTGAGGATCTGCGCCTGGATGGTGACGTCGAGCGCGGTGGTCGGCTCGTCCGCGATCAGGAGCTTCGGGTTGCAGGCCAGCGCCATCGCGATCATCACGCGCTGGCGCATGCCGCCGGAGAGCTGATGCGGATATTCGCGCACGCGGCGTGCCGGCTCGGGGATGCCGACCAGCGTCAGCATCTCCACCGCGCGCGCCTCGGCCTGCGCCTGGTCGAGCCCCTGATGCAGCCGCAGGGTCTCGCCGATCTGGCGGCCGACCGTCAGCACCGGGTTGAGGCTCGTCATCGGCTCCTGGAAGATCATCGAGATGTCGTTGCCGCGGAGCTGACGCATCTCGCGGTCGGAGAGCTTAAGAATGTCCCTGCCCTCGAGCTTGATCGAGCCCGCGATCTTGCCCGGCGGCTCCGGGATCAGCCGCATCATCGACATTGACGTCACCGACTTGCCGCAGCCGGATTCGCCGACGATGGCGAGCGTCTCGCCGGGGTTGACGTGGAAGGAGACGCCATCGACGGCACGGTTGATGCCGGTCGGTGTGCGGAAATGGACCTGGAGATTCTCGACCTCGAGCAGCGGCATCATTTGAGCTCCCGGCGATCTCTGACTGCGCTGCTCATGGGCTCTTCGCCATGCGCGGGTCGAGCGCGTCGCGGAGGCCGTCGCCGACAAGGTTGACGGCGAGCACGGTCACCGAGAGGAACGCGGCGGGGAAGAACACGATGAAGGGCTTGACCTGCCACAGCGCGCGGCCTTCGGCCATGATGTTGCCCCAGGACGGGATGGTCGGCGGCGTGCCGGCGCCGATGAAGGACAGGATCGCCTCGGTGATCATCGCGCTGGCGCAGATGTAGGTCGCCTGCACCAGCATCGGCGCCATGGTGTTGGGCAGGATGTGGCGCAGGATCACCATCGGCGTGCGCGTGCCCGAGGCGACCGCGCCATCGACATAGGGCTGCTCTCGCAAGCTCAGGACGACACCGCGCACCAGCCGCGCGACGCGCGGGATCTCGGCAATGGTGATGGCGAGGATGACGTTGCCGACGCTGCCGCGCGTCAGCGCCATCAGCGCCACCGCGAGCAGGATCGGCGGTATCGACATCAGCCCGTCCATGCAGCGCATCAGGACGCCATCGGCCCAGCGCAGGAAGCCGGCGACGAGACCAATGGTAAGGCCGATCAGGGAGGCGCCGAGCGCCACCGCGAGGCCGACCGTCAGCGAGACGCGGGTGCCATAGAGCACGCGGGAATAGATGTCGCGGCCGAGCGCATCGGTGCCGAACCAGAAATCCGCCGACGGCAGCCGCGTGCGCTTGGCCGGCGCGATCGCGGTGGGATCGACGGTGAAGAGGAATGGCGCGAACACGCCGATGATGACGAGCAGCAGCAGGAGCGCGCCGCCGATCGCAACCGTCGGATGGTTACGCAGGAAGCCGATGGCGCCGCGCCGGATCTTCGGCGCGACCATCAGGTCGGGCAGAACAGGCGCGAGGACGAGGCCTGGCGGCGGCGATATGGAGGTGGCGGTCAATAGCGGATCCTCGGGTCGACCAGGGTGTAGGTGACGTCGATCAGGAGATTGACGAGCACGTAGACGAAGCTGAACAAGAGCACGATGCCCTGGATGACCGGATAGTCACGGCGCAGGATGGCATCGATGGTGAGCCGGCCAAGGCCCGGAATGGCGAACACGCTCTCGGTGACGACGGCGCCGCCGATCAGGAGCGCGATGCCGATACCGACGACGGTGACGATCGGCACCGCGGCATTCTTCAGCGCATGAATGAACAGGATGCCGCCCTGCCCCAGGCCCTTGGCGCGCGCGGTGCGGATGTAGTCCTGCTGCAGCACCTCGAGCATCGCGGCGCGAGTGATGCGCGCGATCAGCGCGATGTAGACGCAGCCGAGCGCAACCGCCGGCAGGATCAGGTTCTGCAGCCACGGCCAAAACCCTTGGGCCAGCGGCGTGTAGCCCTGCACCGGAAGCCAATCGAACTTCAGCGCGAAGACGTAGGCCAGGATGTAGCCGACCACGAACACCGGGACCGAGAAACCGAACACGGCGAAGGCCATGATGATCCGATCGATCCAGGTGCCCGCCTTCCAGGCCGCGATGACACCGAGCGGCACGGCGATGATGATCGTGAGGACCAGGGTGACCATCATCAGCGACAGCGTCGGCTCGATACGCTGGGCAATCAATGCCGACACCGGCAGGTTGGTGAAGATCGAGGTGCCCAGATCGAAGTGCAGCAGACGCCAAACCCAGCTGCCGAACTGGACCAGGAATGGCTGGTCCAGTCCGAGATTGGCTCTGATACGCTCGACGTCGGCCGGGCTCGCCTGGTCGCCTGCGATCACAACGGCCGGATCACCCGGCGCGATGTAGAGCAGGCTGAAGACGAACAGCGCGACGATCGCCATCACCGGCAGCGTCGACAGGACTCGGCGGAGCGCATAGGTGAGCATGGGAGGTCTTTCGCCCTATGCGGTCTTCGACACGCCCCAGAACAAGGGGATCGGCCCCTTGGTCACGCCCGAGACGTTCTTGCGCCAAGCGGTATAGCCGAGGAAGAAGCCGGTGGGCGCGAACACGACGTCGTCGATCGCCGCCTTGTTGATGCGCGCGGCGACCGCCTTCTCCTCGTCGAGCGACTTGGCGGCGAACCAGTCGGTGATCTCCTTCTCCACCGGCTCGCTGGTCGGCCAGCCGAACCAGGCCTTGTCGCCATTGGCCCGCAGCGCGGTGTAGGCGGCCGGGTTGATGCAGTCGGCACCTGCGTGCCAGGTGTGGAACATGTGCCAGCCGCCTTGCGAAGGCGGCGTCTTCTGCGCGCGGCGGGCGCCGACGGTGCCCCAATCGGTGGCGACGAAGTCGACGGTCATGCCGAGCTTCTTGAGGAGATCGGCGGTAACGTCGCCGAATGCCTTGGTGATCGGCTGGTCCTGCGCGACGACGCAGGTGATCGGCTCACCCTTATAGCCGGCCTCCTCAAGCAGCTTCTTGGCCGCCGCGAAATCGCGTTTGCCTTTGAGGATGTCGCCGCCCGCCTCGGTATAGAGCGGCGTGTCCGGCGTGAAGAAGCCGGGCAGCGGCTTCCACAGCGCGTTGTCGTCGCCGACCAGCGCGCGCATATAATCTTCCTGGCTCATCGCCATGAGGATCGCCTGGCGCGCCTTCACGTTGTTGAACGGCGCATGCAGGTGGTTCATGCGGAACGAGCCGACATTGCCGAGGGGATCGCCGATGTCGACGCCGATGTTCTTGTTGCCCTTCAGCACCGGCACGAGATCGGTGATCGGGTTCTCCCACCAGTCGACCTCACCGTTCTGCAGCGCGGCAGCCGCGGTCGCAGGATCCGGCATGATCACCCATTCGACGCGATCGACCAGCACCTGCTTGCCGCCGGCGAGCCACACCGGCTTCTCCTGGCGCGGCACGTAGTCGGTGAACTTCTCGAACACGGCCTTGGCGCCCGGCACCCACTCGCCCTTGACGAATTTGAACGGGCCAGAGCCGACATATTCCGACATCTGCTTGAACGGGTCGGTCTGCGCAATGCGCTCGGGCATGATGAAGGCGCAGGGCGCATTGCCCTTGCCGAGCGCGAACAGCATCTTCGGATAGGGCTGCTTCAACACCCATTTGAAGGTCTTGTCGTCGACGACCGTCAGTTCGTTCTGCAGCGCCTTCAGCATCAGGCCCATCGGATCGCGCGCCGACCAGCGCGTGAGGCTGGCGACGACGTCCTTGGCGAGCACCGGCTCGCCGTCATGGAATTTCAGTCCCGGGCGCAGCTTGAAGGTCCAGGTCAGGCCGTCGTCGGACACCTGCTCGGATTCCACCATCTGGCGCTGCGGCACGAACTGGTCGTCGATGCCGTACAGCGTGTCCCACACCATCGCGGCCGCGTTGCGCACGACATATTGCGTGCCCCAGATCGGATCGAAATTGGCGAGATTGGCCTGTGGCACAAAACGCAAGGTGCGTGCGGCAGCGCCTTGTGCGATCGCCGGTGCCGCAATCCCCGTCAGCGCCAGACCACCCGCGCCCGCCAATCCCTTCAATACCGTCCTGCGATCCATGTTCTCTCCTGATGCAACATGCCAAGTTCAATTGCCGAAATTATAAGCAAGGCCCATGCCATGCGCGTGGAGTGCATTCATTTGAACGCAAATGAGGCACGGAGCGCAAGCTTTTGCGTAGCCCGGGCGAGCGCAGCGCCCCCGGGTTCTCCCGCACAGTTCATGCGAACCCGCATGTTGCTTTCGCTCATGCGGGCTACGGAAAGTGCCGTGCAGCAACATCGTGCGTCACGCCTGCTTTCTGACGGGCGAGCCGTCGGCCATCAGCGTCTCGCCCTTGCGTTCGACGATCATGCCGTAAGCCTGCGGCTGGCGATGGACGTCGAAGTTGAAGACCGTCTGCTTGTAGGATCTGCACAAATCGAGGTCACAGCGCGCCAGCGCGATCTCATCGCCCTTGGTGGCACAGGCCGCGACGATCTCGCCGGAGGGTGCGATGATGCAGCTGCCGGCGATGTGGTCGATGCCCTCCTCGATGCCTCCCTTGGCGACGCCGATGACCCAGGTGCCGTTCTGATAGGCACCGGACTGCATCACGAGGCGGTTGTGGAACAGCGAGAGATCGTCATGCTCCGGCGCGGGCGGATTGTGCACCGGCGTGTTGTAGCCGATCAGCACCATCTCGACGCCCTGCAGCCCCATCACGCGATAGGTCTCCGGCCAGCGGCGGTCGTTGCAGATCGCCATGCCGATGACGCCACCGAAGGCGCTCGCGACGCCGAAGCGCTTGCCGGGCTCGAAATAGCGCTTTTCCAGGTGCTGGAACTTGCGCCACGGCTCGTGCTCGGCATGTCCCGGCAGATGCACCTTGCGGTATTTCGAGACGATCGCGCCGGTCTTGTCGACGAGAATGGCGGTATTGTAGCGGTGCACGATGCCGCCCTCGAGCGCCAGCTCGGCATAGCCCAGGCAGAAGCCGATGCGCAGCTCCTTCGCGAGCGCGAACAAGGCCTGCGTTTCCGGCCCCGGCATCTCGCGCTCGAAATAGAGGTCGATCTCGGCCTGATCGGCCATGTACCAGCGCGGGAAGAACGTCGTCAGCGCGAGCTCGGGATAAACGATCAGGTCGCAGCCATTGGCGTGCGCCTGCCGCATCAACGCCATCAGTCGCGCAACCACCGCGGTCCGTGTTTCGCTCTTGGCAATCGGGCCGAGCTGACCAATGGCGACGTTGACGAAGCGCGGCATGTTTCCGTTCCTTATTTCGGAACTAAGTGGTCGTTCCGTGGCGCGCAGCTCTTGCACCGATCATGCCATGCCCGCTCAGTCGCGCAAGCCCGGCGCGTAGCCGAACGCCACGGCCGGCTCGGCCGCGGTCTCGACCCACACGCTCTTCACCTGCGTGTATTCGTACAGCGCCTCGATGCCGGAGGAGCGGCCATGGCCGCTGTTGTTGTAGCCGCCGAACGGCGAGGCGACGTTGATGGTCTTGTAGGCGTTGATCCAGAACGTCCCGGCCTTGACCTGTGCTGCGACGCGATGCGCGCGCGCGACATCCCTGGTCCACACCGCGCCCGCGAGGCCGAACTCGCTGTCATTGGCGATCGCGATCGCCTCCGCCTCGGTGTCGAAGCGGATCGCGGCGACGACCGGACCAAACACCTCCTTGCGCGCGATACCCATGGCGTTGGTGACGTTCTTGAGCACGGTCGGCTTGACGAAATATCCGCCGTCCTGCGCCACGCCATTTGCGCCAGCGGCGATCTCCGCCCCCTCCGCCGCGCCTTCCCGGATCAACGACAGCACGTGATCATATTGCCTGGCGTTGTTGATCGGACCGATCTCGGTGTCCGCCGACAGCGGATCGCCGCATTTGATCTTCACTGCACCTTTTGCAACCAGATCGACGAAGCGGTCATAGACCGCGCTCTGCACCAGCAGCCTGGAGCCGGCGACGCAGCTCTGTCCGGCGCCGCCGAAGATCGCGGCCTGCGCGCCGACGGCGGCGCGTTCGAGATCGGCATCGGCGAACACGATGTTGGCGGACTTGCCGCCGAGCTCGAGCACCGACGGCAACAGCCTGCGCGCCGCAGCCTCGCCGATCAGCCGCCCGGTCGGTACCGAGCCGACGAACACCACCTTCCTGACCGCAGGCTGCGCCAGCGCCGCCTGCCCCGTGGTGTGGCCGAAACCGGCGAGCACGTTGACGACGCCCTTCGGCAAGCCCGTGCGTTCGGCGATGCCTGCCAGCGCCAGCGAGGTCAGCGGCGTCAGCTCCGAGGGCTTGAGCAGCACGGCGTTGCCCATGCTGATCGCTGGCGCGATCTGCCAGCCCGCGGTGAAGATCGGCGCATTCCACGGCGTGATCTGCAGCACCACGCCCATCGGCTCGCGACGCGTGTAGTTGAGATGGCTTGAGGGCACCGGGATGACGTCGCCGTGGAATTTGTCGGCCCAGCCGGCATAGTACTCGAACATCTCCGCGACCTTGGCGACCTCGCCCCTGGTGTCGCGGATCGGCTTGCCGGCGGACAGCGCTTCCAGATGCGCCAGCGGCTCGGCCGCGGCGAGGATCGCCCGCGCCACCGCCTGCATCACGCGGCCGCGGCCCGCGGCGGTCAGCTTCACCCATTCCGCCTGCCCCGCCCCCGCAGCAGCAGCCGCCTTGGCCGCCACGTCGGCACCGGCATCGGCATAGGTGAACAGCAATCTGCCGGTGGCGGGATCATTCACCGAGACCGTCGCGCCATCGCCGACGATCAGGTCACCGCCGACATGGGAACCAACGGCCTCCAAGTCAGGCCAGAACGGCAGCGTGGCGGCGCGCAGGCGGGGATCGATGAAATGGGTCATGGCGGCACGCTCACGGCTTCGGCATCGGACCGAGCTGCAGCTCGACGATGCGGTTGAAATCATCGGTGTCGGCGATGCTGGCGGCGCTGTCCGCCCAGATGCGCGCGGTGTCGGCGGCCATCGGCAGCGACAGTCCGAGCTCGCCGATGAACTGCGCCGCGAGCCTGACGTCCTTGCGCATCAGCTGCATGGTGAAGCCGGAGTCGAAGGCGCCGTTGAGAATCCAGTTGGGCACGTTGACGAGCGTGACGCCGGAGCGGCCGGAGCCGGCATTGAGCCCTTCGAGCAGCCGCACTGCGTCGACGCCCGCCGCATCGGCGATGCGCAGCGCCTCCGCGGCGGTCAGCAGATGCGCGGCGCAGAGAAGATTGTTGACGATCTTGGCGACGTTGCCGGCGCCGACGCCGCCGACATGGACGCGCTTGGCGCTCATGCGCTCCAGCACCGGCAGCACGCGCGCGAGATCATCGCCGTCGGCGCCGATCACCATCGTCATGGTGCCGGTCGCCGCGCCCTTCGGCCCGCCGCTGACCGGCGCATCGACGAAGCCCATGCCGCGCGCCTTGAGAAGGGCTGCGAGCCGGCGCGAGGTCTCGGGATGCGAGGTCGAGGTGTCGACGATGACGACGCCGGCCCTGGCCTGCGCGAGGATACCGCCGGCGCCTTCCACGACATCGGCGACGATGCCGGCGGTCGGCAGCGACAGGATCACGATGTCGGCGGCGGCGATCACGCCGCCGATGCCGTCGGCAATCGCGATGCCCTCGGCCGCGAGCGCCGCGCGCGTCGCGGCTAGCGTGTCGTAGCCGGTGACGGCGAAGCCCGCGCCCTTCAGCGTCAGCGCCATACCGCGCCCCATGTTGCCAAGTCCGATGATGCCGACCGCGGTCACGAGGCCTCCTGCCAGATTTGCCTCGCCAGCGTAGCCGCGCAATTCCGGAGCAGACATCAGCGCCGTCCGCCGCTAGTGTTGACCTCAGGTCAACACGTTCCGAAGCCATGTCCGCCCTGCTCGATCACCACCGCCTGCACTATCTGCACGAGGCGATCCGCCTCGGCTCGGTGCGCGCCGCCGCCGAAGCGCTCGACGTCAACGCGTCGGTGATCAGCCGGCAGATCGCGCTGCTGGAAAAGGAGCTGGGCCTCACCTTGCTCGAGCGCCTCAGCCGCGGCATCCGCGCCACCGCGGCCGGCGCGCTGCTGGTCGAGCGCTTCCGGCAATGGCAGGCCGACCAGGCCGACACCGTCGCCAAGCTGCGCGAATTGCAGGGGCTCAAACGCGGCCATGTCGACATCGTGCTCGGCGAGGGTTTCGTCAGCGACCTGATGTCCGGCCCGCTCGGCCGGTTCTGGCAACGCCATCCCGACCTCACCATGGCGTTCGATCTGGCCGGCACCAACGAGGTCGTCAATGCCGTCGCCGAAGACCGCCATCACATCGGCCTGGTGTTCAACCCATCAGCCGATCCGCGCATCCGGATCGCGACCGCGAGCCGGCAGCCGCTCTGCGCGATCATGCCGCCGGATCATGCGCTCGCGCGGCTCGGCCGTCCCTTGCGCTTGCGCGAGCTCGCCGATCACCCCCTCGGACTGATGCATCCGAGCTACGGCACGCGTCAGGTCGTGGCAATGGCGGAGGCCGCCGAGCGCATCGCCCTGTCGCCGAAGCTCACCACCAGCTCGATCAACGTGCTCCGCCACTTCGTCAGGAGCGGCCTCGGCCTGACGCTGCTGCCGGCCTTCGCGATCGCCGCCGATCTTGCCGACGGCTCCCTTGCCGCCGTGCCGGTGGACAACCGCCTGCTGGCCTCGAGCGAAGCCTGCGTCATCACCCGGCGCGGCCGCGAGCTGCCGCATGCCGCCAGCCATCTGCTGCGCTTTCTCAGCGGCCAGATGCGGGCGTTCCGGGTCGGAGGACCCGCCGGCAAGACCAGGACGCGCGGCGCCGGACGTTGATCCGCACAGATCATCACGGATCGTTTTCCGTTGCGCTCGCGCGTGGGTTGCGATTGGATGTTGTAATTTAGGGAATCGACCTCATGCGCCACGCTCTCGCGATCGCGTTCGGCCTGTGGGCGGCGACAGCAGCTCAGGCCGAGACCTGCCAGCTCATCGGCAACCAGATCCTGTGCGACGACGGGAGGTCGGGGCAGCGGATCGGCAACAACACTTACTGGAATGACGGCTCCTCGTCACAGCAGATCGGGCGCTTCACCTACAACAACGACGGCAGCAGCTCGCAGCAGATCGGCAACCACACCTACTACAGCGATGGCACGTCGTCGCACACGGTCGGAAGCACGACCTACTTCAGTGATGGCAGGACGTGCCGGCGGATGGGCAAACAGATTCATTGCGACTAGTCAGCCGCCCCGACCGGACCGCTGCAGCAGATTTTCGGCAGGAGGGCGCTGGAGCGGGTGAAGGGAATCGAACCCTCCTATTCAGCTTGGAAGGGTTTCGGCGCCTGAATGTTTTCAGGGCCCATGACCTTGCACCCAAGTTTTATCCAGATCTGAGTTCGTTCGGGCGGTTTGATGTGCCCATCTGGGCGGTCGTAGCGGCGGGAGCTGGCGCGGAGCTCTCGGCATAGCGCAGCTCCAGATCCCGACGCGGATTGCAGGTGGCGGCGAACTCGGATGGCGTCTTCCATCCGAGCTGGGAGTGCGGCCGAGCGTCGTTATAGTCGGTCCGCCAGCATCGGAGCGCGACGCGGGCCTGAGCAAGCGAGGTGAACAGCGTCTCGTTCAGCTGTTCATCCGCAGGCGACCGTTGAAGCTCTCGATGAAGGCGTTCTGCATGGGTTTGCCCGGCGCGATGTAGTGCCAGGCGACACGGCTCTGATCGGTCCATGTCAGGATGGCATTGCTCGTGAGCTCGCTGCCGTTGTCGCTCACCACCATCTTGGGCTTGCCGCGCTCGGCGACCGGCCGGTCCAGCTCCCGGGCGACCGGGGCGCCCGAGAGTGAAGTGTCGGCCACCAGCGCCATTCTCGTCCTCCAGCGTCTTCACAGCCGCTTGGCCTCCGAGACGTCCATTCCGCCGAACTTGGCCTTCCACTTGTAAATGCTGGCGTCGCTCACGCCATGCTTGCGGCAGAGATCGGCGACCGGAACGCCAGCCCCGTGCTCCTTCAAAATCCCAATGATCTGCTCTTCCGTAAAGCGGCTGCGCTTCATGCTCTGGTCCTCGTTGGGCCAGAACGAACTTCAAACTGGATTAAGCCCCAGGGGCAAGGTCAGCGAATACCAACAAAATCAGAAAGTTGAGAACTCGTTTGGGGGGAAAAGGCATCATTGTTCTGCAACGCCTTCCAAGAGCAGGCCCCAAACGGACTGGACGAAGTCAGCCGCAGACCGAAGGGCCGCAGAGCGGAACCGGTGAATTCGGCGAACCGAACGGTCTGGCGCAGTCGGGGGCTTAACGTCCCGGAGACGCAACCTTCAGAAGTCTGCGACCGTCTTGGACTCATGCCGGGCGAAACGCGCGGGCGCGTAGGGCCTGGGATCGACGATCGGTTTGGCGGAGGTCACGAGGTCGGCGATGAGATGGCCCGCACCTGGCCCGATGCCGAAGCCGTGGCCACTGAAGCCGGCGGCGACGATCAGGCCGGGCAGCGCGGCGAGCTCGTCGATCGCAGGCACGCCGTCGGGCGTGGAATCGATGTAGCTCGCCCACGCCGCCGTGACGCGGCTCTGCTTCAAGGCCGGCAGCAGCTCGACCGCGCGCGCCCGGGTCAGGCGGATGGTGGCCTGGTCCGGCCGGGGATCGAGGATGCGGGTCAGCTCCATCGGCGTCGGCGCGTCGAGCCGCCAGCGGCCGACCGTCTCGTGGCCGGCGCGCAGGCCTTCGAGCCCGCCGGGCAGCAGGCTGCGCCAGCGCCTGGCGAACATCGGCAGGAAGTGCGACGCGAAGCGCAGCTGCTGAAGTGTAGGATCGACGCGGCCGCGGCCGCTGATCGCGAGCGTATGGCCGCCGTCGCCGCGCCGGGTGATCGAGACGGCGGCGGTGTGCAGCGCCGGGGGCAGCGGCTCCGCCGACGGCGACAGAGCGAGCGCCGAGGCGCGGATCGAGGCCATCGGCAGTGCGACACCGAGCTGATGGCAGAACGACGAAGCCCAGGCGCCGGCGGCGAGCACCGCGACCGGCGTGCGGATGGTGCCGCGCTCGGTGATCACGGCCGACAGCCGGCCGCCGCTGGTCTCGACGCCGCGCACGGCGCACATCTGGTGCACCGAGCCGCCCTGCTTCAGGATCGCGCGCGCCACCGCGGGCGCGGCATCGGCGGGGCTGGCGGTGCCGTCGGTCGGCGAGAACACGCCGCCCTTCCAGCTGCGCCCGGTGGCAGCGCCGCGCTCCGTGGCCTGACGGCTATCGAGCATGTGCGTGGTGACGCCGGCGGTTTTGGCGAACTCGCCCCAGCGCGCCCAGCCGGCGAGCTCCGCCTCGTCATTGCTGAGATAGAACAGGCCGCAGCGCGAGAAGCCGGTCGCCTCGCCGCTCTCGGCCGCGAAGCGCTCCCACAGATCGAGGCTCAGCGTCGCCATCGGCAGCTCGCGCGCATCGCGGTTCTGCTGCCGGCACCAGCCCCAATTGCGGCTGGACTGCTCGGCGCCGATGCGGCCCTTCTCGATCAGCGCCACCGCGAGCCCGCGCCGCGCGAGGTAATAGGCCGTGAACACGCCGACGATGCCGCCGCCGATGACCACGGCATCTGCACGCGCGGGCAGCGTTGGCGATGTCTCGACGTGCACCAGCGGTGCGGGCATGCGGTCTCTCCGGCTGTAGGCTTGGACAGGTTAGAGCGGTATCAGGCCGCACGGGCGCCGGATTCGCGGCCGGGACGGCATATCATTCTGCCAGCCGGCGCAGCGCCGGCGTATTGTTTTGCATCGCATAATCCCGGCGGATACGGCCCCATTCTTGCTTTACGGACATTTCGTTGGGCCAAGCGCAGAATTTTCTGCTGTAATGGGGACCCGACCTCGCGCCACACGGGACCACGGCTTCATGAAGCTCGATCGCATCGACATCAAGATCCTGCATGAACTGCAGAAGAACGGCCGCGTCACCAATGTGGAGCTGGCCGAGCTGGTCAATCTGTCACCGAGCCCCTGCCTGATGCGGGTGAAGAAGCTGCAGGCGGAAGGCTATATCGAGGGCTACTCGGCGCAGATCTGCGTCTCCAAGCTCGGCCAGACATTGACCGTGTTCACCGAGGTCACCCTGAAGAACCACCGCCAGATCGACTTCGCCCGCTTTCTCGCCGCGGTCGAGAAGATCGACCAGCTGATCGAGTGCCACCTCGTCTCCGGCGGCTACGACTACATGATGAAGTTCGTCACCGCGGGGATCGGCGAGTACCAGACCATCATGGAGCGGCTGACCGACATGGACATCGGAATCGAGAAGTACTTCAGCTTCGTCGTGCTGAAGTCGCCGATCGTCAAGCCCTATCTGCCGCTGACCAGCCTGTTCCAGATGTAGCCGCGCGGTCAGCGCTGGCAGTATTCGCGGACCTGCTCGGGATCCTGGCGCAGATTGTCGAGCCAGGCGGGATCGAGCTTCGGCACCGACGACAGCAGGAGCTTCGTGTAGGGATGCTCCGGCCGCGCCATGGCCTCGGGCGTGATTTGCTCGATCTTGCGGCCGCGATACATCACGACGATATCGTCGCAGATCGCCTCGACCACCGACAGATCGTGGCTGATGAAGACATAAGCGAGATCGAGCTCGCGCTGCAGCTCCTTGAGCAGATCGATGACCGCCGCGGCGACGACGGTGTCGAGCGCGGAGGTGATCTCGTCGCAGATGATGAGCTTGGGATCGGCGGCCAGCGCGCGGGCGAAGTTGACGCGCTGCTTCTGTCCCCCCGAGAGCTCGCCCGGACGGCGCAGCCGCAGGCTGCGGGGCAGCTTCACCATGTCGAGCAGCTGATCGATGCGGGCGCTGCGGTGCTGGCGCGGCATGCCGTGATAGAATGTCAGCGGCCGCCCCAGAATGTCCTCGACCGTATGCGCCGGGTTCAGCGCCGTGTCGGCATGCTGGAACACGATCTGCACCTGGCGGAGCTGGTCCGCATCGCGGCTGCGCGCGCTGCGCCCGAGCTCGCGGCCGTCGAACACGACGCCGCCCGCAAACGGCGGAAGGATGCCAGCGATGGCGCGGGCGAGCGTCGACTTGCCGCAGCCGGATTCGCCGATGATGCCGAGATTGCGTCCGCGCGCGACACGCAGGCTGACGTTCTCGACGGCCACGATCGCGGGCAGGCCGTCCGAGCGCAGCGGACCGTAGCCGACCGACACCTCGTGCACTTCGAGCAA
Source organism: Bradyrhizobium sp. HKCCYLRH3097 (assembly GCF_051167875.1). NCBI lineage: Bacteria > Pseudomonadati > Pseudomonadota > Alphaproteobacteria > Hyphomicrobiales > Nitrobacteraceae > Bradyrhizobium > Bradyrhizobium sp. HKCCYLRH3097. Next base: position 315,965 of record NZ_JBNPTX010000005.1, read on the forward strand.
TGCCTCGGCCGCCACGGACGCCTCCGCTCGCGGTTCATGATGCGGCGCGATGGCGGCGAGCAGCTGGCGCGTATAGGGGTGCTGCGCGCGCTCGAGAATGTCGGCGGTCGTCCCGCTCTCCTGCACCTCGCCATTGCGCAGCACGACGATGCGGTCGGCGATCTGGGCGACGACGGCGAGATCATGCGACACGTAGATGCCGGCGATGCGATGCGCCGAGATCACCGACTTGAACGCGCGCAGCACCTCGACCTGGGTGGTGACGTCGAGCGCCGTGGTCGGCTCGTCGAAGATCAGCACCTTCGGGCTCGCGATCAGCGCCATCGCCGCGGCGAGCCGCTGCAGCTGGCCGCCGGACACCTGGTGCGGATAGCGCTCGCCGATCGTGTCGGGGTTGGGCAGCGACAGCGCACGGAACAGCGTCGCGGCCTTGCTGCGCGCCTCCTCCACCGGCATCACGCCGTGGATGCGCACGACCTCGATGACCTGATCCATGATGCGGATTGCCGGATTGAACGCCGCGGCGGCGCTCTGCGGCACATAGGCGATCTTGGCGCCGCGCACGGCCGCCTTGTCCTTCTCCGAGAGTGTCACCATGTCGACGCCATCGAGCGTGACCGAGCCGCCGACGATCTGGCAGCCGGCCCGCGCATAGCCCATCAGGCTCATCGCGATGGTGGTCTTGCCGGAGCCGCTCTCGCCGATCAGCGCGACGATCTCGCCTTCGGCGATGTCGAGATCGACGCCCCTGATGATCTCGATGGTGCGGCCGGAATCGGTGGTCGCCTCGACGCGAAGATCGCGGATCTGCACCAGGCTCGTCATCTACGACGCCTCCCGGTCGCGGATCTTGGTCGGCAGATTGTCGATCAGGAGATTGACGGCGATGGTGAGGCTTGCGATCGCCAGCGACGGGAAGATCACGGCCGGCGCGGCATAGGGCAGCCCGCCGATGTTCTCGCGCACCAGCGCGCCCCAATCGGCATAAGGCGGCCGCACGCCCAGGCCGAGAAAGGACATTCCGGACAGCAGCAGCACGATGAACACGAAGCGCAAGCCAAGATCGACCAGCACCGGGCCGATGATGTTGGGCAGGATCTCGGCGCGGATCAAATAGAACAGGCTCTCGCCGCGGATCCGGGCCACCGTGACGAAATCCATGGTGTTGATGTTGACCGCGAGCGCGCGGGCGAAGCGGTAGGCGCCGGGAATGTAGATCACTGCCATGGTCAGGATCAGCACCGGGATCGACGAGCCCACCGCGGCGACGACGACGAGGCTGAACAGCTTGCTCGGAATCGAGCTCAACGCGTCGAGCAGCCGGCTCAGCACCATGTCGACGACCCCGCCGGTGATCGCCGCAATCATGCCGAGCGTGACGCCCGACACGCCGGCGATGATCACGGAGGCCACCGAAATGCCGAGCGTATAGCGCGCGCCCATCAGGATGCGCGAGGTCATGTCGCGTCCGAGATAGTCGGAGCCCAGCCACAGCTCGCGGCTCATCGGGCCGAAATAATCGGTGTCGACGATGTCGCCGATCGGATGCGGAATGATGGAGGGCGCGACGAACGCCACCACGATCCAGAACGCCACGACCAGCGCCCCGGCAACCCCGACAGCGTTGATGCGGTAACCGAAGCGCCGGGTTCGCGAGGCGGATTTCGCGGCGCTGCTCATCGCAGCCTCGGATTGGACAGGATGGCGATGATGTCGGCCGTGGTGGTCAGCAGCAGGAAGCCGAAGCAGAAGATGATGGCGCAGCTCTGGATCAGCGGCAGGTCGCGGGTCGACACCGCGTCGACCATCAGCTTGGCGATGCCGGGATAGTTGAAGACGGTCTCGATGATGATGACGCCACCCAGGAGATAGGACAATGACAAGGCCACCGCATTCACGATCGGGCCGAGCGCATTGGGCAGCGCATGGCGGAGCACCAGACGGCTGCGCGAGGCGCCCTTCAAGAGCGCCATCTCGACGTAGGGCGTGTTCAAGGTCTCGATCACGGCCGCCCGGCTCATCCGGATCATCTGCGCCGAGATCACGATGGTTAGCGTCACGACCGGCATCGCATAGGCGCGGGCGAAATCATACGCGGTGCGGATCTCGCTGATGAAGGACACCGCCGGCAGCCAATTAAGATAGACAGCGAACAAAAGCACAGCGAGGGTCGCGATCATGAACTCCGGCACCGACACGATGCCGATGACGGCGATGGTCAGACAGCGATCATACAGCGTGTTGCGCAGCATCGCCGCGGTGATGCCGAGAGTCAGCGCCAGCGGCACCGCGACGGTCGCGGTGAGGCCGGCGAGCTTGAGGGTGTTGACGAGGCGCCCGCCGATCAGCTTCGCGACTGGCATGTTGTTGGCATATGACACGCCGAGATCGCCCTGCACGACGCCGGCCAGCCAGCGCAGGAAACGGAAAATGGCGGGATCATCGAGATGCATCGCCTTGCGCAGCCCCTCGACCGCCTCGGGGGTCGCGGCCTGGCCGAGCAAGATGGTCGCGGTGTCGCCCGGCAGCATCGCGGTGGCGAAGAAGACCGCGAATGAGACAATGATCGCGGTGACCAGCGCGATCGCCAGCCGGGCCAGGATGAGGGATGCGATCCGATGTTTCAAACTTTGGGTCCGCGAGCCTGATCAGATCATGGTCATCGTGGCGCCGACCCGAGTGACCGGCGCCACGCGACTCAGACAACATTCACGAATCGAGCCAGACATATTCGGCGAAGGCATATCCCATCATGCCGCCGAGCGGGCTGGGCTCCAAGCCCTTCAGTCTCGACGAGGTGGCATCGATATTGGAGATGTAGGCCGGAATGATGGTGCCCGCCTCCTCCGCGATCATCGCCTGCATCTCGGCATACATCTGCTTGCGCTTGGCCTGGTCGAGCAGGCCGCGCGCCTCGAGCATCATCTTGTCGAACCTCTCGGACTTGAAGCGGCTCTCGTTCCACGGCGCCTCGGAGGCATAGAGCAGCGAGAACAGGATGTCCGGCGTCGGGCGCGGATTGATGTTGCCGAAATGGACCGGCGCCTTCAGCCAGTAATTGTCCCAATAGCCGTCCGAGGGAACGCGCTGCACGTCCAGCGTCAGGCCGATCGCCGCCGCCGAGGCCTGGATCACCATGGCCATCTCGATCGCCGAGTTCGCCGCTTCCGAGGTCACGACCGGGATCGACGTGCCGAGCACGCCGGCCTTCTGGAACAGCGATTTTGCCTTGTCCGGATCGAACGGCTTCGGCTTGAGGTCGGGGTTGTGAAAGAAATTCGCCGGCGAGACCGGCTGGTCGTTGCCGACGACGCCGAAGCCGCGCAGCACCGACTTGACGATCTGCTCGCGGTTGACCAGGTGCTTCATGCCGTCGATGAAGTCCTTCTTGTTGCCCGGCGCCATGTCGAGGCGAATGTTGAGGTCGGTGTAGTTGCCGGTCGTCGATTTCGACAGAGCAATCCCCTCCTTGCCCTCGATCAGCCGGAGCGAGCGCGGGTTGATGCTGGCGGCGAGCTGGATGTCGCCCGACAGCAGCGCGTTGACACGCGCATTCTCCTCGGTGATCGCGATGAACTCGATCTGATCGAGATAGGGGCCGTCCTTGAAATAGTTCTTGTTGCGCACGCCGATGGAGCGGACGCCCGGCTCGAAGGCCTCGCGGACAAACGCGCCGGTGCCGTTGCCCTTGGAGAAATCGGTGGTGCCGTCGGCGACGATCATGAAGTGATGCAGCGCCAGGATCATCGGCAGGTCGGCGTTGGGGCTCGCCAGCGTGATCTCGACGGTGGTCTTGTCGACCGCCTTGAAGCCGGTCATCTGCGCCGCGATCTTGGCGACCTTGGAGCCTGTCGCCTTGTCGAGATGCCGCTTCAGCGAGAACACGACGTCGTCGGCCGTCAGCAGCTTGCCGTCGTGGAAGGTGACGCCCTTCTTGAGCTTCACGGTCCAGGTCTGCGCATCCTGGGACTCGACGGATTCGGCGAGCTCCATCTGCGCCGCGCCGCTCTTATCGAGCGTGGTGAGCCGATTGTAGAACGAGCAGCAGCGCACATAGTCGGTCGAGAAGGACGCCTTGGCCGGATCGAGCGTGTCGGCCGTCGAGGTGGACCAGCCCGCGGCCTTGATCGAGCCGCCCTTCTTCGGCGTGGCCGCGAATGCGCGCTCGGCGCGACCGAGCATGGTGCTGCCGGCAGCGAGCGCGACGCCATTGGCGAGCATCATCTTCAGGAGATCCCGGCGCGAGGCGCCGCGCCGGATTGCCGCCTCGACCAGCACATCGTCACTCGGAGTCCAGTTGTTGATCCCTTTGCTCATGTCATCCGTCCCCTGTTCGATCCGGCAGAATGAAAATCGTCAGTCGCACATCATTTGGCAGGCACCTGGTCCACCGCGTCGGCCAGCTCGGCCATCGAATGGAAGTGGAAATCCGGCTTGGTGAAGGACGCCGGCGCGATGGTGCCGCCATAGCCCTGCTTGTCGTGGCGCCGCTCGATCCAGCAATTGATGACGCCGAGCTGCCGGGAGATGCCGATGTCGTGATACTGGCTCTGCGCCACATGCAGGATCTGTGACGTCGAGCCGCCGTCACGTTCGATGAAATCGAACACCTGAGTGAAGAAGGCGGGATCCGGCTTCTCCGTCCCGGTGTCGTCGACCGTGAAGCTCGCGTAGAACGGCGAGCCCAGCTCGCGCTCGAAATGATCCAGTGCCCAGCGCCGCGCATTGGTCATCGCGATCAGCTTGTAGCGCCGGGCGAGACGCGCCATGGCGGCGGCGCTGTCCGGGAAGGCCTTCCAGCGTGCGGCGGAGTCGCGGAAGCGCTCGCCGAGCGCGGTCTGCCTGGGCAGATCGAGTTGTGGTGCGATGATGTCATAGACCCGGACGAGATCATCCGGAAAGCGGTCGGCGTCCGCCGCGTAGCGTGCCGCGCGGTACAGGCTCAGCGCCTGCTCACCGTCGATTGCCTTGTTTGCTTCCGCCGCGATCTCGCCGAGGCTCGAGACGATCCCGCTTTCGAAGTCGATCAGCGTGCCGACCACGTCGAAGGTCAGGTACCTGAATTGAGCAAGATCGAGCTTGGTCATTCTGTGAGGCCCTTCCGCGTCATCGGTCCTAGTGTGAAGCCGGGTTCCGGCGAAAACTTCCGAATTGCGAGGACCCGACGGCAGAAAATTGCGAATAGGAGGAGCCGCCGACATATCGGCCCTGCTGCACACGCACCGATATGCCCGTGCCCACCTTCACGCCATGGCCCCGCGGACGTCCGGATCGGCCAGGGTCTGATCCAGCGTCCGTGCGGTGCGTTCGAGGATGGCATCGATGTCCGCGTCGCTGCAGCACAGCGGCGGCGCGTAGCCGAGCACCCCTGTCGGGAAGGCACGGATGACGAGGCCGTTGGCCCAGGCGCGATCGAAGATGCGGCGCGACGGCTCGGCGCTCGCCGGCAGCGGCGTCTTCTTCTCCTTGTCGGTCACGAGCTCGATGGCCGCCAGCAGGCCACGGCCGCGCACCTCGCCCACCAACGGATGGTCCTGCAGCGCGCGCAGGCCCGCCATCAGCCGCGCACCCGCCCGCCGGCCATTCTCCAGCAAGCCATTCTCATAGAGATCAAGCACGGCAAGGCCGACCGCCGCGCTCACCGGATGCGCCGAATAGGTATAGCCGTGCCCAACGGCCGAAGAACCTGCGCCATCGGCAATAACGCCATAGACATGATCGGACATCAGCACCGCGCCCATTGGGACGTAGCCGGAGGTCAGACCCTTCGCGACGGTCATGAAGTCCGGGACGATGTCGTCATCTGTGCAGGCGAACAGCGGTCCGGTACGACCGAAGCCGGTGATCACCTCGTCGGCGACGAACAGGATGCCGTGCCGCCGGCAGCGCTCGCGCATCGCCTTCATCCAGCCGTCCGGCGGCACCAGCACGCCGCCCGAGCCCTGGATCGGCTCGGCATAGAACGCGGCCACCCGTTCGGGACCGCCGACCTCGGCAATCTTGGCTTCGAGGGCCGCGAGCGAGGCCACGATGACGGCGTCGGGATCGCTGCCAACGGGGTTGCGGTACGAATAGTGCGACGGGATCTTGTGCTGCCAGTTCAGTGGCACGCCGAAATTGGCGTGGAAGGCCGGCAGCGCCGTGAGTCCTGCACCGACCGTCGACGAGCCGTGATAGCCCTGCTGCAGCGTGATGAACTGATCGCGCTGCGGCTGCCCCCTCGCGTGCCAATAGTAATGGATGAAGCGGACCGTGCTGTCGACGGCGTCCGAGCCGCCAAGCGTGAAATAGACGTGGTTGAGATCACCCGGCGCGCGCTCGGCGAGCGCGGCCGCGAGCCGGATGGCCGGCTCCGAGGCGAGGCTAAAATAGCCGGTGGCATAAGGCAGCTCGCGCATCTGCCTCGCCGCCGCCTCGACGATGCTCTCATGGCCATAGCCGGCATTGACGCACCACAGCCCGGCGAAGCCGTCGACCAGTTGATGGCCCGAGGCATCGGTCACGATCGCACCCTTGGCGGATTTCAGGACCCGCGCGCCGGCGGCCTCGTGTCCGCGATAGGACGCGACCGGATGCACCAGATGGGCGCGATCGAGTTCGATGAGCGAGTTGCTGAGCATGATGATCTCCGGTTCAGCCGAACGCCTGGCTGGCCAAGGCAAATGATGTCGGGGCGCGCCGCCTCGTGTGACCAGCGGCCGGCCCATGCATGACGATGCCGCCGCCGACATGATCGAGGCCCAAGCTGCCCAGCCATGGTGCGAGTCCCGTCTCGCTGCCGGTGTCGACGCGGATGAACTTGCCCTGTCGCCCAGCGAGGAAATGCGCGACGAGCGACTTGGCGTCCTCGCTACTGAAAGCGACCACGGGGCCAATCACGAGACCGCGGCCGAAGTGACGCAGCGCGGCGAACCCCGCCGCACGGCCCTGGCGCTCCAACACCGCGAACTCTCCGATGGATGCGATATGGGCTATCAGGTCGCGGCGATCCGCGCCAAAGGCCGCGATGTCGAGTGCCGTGATGACGGCGATGTCGTCGGGCGTGGCCGCACGCACGGCGTCGGGCTGTGCGACAGCTTCCGCGAGATGTCCCTGATGCTGCACGATCTCACCGCTGCGGCGGAAGCCGAGCTTCTCATAGAGCTGCAGTCCATCTTCTGTCGCGACGAGCTGCAACCGCCGCTCACCGGCGAGCGCCATCGCCTGCTGCATCAGGCACCGTCCGAGCCCCTTCCCCCGCTCCGCCTCGTCGACAATGACCATGTTGATGGTCCCGGCATCCTGGCCATACGGCGTCATCAGCACGGTGCCGATCACGCGACCGTCCGCCGCGACCGCCACGCAGCCCTTGCTCAGCGCAAGCGCCATCTGCCAGTCCTCGCGACGATGCGGCCAGCGGACCTGCTGCGACAGCCGCGTCGCTGCATCCAGGTGCTCCCCGCTGAAAGCTCTGAAGCTCGCGGCGTCGGACGTCATGTCATGCACTCCCATCTGCACCGGAGTCTGGGCGAGCGGCCCCCGGCAGATCGTCTGAAGGCGATGATGCCGACAACATCTTCCGCCGCCGAACCGGGGCAAAGCCGCATCTTATGCTGGCGGGGCGGCCTATCATCGGACGTCGAGACCACGACCGGCATGAGGATCCATGAGCCGCTTTCGCCCGAAATACGTGACCTTCGACTGCCACGGCACGCTGATCAATTTCGAGATGGCCGAGGCCGCACGCGATCTCTACAGCGCACAGCTCTCCGAGTCGGCGATGACGGAGTTCGTGAAGGTCTTCTCGGCCTACCGCCTCGATGAAGTCCTCGGCGCGTGGAAGCCCTATGCCGAGGTCGTCAGCAACGCCCTGGCGCGCAGCTGCCGCAAGATCGGCATCCCCTTCAAGCCCGAGGATGCCGAGATGGTGTATCAGCGCGTGCCGACCTGGGGTCCACATCCGGACGTACCGGCGGGTCTCGCCAAGGTGGCCAAGGAGATCCCGCTGGTCATCCTCTCCAACGCCATGAACGTGCAGATCCCCTCGAACGTCGTCAGGCTCGGCGCGCCGTTCCATGCCGTGTTCACGGCGGAACAGGCGCAGGCCTACAAACCGCGGATGCGCGCCTTCGAATACATGTTCGACATGCTCGGCTGCGGCCCCGAGGACATCACGCACTGCTCCTCCTCATTCCGCTACGACCTGATGACCGCGCACGATCTCGGCATCACCAACAAGGTCTGGGTCAACCGCGGCCACGAGCCGGCCAATCCCTATTACGGCTACACCGAGATCAAGACCATTTCCGAGCTGCCCGGCGTGTTCGGCCTGTAAGCAGAGTGCCCGCGATGAAATATGTCTCCTACTGGCGCGACACGGCGACCGCATTTTCCGGCGGCCATAGCGGGCCCGTGGAGGGGCATTACGACGTCGCGGTGATCGGCGGCGGCTTCACCGGGCTCGGCGCGGCACTGCAGCTCGCCAAGGCCGGGGCCAAGGTGATCGTGCTCGAAGCCGATCAGGTCGGCTCGGGCGCGTCGGGACGCAATGGCGGGCATCTCAACAACGGGCTGGCGCACAGCTATCCGGCCGCGAAGGCCGAGCTCGGCACCCTGCGCGCGATCGCGCTCTACAAAGCGTTCGACGAGTCGATCGACACGCTCGAGCGCCTGATCGCGGAAGAAAACATCGCTTGCGGTTTCCGCCGCTCCGGCAAGCTCAAGCTGGCATCCAAGCCTGGCCATTTCGCGGGGATCGCGACGAACTTCGAGGCGATCCACCGCGAGGTCGATCCCGACACGGCGCTGCTCTCGCCGGCCGAGCTGAAATCCGAGATCGGCTCGCCCTTTCACGGCGGCATGCTGTTCAAGAAGAGCGCGATGATGCACATGGGCTGCTTCGCCGCGGGCCTCGCCTCTGCCGCGAGTCGCCGCGGCGCCGTCATTGTCGAGCAAGCCGCCGTCACTGAACGGGTGCAGGACACCAAGCACTTTCGCCTCACCACGGCCAAGGGGACGGTGAGCGCCGAGCAGGTGCTGCTCGCCACCGGCGCCACCACGCCGGCGAGCTTCAGCTATTTCCGCCGCCGCATCATTGCCGTCGGCAGCTTCATCATCGCGACGCGGCCGCTGACGGAGGCCGAGGCGGCCTCGGTGCTGCCGGGCCACCGCACCTACGTCACCTCCATGAACATCGGCAACTACTTCCGCCTGTCGCCGGACAATCGCCTGATCTTCGGCGGCCGCGCGCGCTTCTCGGCGACATCGGATCAGCAGTCCGATGCGAGGAGCGGCGCGATCCTGCGCGCGGCGATGGAGCGGATGTTCCCGCAGCTTGCCGGCATCGACATCGACTATTGCTGGGGCGGCCTCGTCGACATGACCGCCGACCGTTATCCGCGCGCCGGTCGCCAGGGCGGGCTGTGGTACGCGATGGGCTATTCGGGTCACGGCGCGCAGCTCTCGACCCATCTCGGCATGATCATGGCCGATGCGATGCTCGGCCGGCCCGACCGCAATCCGATGAAGGACGCCGGCTGGCCGGTCGTGCCAGGCCATTACGGCAAGCCCTGGTTCCTGCCGTTCGTCGGCGCGTATTACAAGACCCTGGACTGGATCCGCTGAGCCGTGACGGCGCGACCGCGATCAGTAGCCGCGGCTGCGGTCGACGAGGCCGACCGGATCGAGCCCGGCGCGGTGTCGCTTGATGTTCGCGGCGACCGCGAGCGCCGCTGCTTCCGGCTGCGTGACGCTGGCGACATGCGGCGTGATCAGGACGCGCGGATGCCGCCACAACGGGTGATCCGTCGGCAGCGGCTCGGGATCGGTCACATCAAGCACGGCGTCCGCGAGATGCCCGGAGTCAAGTGCTCCGAGCAACGCCGCCTGGTCGAGCTGCGCGCCGCGGCCGGTCTGCACCAGCGAAGCGCCTCGCGGGAGCTTGGCGAGCAGTTCGGCATTGAGCAGGCCGCGCGTCTCCTCCGTCAGCGGCAGCAGGCAGACCAAGATGTCTGTCACCGCGAGCAGCGCATCGAGGCCGTCGGCGCCATGGTACGTAGTCACGCCGTCGATCGCGTGCCGGCTGCGGCTCCAGCCCGAGAGCGGAAAGCCGAACGGCTTGAGCCGCTCCAGCACCGCGCGGCCGAGCAGCCCGAGGCCGAGCACGCCGATGCGCCGCACATGTGCCTGCGGCTGCGGGATAGCGCGCCAGAGCTGCTGCCGCTGCTGATCGAAATAGACGGTCCAATTCCGGTGCAGCGCCAGCACGGCCAGTGTCACGTATTCCTGCATCATCCTCACGATGCCGTCCTCGACCATGCGGACGATCTTGACGCTCGCCGGCACCGACGCGGCGCTGAACTGATCGATGCCGGCGCCGATCGAGAACAGGATCTCGATATTGCGATAGGCGCCGAGGTCCGGCGGCACCAGCCAGGTGATCATGTAGCGGACTTCATCGGCATCGACCTGCGCCGGATCGATTTCGAACGGAAGATCCGGAATCTCACGCGCAAGCACCTCGCGAAAGATCGCGCCGCGCGTGCCATCGGAGTTGAACAGGAAGGTCATGCGGTCATCCCAGCGGCCGATCTGGCTCGTCGCGCCTCCGATCATGGCGGTCGCGGCCTGCGTTACGTGCCGAATACAGGGCAGGATTGAGAAGAATGTTGCGAAGTTCGCCCGCAGGCGCCTCAATATGCGGAGGTGACGACAGCATGGTCGCTCTCGACCTCATCGAGGCTGGGTGACGCGTGGCGGGCGGAACGAAGACAGGGACAGCGTGCATGGACAATCCGGACGTCGAATCGCGAATCGTCGACGTGTTCGAGATGCGCCTCGCCGACATCGACAGCGTCGACCTCGCGCAGTTGCTCGCCTTGTCGATCGCCGTCCAATGGCCCCATCGGGAGGAGGATTGGCAATTCATGCGCAGCATCGGCCGCGGCGTCGTCGCGCTCGATGAGATCGGTCGGGCCCTCGGATCCGCCATGTGGTTTCCCTACAGCGACGGCTTTGCTGCGGTTGGGATGGTCATCACCTCGCCGCGGCTGCAGGCCCTTGGCACCGGGCAATGGCTGATGCATCGGGTGATGGCCGAATGCGGCGGTCGGACGCTGCGCCTCAACGCCACGCGCGCCGCCTATCGCCTCTACCGATCTCTCGATTTCAAGCGTGAGCAGACTCTGTTTCAGTGTCAGGGTGAGGCGATTGCCTCGGACGCGGCGCCGGCCGAAGCGGGAAATATTCGCGTGCTGATGGAGGCAGACCTGCCGGCGCTGATCGAACTCGACGCGGCTGCTTATGGCGTCCGGCGAGCCGGGCTGATGACCGGACTGTTTCACCAGTCGCGCAGCTTTGGGCTGTTTCGCGCGGGGCGGCTGGAGACGTTCGCGATGTGCCGGCGGTTCGGACGCGGACATGTCGCGGGGCCGGTGGTCGCATCCTGCGACAGCGACGCGATCGCCGTGTTGGCGCCGCACGTGGCAGCTCACGAAGGCCAGTTCCTCAGGCTCGACACTCATCGAGCGACAGGAGAGTTCCGCGACTTTCTCGCGCGGTCGGGGCTCGCTCTCTTCGATGCCGTCACCACGATGTCGCTGCGGAACGACGTGAAGGGTGCCTTCCTGCGCGGCAACGACCAGCCGAAGATCTACGGCGTCGTCAGTCAGGCCTTCGGCTAGCCCCTGCGTCCCGGAACAGAGCGCGGACCAAGCCCTCAGTCTCCAACTATCAAAACTGCGGAGCCCTCCCGATCTGTCGCCGGCGGCACCCTTGCTACACTGATCCGTTTCCTCGCTATGATTCGCTACACTGCGTTCGACGATGTCCCTCTCAGTGATCTGCTATTCGATGAACGTGGCGGCGCTGGCGACGCGACGTCCTGCCACGCAGCTGATGCTGATGGGCGGGCTCTATCATCCCTCGTCGCAATCCTTCTCATCGGAGGAAGGCCTGTCCTATTTGCGCAAGCTCGGCATCAACAAGGCCTTCATCTCGGCGGGCGGCGTACATGCGAATAGGGGCGCGAGCTGCTCGAACTTTCATGAGACGGCGGTCAAGCAGGCGGCCATCGCAACGGCGATCGAAAGCATTCTGGTCGCCGATGCGAGCAAGCTCGACAGCCTGAAGCCGGCCTTCTTCGCCGACCTCCATGCGTTTTCCAGGATCATCATTGGCGGGGCCGTATCGCGTGAGCACCGCAAGCCGTTCAAGCATCTCCCGGTCGAGTATGTAACCAGGACCGACTGAGGAAGCCGCTTCGCGCCCTGCAAATTGGCGCGCTTCTGAGGTCGCCGCGACCGAGACGCGTGGGGCGGGGCGGGGTTCGCGGTGTAGCGGCACGCCATCGCCATGCGCAACTGAGATACATGGTCAATGACGGCCCCGTCGCCATGTATCCGGCGCAAACGCTTTCCGCCAGGCGCTGCGGGCTGCTTAAGGGGAACGACTGCTCAAGCGGTCGCGAGGCGCGCCTTACCAACTCGCAAATTTGAAAAGATGCCTCCAAAGAACTGCTGGTTATTGGGAAGCATTTCCACGGTGCAGAAAATCGGTGCCATAAAATTGCGCCCGAGATCGCCGACACGAGGATCGGGTTGACGGTCTTCTGAGTTTTGCGTGGCGTCTACGTCGATATCGATCGCGGACTTTACAGTTTCAAGCATAACTCCGACTTTTAACTTCGGCGGATGGCTCGTCGTGACTTCCGGAATACTCATGGTGGACAAAAGCCGACCATCCACGTTTTGGATGGGCTGTTTGCCGGCGATGCTTGGCCATAAAACACCAGCGCGCGCAAATATTACATCATGGTACGGCTACCCGGACTGCAATCGCGGATCGGGCTGAAGGAACGCACAAAATCGCTCGAGAAGGACGGTGTCCGAGCTCAATTGAGGCCGACCGAACCCAATTGGGTACGGCTATCGAGCGAATTTACTGGTACGCCTGAGCCGCTCGGCTCTTCATCGAAGCGGCGTGTAAGGCAAGCGGCTTGCCGTTGCCCTTCCCCCTATCGAACCGCCTTGCCTTAAAGGGCGATGCCTCCGAACGCGGCCGCACCAGTTTCGCACCAGAAACGAACTGAACAAACCGCGACAGGCGCTATCAACATTGGGCAAAAATGCTGCAAAATCAATAAACCTATTCAATCTCCTCCCGCTCATAACGGTCTGGTTACAGGTTCGACCTTTGGTGAACAAGCAACAATAAATTCGGCAGCCAAACGGCACCGCCCCGCGGGGCTCTTGCTGAAGGTTCTGCAAATTCGGCAGGGTGAAAATCGACAAGATTGCCGAATGCGAAAAATGTCGGTGATCCTTCCTTTTTGCTTGCCGCAGCATCCAATTGTACGATGTGCCTTCGACGACTATTTTGCTTAGGCATCGCAAATTGCAGTATTTCCAGATGAACAAGTCCTCCGACCTGCTTTGATTGGCGGGTACGCGAAGACCACAGACTGAAGCCCGCAAATTGCCCTTGTAGATGAGTCCAGAAGAAGCGAATCTACGGGTGGCGCGCGTGGCGGACCGGCGGCAAGGCCTTGGCAGCGTCGCCTCCCAATGCGGTCGGAACGCTCGATTGGATGTTTGCCGAATACCGCTCTGATCGCCGCTACGCCAAGCTCGATCCTAAGTCCAAGCGTAATCACGAGGTCGGATTCAAGCTTGTCGGCGGCTACGTCCTGAAAGATGGCAAGCGACTGGGCGAGAAGCGCCTCACCGCAATCGATACGGCACTGACCGACGACCGCTGCCCTGATCGGCTGGGAATGGCTCCAGCGCGAGACAGACGTCTTTGCGACTTTCGACGTGTCGCATTATCGCCCGAAAGGGCGCCCGAATATGGTCCGCATCATCGATGAGAAGACTAGGCAGAAGGGCTGGATATCGCTGTTCGACGATGCAGGTGCACCGGTTTATCCCAAGTTGATGGCGGAGCTCGACGCCATCAAACGCGACCGCATCGGCGGCCTAATGCTGTGCCGGGATTGGGGCGAGCGCGGACCATGGCCGACATGGCCGAAGCCGGATCAGCCGGATTTCACGCACGTGAGCCGCAAGGTCAAAGAAGTCATCCGTGCTGCTGGCCTTCGCGATGAATTGTCGTTCACATCGGTCCGGCATGGCGGCTTTACTGAAGGTGGCGACGCCGAACTGACTGACCGCGAGATGCTGGCACAGGGCCGGCACACGACGGTGAAGGTGCTGCCAAAGTACACCACGCGCACGACGCGGCAGATCGTCAACGGCGCCAAAAAGCGGCGGGCAGCTCGAACAAAAGAAGGACATTTGTCCGAATGAGCATCAGCCTGCTTGTCCGAATGGAAAGCTGACGGCGCGACAAGTGCCTGAAATCGTTGGAGCGGGTGAAGGGAATCGAACCCTCGTATTCAGCTTGGAAGGCTGCTGCTCTACCATTGAGCTACACCCGCATTGGGCGTTCCCTAACATGGTCCGCGGCGGGTCTCAACCTCTTCGGGGCGAGGTTTCGAAGCGGATGGGTGCCGGATCCGGCCTGACGGAACGGCCCGAAGCGATCGCAGCGCGCGACATCGAGACTGCGGCGCGGCACGCCCGCGGCGGCCCGGTTCCGTAATCGGCCCCCCTACCCTCGCCGCCCGGACCGTCCTATATTGGCGTTACCATCAACAACGAAAGGAGGTGATCCAGTGTCTTTCACCAAGCGCTGTCACCTCGCTGGGATCGCCCGCTGAGCGGCTCTTCATGAGCGACGTTTGAGGGCGTGATTCGTCAGCGGATTGCGCCATCGCGGCTCGGCAACGGGGCGGTCTCGGCCCTGGACCAGCGAGTTCAAGAACGGAAGCGCGGCGGGTCTCACGGCCCGCCGCGTCTTTTTTTATGGCAACTCCGCCTGCTCGCCGGCCGACGGCGCCGGGCTGCGGACGAACCGCCGCGCCAGGAAGCCGCCGAAGCCGAGCATCCAGAAATACTGCACATACTCCGGTGCAAGCGCTGCGATCACGATGCCCGGCACGAACACGGTGACGGGAAAGATCGCGCCGGCGATCTCGGCATGGCGGCCGCTTGGAAGCGCGAGCCACCACAGCGCGGCGTTCAGCGACGCAATGATCGTCAGATGCAGGCCATAGAGGACGGCCACCGCGCTGCTCAGCCTGTAGCCGCCGTAGAGCCCGTTGGTCACCGGCAGCAGCACGATCGACAACAGGAAGAACAGATTCAGGATGACCACGGGCCGGCCCGCGAACGGCTGCCGGGCCAGCCGCCGGTGGTGGCTGATCCAGAACACGCCGGCGATGATGAAGCTGAGGACCAGCCCGGCAAGCCGCCCGGAATAGGTATGCACCAGGTCGATCCAACCCGGCATATGCGCGAAATTGGGCTTCGGCAGGTCGTAGGCGAGAAGCGTCATCGCAACACCGAAGATGGTGTTGGAGAGCGATTCCAGCCGGCGCATCTCGAACAGGTCGGACTGAGGCTCTGCCATGTCGAATCGGAAGCAACCGCGGCGAGGAACAGAGATGAGGACTCACCTTCTATAGCAGCTCCGGCGCCGCGCCGCCCGACTTCGCTGCCGCCCTTGGGCGGCAGGCTGTCACGTCACTCGCCACCCTCCAGACTAAACCGGCCCTCGAGCGTCAGCCCTCACCGGCAGGCATAGATGTGGCCATCGAAGCCGCGATAGCTGTGCGTCGCCGGATTATAGCTGCGGAATTGGACGCAGGCCGGCAGTCCCGCGGTGCGCAGTCGCGGCCTGCCCTCCGCCTGCAGCCGGGCCGAGGCCGTGGTTGCGGTGGCGGGCCTCGCGATCACGATCATCGGCCGGCTGGCGACCATGCGCGATGTCCTCCCGGCATCCTTGACCGCTGCATCCCTGGCGGCGACCACAACGGCCTGCGCCTGGGCCGCCTTGCCGGACGACGGCTTGCCCGATGAGGCGCCGGCTGGCGATGGCGTCGTCCCAGGCGGATTGGCCGCGGCCGTCTTGGCAGAGGACGGCTTGGCAGAGGGCGGCTTGTTCGCTGGCGCCAGCGCCGATGGCGATTTCACGGACGGCTTGGTCAGGGAGGGCTTGCCGGCGACTGGCTCTGCTACGGCGACCTTCTGAGCCGCATCCTGCGTGTCCGCAACTGCGGCCTGCTTCGGCTCAGCCGACGCGGCGGGTGTCGTCGCAACCGCCTCCGCAGCCGCGGCAGGCTTGACCTCGGGACCGGCCGAAATGTCGGCGCTGGCCGCCTGGCTCGGAACGGACGGCGCGGGATTGACCGACGCGGTCTTGTCGTCGGCTGGGGTCTTGTCCTCGGCGACCGGCGCCTCAGCCGGCTTCTTGATCAGCTTCTTGCATTCCAGCGGGAACACCAGCTCGCCCGATGCCGTCAACCCGATCGGCTCGCATCCGCCGAACGGCCCGCTCTCCTTGCCCTGATCCTTGGCCACCTCGCCTGCGGATGGTGAGGAGCCGCCCGGCTCGGCGCTTCGCGCAAGCGAAACGCCAACCGCAACCTGAAATAGAACAACGCCGCACAACAATCCGGCCCGGCCGGCCTTCCGCCCCAATGTACGCATGACACGCTCGCTCGACGCATGAACTCCGACAAGGCCATCACGCCATTGAGGCAAGTCTGTGAAGGCAAGCCGCGGATTCCCGCTGCGGTGTCAATTCGATGGCATTGTGTCCTGTCTGCACGACCAACGGTGCCGCAGGAATCCCTCAATACGGTTGCAATCGGAGCCTACCAGGGTCGCCTGCGTGCAGTGACCGTCGGGGATTGACGGCCGCCGCCAGATGCGAGCGTCCGGACAGCCCCCTTGAGCGCAACCGACTATCGTCCCGACATCGACTGCCTGCGCGGCTTCGCAGTGATCTCTGTGATCGCGTTCCACTACGACATCTCGCCGTTTCGCAGCGGCTATGTCGGCGTCGACATGTTCTTCGTCATCTCGGGCTTCCTGATCACGCGGATCATTCATGCGGAGGTGCGGAGCGGAACATTCTCGTTCGCCGCATTCTACCGGCGCCGTGCCCGGCGCATCCTGCCCGCCGCCTTCGCGATGCTGTGCGTCACCCTGCTCGGCGCCAGCGTGATCCTGTTGCCGCGGGATGCGGTCTCCGTGGCGCAACAGGCGCTGGCCGTCCTCGTCTTCTGCTCCAATATCCTGCTGTGGTCGCAGCAGGGCTATTTCGACGCCGCCGCCATCACCAAGCCGCTGCTGCACACCTGGTCGCTCGGAGTAGAGGAGCAGTATTATCTGCTGTTTCCCACACTGGCGCTCGCCGCCTTCACGCTGCGGCGGTCGCTGATGCTTGCGAGCTTCGCCACGGTCTGCGCGACCTCGTTCCTGCTCTGCGTGATCCAGACCCGGCTGCAGCCCGCCGCCGCGTTCTTTCTGTTGCCGGCCCGGGTCTGGGAGCTCGCGCTCGGCGCGCTGCTGGCCGTGGAAGCCCTGCCGGCGCCGCAAAGCCAATGGCTCAGGATCACGGTGGCCGCGCTGGGCTGGATCGCGCTCGGCGCCGCCGTCAACCTGTTCTCGCCGCACACGCCCTATCCCGGCACGGCCGCGCTGCTGCCGTGCCTCGGCGCCGCCGCCGTGATCTGGGCCAATCCGCCCCCGAGCAAGGCCGTGCTGACCGCGGTCAAACCGATGATCACAATCGGGCTGTGGTCCTACTCGCTCTATCTCTGGCACTGGCCCGTCGTCTCGCTGGCGACGGCGGTCTGGGGTCCGCCGAGCTCGATCGCGGACAAGCTGGCGCTGCTCGGAGCCTGCACCGTGCTGGCGCTGACGAGCTTCCATCTGATCGAGCAGCCGGCGAGGCGTGCGCAGTCGCCGATCGCGGCGCGCGCGCTGGTCGCGAGCGCATCGGTCGTGCTGCTGGCCTCGCTCTCGATCATCGGACTTGCCGGCTTTCCCGCCCGCTTCTCGCCGCAGGAGCGGGCGCTGGCGGAATTCATCAGCTACGATCATAAGTCCGCCTACGAGAGCGGCACCTGCTTCCTCGATCCGGGCCAGACGTTCGCGGCGTTGCAGCCGTCATGCCTTGCCAAAGGGCAGCGCCCGCGCATCCTGGTGTGGGGCGACAGCCACGCCGCTCACCTCATCCATGGCCTGACGCGAGCCATGCCCCAGGCCTCGCTGCTGCGCGCCAGCCTTGCGCAATGCATCCCTCACGCCGAAGCGGGCCAGTCCGCCGCCTGCATGGATTTCAACCGCCGGCTGCCTCGGCTGGTGCGCGAGCTCACGCCCGACATCGTCGTGCTGTCGGGCAATTGGACACGCACCGCGATGACGCCGGCCGCACAGGCCAGCCTGCTCGCCACGATCAACGCGATTGCGGACACCGGCAGCAGGGTGGTGGTGGTCGGGCCGAGCCCGCAATTCGATCGTCCGCTGCCGCATTTGCTCATCGCGGCGAAGCGCTTTGGCGTCGGGACCGACGGGCACATGCTGGATCTGCTCGGCGAGGTCGACGACTTCATGCGCACGCTGCTGGCGAACGTGGCGCAGACCGAATACGTGTCGCCGCTCGCGCTGCTGTGTCCGGCGGGAGATTGCGTGCTCCAGACCTCCGACGGCGCGCCGCTCGCCTGGGACGATGGTCACCTCACGGCGCAGGGCTCGGAGCTCGCAGGCGCACGGATCGTCGCGGCGTCGCCGGCATTGGCCGCAGCCGCAAGCGCCGCAGCCGACAGCGAATAGCGCCACCTAATCATCCGACAGGAAACTCGCGAACACCGGCGCAGCGCGCTCGCCCATCCGCTGGGCCCCTGCCACGGTGAAGTGACCGGCATCCTGGAACAACCACACGCCTCCCTCCACGACCGGGCAATCCCGGTCGCAATAGACCTCCGAGGGCCTGAGCAGCGTCACCTTGGCGAGCGGCCTGATCGCCTCCGACAGGACGGCGTCGATGACGCGGTTGGTCGCGATCGCCTCGCTCTTCGGCACGGCATCGCACGGCTTGGCGGGCGCGTGCCAGCGCGGCCCCGGCAGCATGCGCAACTGATCGAAGGCGCAATTCACCGGACGGACCTGGCCGCCGACGACGAGGAAATGCCGGCCGGGCCGGTCGAGCAGACGGATGGTCTCGGCGAGATGACCGGCGACCGCGGCGTTGCGGCCCCGCGCTGCCGGCCCTTCGCCGAGGTCGAGATAATGCTGCCACGCCTGCCCGATCACGACGAAATCGGCCTGCGACTGCCGGATCCGCGGCAGCTCGCTGTCGCGCAGCTCGGCGCAGACCTGGGCGCGAGGTCCCTCGGCGGTGAGCCCCGCGAGGGTGGGACATCCGCTCATGGTGGACACGTGCCCGATCATGCCGCGCGCCTTCAGCGTCGCATCGAGCGCGGCGACATATTGCTGGACATAGGAATCGCCGAGCAGCTCGACGCCGCGCGTGCCCTCGAGATCGCCGAACGCGCACAGACGGCCGACGGTGCGACCGCATTTGTTGAGGCCGAAGCCCTGCAGCTGGAACAGCGCGAGCTGATCGTCGGGCAGCCGCGACACGACGCCATTGGCGCGGAACGTCACATGGGTGAGCGCCGCACCGACGATGAGCACGGTCGCAAAGCTCGCCACCTGCGCGCCCCTCGGCCACGGCAGCCGCCGCAGCGGCCGCTCGACGATGACGAACATCAGCGTGGTCAGCACCGCCATCAGCGCGAGCTGCGCCGCCAGTCCCGCCGCGGTCTGCGCCGCATCGCCGAAGATGAAGCGGACGAAGAAGATCACGGGCCAGTGCACGAGATAGAGCGAATAGGACGCAGCGCCGACGGCGCGAACCGGGCGAGCCATCACCAGCGACGTCGGGGCATTGGCCGCGATGATGACGGCTGTGGCGATGCAGGGCAGCAGCGCGGCGACGCCTGCCTGGAATTGATAGCAGCCGATGAGGAGAAGGCTGCCGAACAACAGAACGTCGCCGCAGGCGGCGGCGAGAGAGCGTGCGCGCGGCGACGCTGCCAGCCGGGCCTCGAGCGGAATGGCGAGCGCGCCGAGGGCGAATTCGAACACCCGGAACGGCGTCAGGAAGAACACGGCGTCCGGATCGCGCGATGACCAGAGTGTGGCCGCGGCAAGGGACAACAACCCGATCGCGGCAATGGCACCGAACACATGCCGGCGCGTGCCGAGCCACATCAGCAGCAGCGGCGCCAGCGCGTAGAATTGAACCTCCGCCGACAGCGACCACAGGTGCAGCAGCGGCAACTGATCCGCGCTCGGCGCGAAATAGGCGCTGGCCTCGCGCCAATACTGGATGTTGGCGATCGAGAGCAGGCCGTGTGTCGCCTCCTTCGCGAGCTGGCGCAGGGCTTCCGGCGACAGGAACAGCCAGCCGACCGCGAACGTGGCCGCAATGGTCACAACCAGCGCCGGCAGGATGCGCCGTGCCCGTCGCAGATAGAAGTCCGACAGCGAGAAACGCCGCGCGGCGACATCGCGCAGGATCTGCCCAGTGATGAGATAGCCGGAGATGACGAAGAAGATGTCGACGCCGGCATAGCCGGCCTCGAAGCCGGTGATCCTCAGATGGAAGAGAATGACGATGACGACAGCGATCGCCCGAAGGGCATCGATGTCAGCCCGATGACTGCGTTCCAATGTCGTCCACTCCGCGCATTCCTCGAGGCGGACGAGTTGCGCAGACACGGATGGCAACAGCGGGAAACAGTCATGACGTCATCGGACCCATCCGATGACACCGCGCGGGCGATGCTATGGCGGACGTGAAGGAAGTTTGCTGAAGTCGGCCGCAAGTTCGGCAATCCGTTGAACGATCAGCTCGAATACGGCAATCTGGCGGCGCTGAGGGACAATGCGGGGCTGAGGACGGTGATGAACCTGTTGCGAGGAGAATGGCGGGCAGCGTTCGCGGGAATGGCCGTCGCGGCGCTGCTGGCGGCGGCCACCGCAGCCTCGGCGCAAGCCCAGACACCTGCTCCCGCGTCCGGTCCCGCTCAGACCACGGTCGAGCGCAACGCCAAGGGCGTCGCCGGCAAGCCGATCCAGGTCGGCATCTATCTCAACGTCCAGCCCGACTGCTCATCCGGGCCCCTTCCCGCCATCCGCCTTGTGTCGCCGCCCGGCAACGGCACCGTCACGATCAAGCGCGGCAAGGTCAGCGCCACCAACTACAAGCAGTGCCTCGCCCTGGAAGTGCCGGGCTTCATCGCCTTCTATCAGTCGAAGGCCGACTTCGCCGGCACCGACACGGTGACGCTCGAGGTCAAGTTCCCGCAGGGCCGCACCGAAGTGCAGCGGATCATGATCAACGTCGGCGTCGGGCCGGCAGGGCAGAAGATCTGAGCCGCAGCGTATCGGCGCGCCGCCGCCTCCAGCCATGAAAAAGGGCCGCCTCATGGGCGGCCCTTTGCTTTCGTGTCCCGTGCCGGCCGGGATCAGACGTGGACCTGCGTCTGGGCGTGGCTGTTGTCGAGGATCATCTTGATGACGTCGTCGCCACCCGTAAGGTTGGTGCCGGTGTCCTTGATGGTCGCCACATTGCTCCAGCCGGAGCCGGTATTGACCTGCAGCGTCAGGTCGCCGTTGTTCAGCACGCCGCTGCCATTGGCCGAGGCCAGGCTGGTGTGCCCGCCGCTGTCGACGAAGCGCACCGCGTCGGCATGGTTGCCGGACACGCTGGACAAGAGGCCCGAGAGGTCGATGACGTCGCCGGAGGTGCCGGTCTGGAAGTCCAGGATGGTGTCGAGCCCGCCACCGGCGAGATCACCGGCGTTCCACTTGAACGTGTCGGAGCCGCCGTTGCCCGTGAGCTGGTCGGAGCCGGCGCCGCCGATGAGAACGTCAGCGCTGCCCGATCCATTGATCGTATCATTGTAGTTCGAACCGATCACGCCTTCCATATTCTTGTAGCTGTCCGTGCCGAGACCAGGAATGGACACATTCGTGGCGGTCGAGCTTTGAGTCAGCGTCAACGTAAAACCGGCCGTCGCATCCGAGAAGTCGAGCAGGTCGATCCCTGCCCCGCCATCGATGGTGTCGTTGCCGCCACCGCCGCGGATGATATCGTCGCCGTCGCCGCCATTGATCGCGTTGGCAGCACTGCTGCCGATCAGGATGTCGTCGCCCGAGCCGCCGGTCACGCGCTCGATATTGGCGATCGAGCTGAAGCCGGTGGCCGTGCCGGCACCGAGATTGACCGTCACGTCCTCGCTGGTGATGTAGGTCAGCGTATCGCTGCTGCTGCCGCCGAGATCGGCGGTCACGGCCTCGATATTGCTGAGCTTGGTTCCGTTGACGTCGGTGATCACGCCGCCGGCAACCGTGACATAGATCAGATCCTGCGACGACGTCCCCTCGATGACGAACGTGTCGGTGCCGATGCCGCCGTCGACGGTGTCGACGCCGTCGTTGACGCCCCAATAGAAGGTGTCGTTGCCGGAGCCGCCGATGGTGACGTCGTTGCCGCTGCCGCCCCGGATGGAGTCGTTGCCGGCGCCGCCGTTGATGTAGTCGTTGCCGGCGCCGCCGAGCAGCGTGTCGTTGCCGCCGAGGCCGTAGATGCCGTCGTCGTCGGCGCCGCCGTTGAAGTTGTTGCCGCCGCCCGACCCGATCATCACGTCGTAGCCGTTGTTGGCATTGGCCTCGAGCGGGTTGTCGACCGTGGCGGTGATCGCGTCGCCGTCGTTGGCGCTGTAGCCGGACAGCCACGGGGCCGAGCCGACCACCCACGACTTGTCCGACAGCGAGTTGATGGTGAGGTTGAGCGCACCATTGTCGAGCGCGTTGAAGGCCAGATAGGTCGATACGGACGATACCGAATCGGTGGCCGTGACCTTGTAGACATACAGGCCCGCGTCGTTGTTGCTCGGATCTCCGGTGAACTGATTGCCGGTCCGGTGGATCCAGCTGTCGTCGCCGGTCGAGCTGTAGACGAGGCTGTAGGTGTAGGTGACCGTCCCCGTTCCGCCTGAGAACAGCGTCGCCGCATCCAGGCTGATCACGTTCGGCGAGTCGCTGTTTTTCGACAGCGCATAGCGTCCGTCGGCGCTCGTGGTGTCCACCACGGCCAACGGCGCGGGCTCATTCGTGCCGCTGATGGTCACGTCGATGACCTGGCTGGCCGTGCCGTCGACCGACTTCACCGTCAGCGTGTCATGCTTGACGTCGCCATTGTTGAGCGCCTGCACGTTGGCAGCCGAATTGTTCAGCGTATAGCCCCAGTCGCCCGTCACCGCATTGAAGGTGAAGGTGCCATACGTCCCCGCCAGCGAAGTCGGCGTCTGGAACTGGGCTTCTCCGCTATCGACGTCGGTGACCGTCAGGGTCCCGCCTGCCGTCAGCGTGGCGTCCTCCTTGACCGCACCGCTTGCCATGCCCGCGATCGACGCCGCATCGTTGACGCCGTTCACCGTAACGGTGACGGTCTGCATCGTCGTCCCGCCGTGACCGTCATCGATCTTCACCGTATAGGTCTGATCGATATGGTCGCTGGCGCGCAGCGACTGGATGTCGGCGTCATTGACGGCGAACGTCCAGTTCACCTTGTGGCCGGTATTGTCGACCGTGGCGCTGAACGAGCCGTAGTAGTTGCTGCCGGCCGGTGTCGTGTAGGTCACGGTCTGGGCATCGCCGTCCACGTCGGTGAAGGCGATCGCGCCGGACGCCTGCTCCACTCCCGGTGTCACGACCGTGCTGGGCTGCACCGAGATGTCGTCGATGACGGCGCCGCCGCCGCTCGCGAACTTGATGGTGGTCGACGTCGAGGTCGCGGTGAACTGGTAGGTCTGCTCCGTCCAGCCAAAGTTCCAGGCGCTCGTCGTCAGAAGGGTTGTTCCATCAACGGCTGATGTCACGGCCGTGCCGTAGGTCATCACGTAGAAGTCGACGGTATAGGTCACGCCGACGACGGTGCTGATGGTCTGGCTCATCGAGCTCGATGCGCCGTAGAAATCGGCCGAGCCGCCGTCCGTGCGGCCGCCCACGACGGTGACGGCATGGGCGCCCCCGACCGTCCACGCATCCAGCGTGTAGAAGTTGCCGTTGTAGTAGCCGAACGAGCCGTTCTGGATCAGGTTGCCGCTCGGCGCCGCATAGGAGGCGTCCTCCGTGACGCTTGCCGTGGTCGTTCCCGCCCCGAAGGTCGGCGCGTGGTTCGGCGCCGTGACCGAGCCGGTCTGGCCGCTGGTCACGTTCTCGGCAAAGCCCTGGCCGTCGGTGTAGGTGACGTTGGCCGAGATCTTGTGGCCGACGTCGTTGGAGCCCAGCGTGTAGGTCGAGCCCGTCGCGCCGTTGATGACGGCGCCGTCGCGCAGCCAGTGATAGACGACGTTCGACGCGGCACCATCCGGATCGCTGCCGAGATTGGCGGTCAGCGTCTGACCTTGCGTCGCCGTGCCCGACACCGTCACGCTCGCAGCGCCGTCATTGACCGGCGTGATGGTCAGCGTGAAGGCGTCCGAGACGGCATATTCGCCGTCGCTGGCGTAGACCGTGACGTTGACCGTGCCTGCGAAATTGGCCGGCGGGGTGCCGCTGAAGGTGCCGGTCGTGGCGTCGAAGTGCAACCACGCCGGCAGGTTGCTGCCGTCGCTGAGGTTCGCCGACAGCGTCAGCGGGTTCGCGGTGCCATCGAAGCGGCCATCGACATCGGCAAACGTGTTCGACGGGATGGTGAAGCTGAACGGCTGATCTTCGGCCGAGCTGCGGTCCGCCAGCGCGTTCTGCAGGGTCGGCGCGTCATTGTTGCCGATGATCTGGATCGTCACCGTCTTGGCGGTGCCGTCCTCGGTGTAGACGGTGAAGCTGTCGGTCAGCGTGGTCTCGCCTTCCTTCAGCGCCTGGATTCTCGGGTCGTTGTTATAGATGCCGTAGGTCCACCTGCCATCGCTGCCGATGTCGTACCAGCCGTAGCCGTTGGCCGTGTTCGAGGACGTCGCCTGCCACACATCGTTGTGCCCGTCGACGTCGGTCGCATTGAGGTCGCCGCGGGCGATGCCGTAGAGCGGGCTGCTCTGGCTGTTGGCGATGCCGCCCTCCTCGGCGACGGTGCCGGTGGCGTCACCGCTGATCACGGCCGCGTCGTTGACGCCGGTGACCGTGATCTTGAGCGTCGCGGTGTTCGACACCGCGCCCGACGGATCCTTGTCGGTATAGGTGAAGGTGTCCACCGCGGGCACGCCCGCCGCCAGCGCATCGGCCTTGTCGGCGACATAGGTGTAGGAGCCGTCCGAATTCAGCGTCAGATGGCCGTAGGCGCCCTCGATCGAGGTGCCGACGCCCGCCCCCTGCGTCACGCTGCCGGTGCCAGCCACGACGCCGGACACGACGAGCGAGCTGACGGGGTTGTCGACGTCGCTGTCGGCCACCGAGCCGCCGGTCGAGCCGCGGATGACGCCA
This sequence comes from Bradyrhizobium sp. HKCCYLRH3097, assembly GCF_051167875.1. Classification (NCBI taxonomy): domain Bacteria; kingdom Pseudomonadati; phylum Pseudomonadota; class Alphaproteobacteria; order Hyphomicrobiales; family Nitrobacteraceae; genus Bradyrhizobium; species Bradyrhizobium sp. HKCCYLRH3097. The sequence continues at coordinate 341,287 of NZ_JBNPTX010000005.1, forward strand.
TTCGCAACTGAGATGTTGAGCGTGTCATCCTCGAGCACCGCATGGGTGTCGGAGTTCGCCACCGGCGGGTGGTTGGCGGGGATGACCTCGACGCTGACGGTCTGGGTGGCACTCAGATTGCCGCCGCCGACATTGCCGTTGTCGTTGATGGTGATCGTGACCGACCCCGGATGGTCGCTGTTCGGGGTGAAGATGGCAGAGGCCAGATAGGTGTTCAAATCGCTGATCTTGAACCCGCTCATCGAGAGCGTCTGTTCAGCGTTGAAGACGCCGAGCGACGGAATGGACAACGTGCCGCCGGAGATGTCGAACCTCACGGACTCGACGACATCGCCGTCCGCGTCGGAGAAGGTGATCGCGTTCGCTCCGGTGAAGGCGAACGAGGCGCCTTCATTGGCCGTCACATGCGTCGGGGCATGGATCTCCGGCGCATCGTTCACCGGCGCCACGTTGATCGTCAGCGTGCCGGTGTCCGTCTGTCCGGCCGCATCACGCACCGTGTAATCCACGGTATCCGCGCCATAGAAGTCGGCCTTGGGCTTGTAGACATAGGTGCCGTCGGCATTGAAATGGATCGTGCCGCCCTTGGCCGTCGTGAAGTCACCCGCCACCACGCTCAGCGTGTCGCCCGTATCCGGGTCGCGGTCGTTGTGCAGAACGCCCTGCAGCGGATTGGACACGGTCAGCGTCGTGTCCTCGTTCACGCTGGCCGTGTCATCCACGGCCGTGGGAGCATCCTCGATCGGGTTGATGTTGATCGTGATCGTCTGCGTCGCGCTCAGATTGCCGCCGCCGACATTGCCGTTGTCGTTGATGGTGATCGTGACCGATCCCGTCGCGTCGTTGTCGGCTGATGGCGTGAACACCGCCGACGCCAGATAGGTGTTCAGGTCGCTGATCTTGAACCCGCTCATCGAGAGCGTCTGGCTGGCGTTGTAGACGCCGAGAGACGGTATCGCGAACGTGCCGCCGGAGATGTCGAACCTCACGGACTCGACGACATCGCCGTCCGCATCGGAGAAGGAGAACGCGTTCGCGCCGGTGAAGGCAAATGGCGTATCCTCGTTCGTCGTCACCTGCGTCGGCGCATGGATCTGCGGCGCGTCGTTGACCGGGGTCACCGTGACATCGATCGTCTGCAGTGCGGTGTTGACGACGTCGGTGTGGACGTTGCCGTCCGACAACGTAGCCTGGTCGGTAACCTCCGCGACCACCGACAGCGAGAACGTGCCGTTGTAATTCGCGGGCGGCGTGATCTGCAGCGGATGGCTGTCGAACGCGGCGATCGCGGCGGCGCTATCGATCACCCACTTGCCGGCGTCAGCGCCGGTTCCGGCATGGCCGACCGAGAAGGTCGCGCCGGCCGGATAACCTGTAATAAGCAGCCGCAGGCTTTCGGAGCCGTCGGTGTCGGTGACGGCGGCACTGATGAGCTTCAGGTTGATCGTGGTGTCCTCGGCACCCGAGGCCGGGCCGAGATCCATGAAGCCCAGCGTCAGCGCGTCCGCCTTCGGTGCGACGTCGACCGTGACATGCGCGGTCGCGGTCCCGCCATCGCCGTCGCTGACCGTGTAATCGAAGCCGGCAACGCCGGAGAAGTTCTTGTCCGGCGTGAACACCGGATTGCCGTTGGAGAGCGAAACGGTGCCGTGCGTCGCGTTCGACACGCCGCTGACGGTCAAGGTGTTGTTGTCGACGTCGGTGTCGTTGTTGAGCAGGCTGAGCAGCGCGTTGACCGTGAGCGGGCTGTCCTCGCTCGCTTGCACCGCGTCGTCATGAGCCACCGGCGGCGTGTTGAAGACGCCGGTCAGCGTGCGCGTGCCGTCGGTGAAGGCAAAGCTCTCATAGTTCGTGAACGTATCGGTCAGGCCGTTGTGGGTGACCTGCACGCCGATCAGCGTCACGCCGTCGGTGGCGAACACTTTGGTGTAGGTCGCCTCGGCGAACTTGAAGCCGAACTTCACGGTGTCGGTGTCAGATCCGCCGTCGGACACAACGCTGGTGTTGCCGGCAAACCGGAAGAGATCCAGCGTGTCGTTACCGGAGCCACCGTTGAACACGATGGTCGACGGCGCGATCGCGGTGCCGCTGATATCGGTGATCGTCACCGTGTCGCTGGCAGTGCCGCCGGTGATCGTGATGCGCTCGATCTCGTCGGCGCGGATGGTCGCTCCGTTCGGACCGTCATAGCGCACCAGAATGTCGGTGGCGTTGCTGGCGGAGGGATCATTCAGCGTCGGATTGATCTCGGTGCCGGTCGAGGTCTTGCCGATGGTGAAATTGCGCGCATTTCCATCGCCCGTGATCGCGAGCACGTCGTAGTTCGGAAAGGTCGTGCCAGACTCCGAGCCGCCGTCGATGACGTCGCTGCCGTCGCCCACCGTGTAGAGGAAGGTGTCGTTGCCGGCGCCGCCGAACAGCCGGTCGCCACCTCCTCCGCCGATGATGATGTCGTTGCCGGCGCCGCCATACAGGACATCGCCGCCCACGCCGTTGCCGCCGACCAGAATGTCGTCGCCATTTGAGCCGTGGGCCTCGGTCACGCCGCCGAGCTTGTCGGTGCCGACCACCTTGTCGGTCACCGCGGCGCGGTCGGTCACGCTGTGAGCCCCGACCGTCTCGCCGAGGACCGTCGCCGAGGTATCGCCGAGATTGACGAACACCGGCGAGTTCGGCGCGTCATAGCGAGTCGTCGTCACCGTGCCGGCAGCATCGACCCGGACGGTGAAATTGTTGGTGAAGACGTCATGGTCGCGATCCTCGACCGCGAAGGCGAAATTGATGTCGAGATACTGGTCGGCCGCGCTCGAGGTCCCGATCGGCGCGGGGTGATCGAGCGGCTGCAGCAAGGTGAAGTTGTAGGAGCCGGTGCCGGTCTCCGACAGCGTCACCGTGAACACGGCCGCATCAGCCGCGTTGCCCGTCACCAGACCATTCTGCCCGATATAGCTGCCACCGCTCATGCGATAGGCGGTCAGCGTCGTGTGATCCGCCGACATCACATAGGTCAGGCCGAAGCCGAGCGAGGTCAGCCCGGAGAGCTGGTGGTCGGCCGCATCGTAGACGCGCACCGGCGACGCGCCGAGGAAGGTCACCGACGGACCGGAGCTGTCGCCATCGGCCCCATAGGTGATGCGCAGATCGACCGCGCCGGTCGAGACGCTGCCGGCTGCCTCCGAGATCGCGACGGTGTCGACGTCCTGCGACTGCGGGCTGTCATCGTTGACGGTGATGATGATCTGATCGTGCAGCGCAACGGAATCGCCGTCGGAATCGGTGGCGGTCACCGCCGTCGACAGGTCGAGCGTCAGCGTGTTGTCATGGCCGGTGCCGACATGGTCCAGCGCGCCCTTCAGACGGAACGAATACTGGCCGGTGTTGGCATCGACCTGGAACTCGAAGATCGTGACGCTGCCAGCCTTGGCGATCAGCGTGTTGTCGACTCCGATGCTGTAGGTCAGCGCCACGCCGCCCGACGTCAGCGACAGCAGCTCGGGCGCGAGGTTGGTCTTCTCGACCGTGTAGGTGCCGGGCCTGTCGGCGCCGAACGACACCAGCGAGCTCAGATTGCCGGTGAAGTAGGAATCGTTGCCGTTGCCGTCGCCGTTGAGGTCGCCGCCATGGTTGCCGGTCGCGGTCACTACCGTTCCGTTCGGCAGCTCGCTCTCGTAGACCGCCGCTCTCAACACCGTCGCGGTCGCGACGGGGGTGTCGTCGTCGATCGTCACGGCGAATGACGAGCTGGCGCTGTCGCCATCCGCATCGGTGGCGGTGAAGCCGAAGGTCAGCTTGACGTCGTTCTCGTTCTGGCCGGCCGGATGATCGACGTGCTTCAGCAGCGTGAAGCTGTAGCTGCCTGCACCGGAATCATCGAGCGAGACCTTGAACACCTGGCTGGCCACCGACGGCGGGTTGCCGTTGGTCGGATTGCTGCCGGTGTAGCCATAGACCGTATTACCGACGACCCAGAGCTTGACCTGGACGCCCTCGACCGTCAGCGAGCCCGCGTCCGAAGTGGCGTTCTGGCCGTTGGTGATGCCGCTGAACGCGACCGCGCGGTTCACGCTGCCGCTGTTGTTGTCGTCGGCGCCCCAGGAGATCGCCAACGAGCCGTTGGCCGTGACATTGGCACCGGCGACGTCGCCGGTGGCCGCTCCGGTGTTGCCGCCGGAAAGCCCATCCTCGTCGACGGTCCCGGCATCAGCCGTGCCGATCGCGGGCCGGCCGTTGTCGTCATTGATGGTGACGGTGAAGTTGCCGCCGGAGGCGGTATCGCCATCGGCATCGGTCGCGGTGAAGCCGAGCTTCAGCGACAGTGCATTGGTCTGGCCCGAGCCGACGTGATCGACATTGTCCAGGAGCTCGAAGGTGTAGCTGCCGGAGCCGTCGTCGGACAGCGTGATGTGGAACACCTTGCGGTCGTTCGTCGTGAGCTGGCCGCCATTGTCGTTGGCGACGCCCCAGATCTCGGTGTCCGACACGCGGATGAACTGCACCGCCGTGCCGTTCGACGTCAGCGTCGGGCTGCCTGCGCCGGTGGTCTTGACCACGTCGCCGGTATGGATCGCGCTATCGAACGCGACGCTGCGATTGGCCGCGCCCGAATTGTTGTCGTCCGCGCCCCAATTGATGTTGAGCGCGACATTGGACGCGGTCTGGGTCTGGAACACCTCCGCCCCGGCGGATCCGGTGGTGTTCTCGGTCACCGTCGCTGCGGTCGGCGAACCGAGCACCGGCACGTCGTCCTTGACCGAGACGGTGAAGCTGTTGCTGGACGTGTCGCCGTCGCCATCGGTCGCCGTGAAGCTGAAGGACAGCTTGACGATGTTCTCGCCGCTGCCGGCGGGATGATCGAGGGTGCCGAGCAGCTTGAAGCTGTAGGAGCCGTCGTTCTGGTCGCTCAGCGACACTTCGAACACGCGGGTGCCGTGGGCGAGATCGCTGCCGGCGTAGCCGACCAGCACGCCATTCTCGAAGCTGTACTTCACCGTCTGGCCGTCCGACGTCAGCGCCAGGTTGCGGCCTGCGCTGTCCTCGGCGTCGACATTCGCGCCTGCGCTCGTGTAGCGGAAGCTGACCGAGCGGTCGCCGAGCCCGCCGCCCGAGGTCTTGTTGCTGTCGTCGGAGCCCCAGCTGATGTTGAGGTCGCCGCTGACCGCGGTCGGCTCCTTGGAGACATCGGTGCCGCCCGGCAGATCGTCCTCGTCAACGGTCCTGGCATCGCCGGCCGCCGCCACCGGCGCGGTGTCGAGCACCGTGACCTTGAAGCTGCTGGTGACGCTGTCGCCGTCGGAATCGGTGGCCTTGAAGCCGAACGTCAGCGGCAGGCTGTCATCGTTCTGGCCGGACGCCGGGTGGTCGATGTTGTCGTACAGCGTGAACTTGTAGCTTCCATCGCCGCTGTCGGACAACTGGATCGTGAAGACGGTGCGGTGATCCGCGGTGACCGCCGTCAGCAAGGTGCCGTCGCCGGAGATCGTGTAGCTGATCGCCGAGCCGTCGGAGGTCAGGCCCGCGGCGCCGGCGGCGGTCGTGAAGGCCACCGCGCGGTTGTGCCCGACACCCGTATTGTTGTCGTCGGCGCCCCAGGAGATGTCGAGGCTGCCGGTCTGGACCGTCGAGTTCGATGCATCCGGATGGCTGGTGTCGTAGCCGTCGGTCGGCAGGCTGGCCTCGCTGACGGTCTCGTCCTCGGGGCAGCCGACGGTCGGGACGTCGTCCGTCACCGCCACCGTGAAGCTGCTCGCGGCGCTGTCGCCGTCGGAATCGGTGGCCTTGAAGCCGAAGCTCAGCGCCAGGCTGTCGGTGCCCGACTTGCCATGATCGAGGTTGTCGAGCAGCGTGAACTTGTAGCTGCCGTCGCCGTCATCGCTCAGCGTGACGGTGAAAACGGTGCGGTGATCGGTGGTGACCGCGCTCAGCGTGGTGCCGTCGGACGAGACCACATAGCTGACCGCATAGCCGTTCGACGTGAGCCCGTCCGGTGCGGTCGTGTTGAAGAACGCCACCGAGCGGTTGTTGGTCGCGCCGGAATCATTGTCGTCGGCGCCCCAGGAAATCGCGAGACGGCCGGTCTGCACCGTCGAGTACGGCGAATCCGGGAACAGGACGTCATAGAGATCGGTCGGCAGGTTGGCTTCGCTGACGGTCTCGCTCTCGGCGTGTCCGATCGTCGGGACGTCGTCGACCACGGTGACGGTGAACGTGCTGCTGCTCGAATCGCCGTCGGAATCGGTCGCGGTGTAATCGAAGGTCAGCTTGACGACGTTGCTCTCCTGCCCGGCCGGATGATCGAGATTGCCGAGCAGCTTGAAGGTGTAGGTGCCGGTGCCGTCGTCATCGAGCGAGACCTCGAACACGCGCTGACCGGAATTGAGGCTGTTGCCGGTGTAGCCGACCAGCGCGCCATGATCGAAGGCGTATTTCACCTGCTGACCGTCCGACGTCAGGCCACTGAGGCCGACGTCGCTGCCGTTGGTCACATGGACGTCGTCGGCGGCGTTGGACGTATTGGCGAAGCGAACCGAGCGATCGGCGGCGCCGCTGTCGTTGTTGTCGGCACCCCATTTGATGTTGAGCGCGCCGGTCACCTGGGGATCGCGGCTGCCGCCATCGTGACCGCCGAAATCGTGACCGCCGAAATCGGGGCCGCAATCGCCACCGCCAGCGTTGAGATCAGCTTCGCTGATGCTCTTGGCCGTCCCGGTATGCGCCTCCGGGCTGTCGTCGTTGACGCTGACCTTGAACGTGCCGCTGACCTGGTCGCCGTCGGAATCCGTGGCGACGTATTTCAATGTCAGCGCGATGCTGTCCTCGGTGTTGGGCACCGGGTGGTCGAGATTGTCGAGCAGCGTGAAGCTGTAGGATCCGGAATCGAGGTCGGACAGCTTCACCGTGAACACGGCGGCATTGGCCTTGTTGCCGGTCCAGTTGCCGTTGCCGTCGATGTAATGCTGTCCATCGAAGCGGTAGGCCGTGATCAACGTGCCGCCTTCGCTGACGTCGTAGGTCAACGCGACGCCGTTCGAGGTCAGGTGCTGCGCGGCGAGCGTGGTGGTGGCGTCGGACGCGAAGGTGACGGCGCGGTCGCCGTTCACCGGGGACGCACCGGTGATCCCGACATTGCCGAGATTGTTGGCGCTGTCGCTGCCCCAGGAGATGCCGAGATCGCCCGTTGCGACGGTGTTCTGGCCGGGGACGTCGCCAGACCCGCCCGCGAGCCCGGTCGGGAGCCCGTCCTCATCGACCACGCCGGTCGCAATCTCCCGGTTCAGCACCGGCGCGTCGTCGTTGATCTTGACCGTGAAGGTGTCGGAGACCGCATCGCCATCCGAATCCGTGGCGACGAAGCCGAGGGTGAGCGTGACGTCGTCCTCGGTGTTGTGGGCCGGATGATCGATATTGTCGATCAGCGTGAAGCTGTAGGACCCCTGCCCCTGGTCGGACAGCGACACCGTGAACACCGCAGCCTTGGCCGGATCACCGGTGGCATGGCCCTCGCCGTCGACGTAGGTGTGATGCGCTTCATCGTAGCGGTAAGCGGTCAGCAGCGTGCCGTCGGGGGACACGGTGTAGGTCAGCGCGACGCCGTTCGACGTCAGATGCTGGCCGGTGAGCGTCGAGATCACGTCGGAGGCAAAGGTGACGGCGCGGTCGCCATTGACCGGCGTACCGTTGATGCCGCCGTCGACATGGCTGTTGGCACTGTCGGCGCCCCAACGGATGCCGAGGAAATCGGTCACCGTCAGATTGGCGCCGGCTGCGTCCTTGCCGTCCGAATAGGAGTTGCCGGGATTGCCGAGACCATCCTCGTCGACCACGGAGTAGCTGACGCGCTCTCCAAACACCGGAGCGTCGTCGTTGACCTCGACATTGAAGCTGCCGTGGATTGCGTCGCCGTCGGAATCGGTGGCGACGAAGCCGAAATACAGCCCTTGATTATCCTCGCTGCCGTGGACCGAATGATCGAGATTGCCGGTGAGATTGAACGTGTAGGAGCCCTGGTCCTGATCCGACAGCGAGACGGTGAACACCGTGGCGCTGGCGAGGTCCTCCGTCGGCTTGCCGTTCGCGTCGACATAGGTCTCGTGGGCGGCGTCGTAGCGATAGGCGGTCAGCAGCGTGCCGTTCTCGGAGACCTGATAGCTCAGCGCAATCCCGTTCGACGTCAGCCCCAGTTCCTCGAGCGAGGGAACGGTGTCGGCGGCGAAAGTGACGGCGCGATCACCCTTGACCGGGGCGCCATCGATGCCGCCGTCGACATGGCTGTTGGCGCTATCGGCACCCCACAGGATCGCGAGCGTCTTGGTTACCGTGAGATCGGCGCCGGCGACGTCGCTGCCTTGCGCATAGCTGTCGCCGGCATTGCCGAGTCCGTCCTCGTCGACCACGCCAGCGCTCGGCGCATCGCCGAACACCGGCGCGTCGTCGTTGACTTTCAGGGTGAAGCTGTCGGTGACTGCGTCGCCGTCGGAATCGGTGGCGACGAAGCCGATGTTGAGCGTGATGTCGTCCTCGGTGCCGTACACCGGGTGATCGAGATTGCCCTTCAGCTCGAACGTGTAGGAGCCGTGATCCTGATCGGACAGCGCCACGGTGAACACCGTCGCGTGGGCCGAATCCGTCGGCTTGCCGTCTGCGCCGACATAGGTCTCGTGCTCGGCGTCATAGCGATAGGCGGTCAGCAGCGTGCCGTTCTCGGACACGACGTAGGTGAGACCGAAGCCGTTCGAGGTGAGATTCTGGGCGTCGAGCGTCGCGACCACGTCGGCCGCGAAGGTCACGGCGCGGTCGCCGTTGACCGGCGTGCCATCGATGCCGCCATCGACATGGCTGTTGGCGCTGTCGGCGCCCCAGCGGATGCCGAGCGTATCGGTGACCTTCAGGTCTTCGCCATAGGCGTCGCCGTCGTCCTTGTAGCTGTTGCCGGCGTTGCCGAGGCCGTCCTCGTCGACCACCGAATAGCTCGGCTTCTCGCCGAAGCTCGGTGCGTCGTCATTGACCTTCACCGTGAAGGTATCAGTGATGGCATCGCCATCGGAATCGGTCGCGACGAAGCCGATGTTGAGGGTGATGTCGTCCTCGGTGCCGTGCACCGGGTGATCCAGGTTGCCCGACAGCGCGAAGGTATAGGAGCCATGGCCCTGGTCTGACAGCGACACCGTGAACACCACGGCGCCCGACAGGCCCTCGCCTTCCAGCGGCTTGCCGTTGGCGTCGACATAGGTCTCGTGCGCGGCATCATAGCGATAGGCGGTCAGCACGGTGCCGTTCCCCGACACCTCGTAGCGCAGGGCAAAGCCGTCTGAGGTCAGATCCTTTGCCTCGAGCGAGGCCGCCACGTTCGCGGCGAAGGTGACGGCGCGGTCGCCATTGACCGGCGTTCCGTTGATGCCGCCGTCGACATTGTTGTTGGCGTCGTCGGAGCCCCAGCGGATTCCGAGCGTATCCGTGACCGTCAGGTCTTCGCCATAGGCATCATGGCCGTCGGCGTAGCTGTTGCCGGCATTGCCGAGCCCGTCTTCGTCGACCACCGAATAGCTCGGCTTCTCGCCGAAGCTCGGGCCGTCATCCGCGACGTTGACGGTGAAGGCGCTGTTGACGGGGTCGCCGTCGGCGTCGGTCGCAACCACCTTGAAGGTCAGCGGCAGCGAGGCGTCGTTGGCGCCGTTGTGGTCGATATTGTCGGACAGCGTGAAGGTGGCGCTGCCGGAGCCGGTGTCGGACAGCGACACGGTGAAGATGGTGCGTGCGCCCTCACCCTCGCCCGCGGTCGCGATGATCTCGGTGCCGTTGGCCGACAGCGTGTAGGAGATGGCCTCGCCGTTCGAGGTCAGGCCCAGCGCCTGCAAGGTCGCGATCTCGGACGCATCGAACACCAGCGAGCGGTCGCCGTCGACCACGGTGCCGTTGGAGCCGCCATCGACCTTGCTGTTGCCGTTGTCGGCGCCCCAGCCGATGTTGAGGTCCACGCTCGCGGTGGACGGCTCGAAGCCGTCGCCGCCCACGACCTTGGCGACGAGCTCGCTCTCGCCGCCGCCTTCGCTTCCGCCGCCGGTGTGCTCGGCGACATTGATCGCCTCGACGGTGCCGGCGACCGGCGAATCGTCGTTGACGCCGATCACGATCGTCACCGGCGCGGTGTCGCCGCTGCCGTCGATGGCGATGACGTTGATGGTGAGGTTCAGCGTGTCTTCGGTGCCGAAGACCGGATGATCGAGCGGCTGCAGCAGCGTAACCGTGTAGGTCCCCGCGATCGTCGAGTTGGCGTCGAGCGTGACGGTGAAGACCTGGTTGGCGACGATCGAAGGATCACTGCCGATATAGCCGATCAGTTCCGGCTGGCCGTTGACCGTGGTGATCGCAAAATGCACCTCCTGGCCGCCGGACGTCAGCCCGGCAAGACCAGGCTGTGACGCCGCGAACGCAAAGGCGCGGCCGATCACGTCGGTGCCGAAGTCGACGTTCAGCGAACCGGTGAAGCTCGTCACCACGCCGCCGATGTCGCCGCTGCCGCCGGGCCGGCCTTCGGACAGGCCGTCCTCGTTGAGCACCACGCTGTCGGCAACGCCGGCGATTGGCGTCGGATTCGGCGTGACCGGGTTGTCGCCGAATTTGGTGGTGGAGTCCTCGGGTCCCAGCAGCCCGAGCGGCGTGCCGACGGTCAGCGGGTCGACCTTGAACGTCCCGAAGTTCGCGCCGGCAGGCACGCCGGGCGCACCGGGCGTACCCGCGGCGGGCAGCACCGACTGGTCGGTGGTGATCGGAAACAACTCGGCGAACTGATCGCCATTGATGATTCGGTCGGGGCCGACTTCGAAGCTGACGTCCTTCAGCGGGGCGCCGTTGGCGTCGAAAACCGGGTCGATCGAGACCGTCGACTGATTGTCGAACAGGATGATCAGGCGGTCGCCGATCTTGACGAAGGTCAGCCGCTCGCTGGCGATATCGCTGAAATCGATCTGGCTCTGGCCGTCGAGATGAATCGTAACGGCTTGATTGCCCGGCGGTTTCCCGATCTTGAGGTGCTTGGCCGAGGCGCTGGATGGCTGCGTGGACGTGCCGGTCAACTGGGCCAGCAGGACAGGAGCATTCATGCGCCAAAACCTCCAAATATGGGGCGTTTTGGTGGCGCCCCATTTCTAATCGTTAAACTATTATTAAACGAGAATACGGGTCAATATTACCGGTTCTTGTTAATCGGACTTTAGGGACTTTGGGTAAATGCAGTCAAGTGCAGCGGCATTTATGAAGGGAAACAAGGCTGTGCCTATGCTTCCGTCCCCCGCGCGGCAGGGGCGGAACGACAAGAATAAATGGAGGCAGGGCCGGGAGAATTACTGCTAATTGGCAGTTATTCGATCACACAATACTTGGGGAACAACACGCACGCTGTTGGGAATAAAAGCTTGCCGCCATGAAACGGCCGAAATGGAACCGGCCTCTCGCGAATTATTTGCGAAAGGCAGGAACTATTCTTGAGGAGCGTCGAAGTCGCGGCAGATTGCCTCAGATGCGACTGACCACGCAGGCCACCGGTTCGTATTTGCGGAAATACAACAATGCCTGGTCACCGATGCCATCGAGCCACACGCCGCGGCCCGCATAGCGATAGCCGTCGCCCATCGGGACGAGACGGACCGGAATCGCACGGTGAGGATGGAGGTAGAGTTGCGCGGTAACGATCTCGCCCGGCGCGAGCACGGGACGAGAGCGCAGCACGTAGCTGCCGCCATTCTCGCAGGCGATCGAAAACGCAGCGCCCGGCAGCATCACCGCGTGAGCCTGTGCACCGCCGATGAATCCACCGATCGCCGACAGGGCCAATGCCCCGCAAACCATGACTTGCTTGATATTCACCGCGGCCCCCTGCTCGCCAGCTTCCCTGCGCGCATTAAGACCGCAAATGACCTCGGCTACAAGCCGTCCACCTGCGACATTCAGAGCAGCAGCGGCCGCCCCGGATTCCCGCCACCGCCGATGTCGGCCTCCGCCGCCGGCGTGACGTCGCTCTCGCTTTCGTGGTGCGGCCGCTCGGCATAGGGCGCAGCGAACAGGCTGACGCCGCGGTGATCGATGGCAAACAACGGCATGAAGGACTGCAGATCGCGGCCTTCCATCAGAGCGGCCCGCCGGTTGTCGAGCACGGACCATTTGCCGTCGAGCCGCACGGCGACGACGGCGTGATCCTGCCGCACGGCGAGGTCTCGGACCAGCAGCAGCTTGAGATCCGATTCGGGCGTCCCCGCCGCCAGCAGCAGCGCGTATTTGGCAATCGCGTAGTCTTCGCAGTCACCGAGTCCACTGCGCAAGGTCTGCAGTGGCGAACTCCAGACGTCCGGCAGGCCGTGTTGCTGATCGTCGCTGACGTAGCGCACCGCCTGGTTGACGCCACGATTGATCATTTCCGCGCGCGTGCGGCCGTCGCTCGCCGCAGACGCCGACCGGGTCAGCGCGACGAAAAGGCGCTCCGAGGCCGAGCAGCGCGCGTCATCGCGGTTGCAACGTTCGACCGAGATCCGCTCGCTCGCCATCGCGCCCTGAATGCCACGCCACTTCACCCACAGCACACCCTCGGGTGCGCGGAACGTCATCAGGCCGAACGGCTCGTCGCTGGGAGTCGCGACCGCGGGTCCCTGCGGAGCGTCGCTGACTGATCCCGCAGGCCCGGCCGGGTCGGTCGATGCGACTTCCACAGCAGCGGAGGCGGCGCGACGCAGGCCGTCATGCTTGGCAAGCACGGCATTGATGGTGAAGAAACGGACGGGCGGCGGTACCGGCAGCGCGCCATGCGCGGTGTCCTGCGGAGATCTACGATTCGAAGTCTCGGCAAACGCAGCGCCGGCCCAACCGGCCACGACCGACAACACAAGCGCAAGCCCCAGCGCGCGCGGGAGAACCCGCGGCCGATCGATCCGCAACATCAGTGACGCCCCGTATGCTCCGGGGCATCGGCCGACGTCATCGCGTCGATCCCTGTCCCGGTTGTTATCGGATCAGGGATAGGGCCGGCGCTGCTGCGGGCCGGTTAAACCGCGGTGATGTTCGCCGCCAAGCTGCGAACGCGACTAATCACGGCCGACCAAATCGCGTCGCATTTGAACGATTCAGATTTTGGCAACGCTGTCCGCCGCACGGGGCGCCCCGGATGAGCGCAGCGGCATTCTGGGTCACACGCGCTTTCGTGGAGAACCCGGGTTTCGGTGCGCTCGCGCGGACGCCTGCTCAGCGCTCGCGCAGCGCCTCGTCACGCAGCATGCGGGCGGGCTTGACCAGATAGTCCAGCACCGATTTCTTGCCCGTCAGGATCTCCACGGTCGCGACCATGCCGGGGAGGATCGGAAGCGGCTGCTGGGCGGTGCCGAGATGGTTCTTCTCGGTGCGCACCATCACGCGATAGAAGGTCTCGCCGCGCTCGTTCTTGTCGCCCTTCTCATCGGTGATCGTGTCGGCACTGATGCGCTCGACGCGCCCGTGCAACGAGCCGTACACAGATGAATCATAGGCGCTGAGCTTGACCACCGCCTCGTGGTTGGGACGGATGAAGGCGATGTCCTGCGGACGGATGCGGCCCTCGACCAGCAGCGTGTCGTCGAGCGGCGTGATCTCCATCAGGCTGGCGCCCGGCGCGACCACCGCGCCGATGGTGGTGACGTTGAGCTTGTTGACGATGCCGCGCACCGGCGAGCGCAGCTCGGTGCGTCGCACCCGGTCCTGGGCCGACTTGATGTTCTCGTCGAGCACGGCGAGATCACCGCGGGATTTCGCGAGATCGTCTTCGGCCTGCGCGCGGAAGGCGGTGACGATGTTGAGCCGGCGCGAGCGCGCCTCCTGCACCGCCGCCTCGGTCTTCACGATGCTCGCCTGCACCACCGCGAGCTGGCCGCGCATGTCGGTCGCCTGGCGGTCGGCGCGCAGCATCTCGATCTCCGGCACCACCTTCTGGTCGAACAGCTTGCGGGTCAGTCCCAGCTCGCGATTGAGCAGCGCCAGCGTCTCCGAGAAGCGCTTCTCGGTGGCCCTGAGCTCGTCGATCTCCTTGCTCTTCTGCTGTTCCTGCTGCTGCACCACGTCGATGTCCTGCGCGAGCTTGCGTGCATGGGCGTCGAACACCGCGCGCTCGGTCTGCACCGCGCGCGGGGCGTCGGCGACGAGGTCGTCGGGAAACTCGACCGGGCTGCGGCCCTCGGTCTCCGCCGCGAGCCGGATCACCCGGGCCGCCATCGCGCCGCGGCGCTCGCGGATCTCGCCGAACTGCGAGGCGAAATTGGTGTCCTCGATGCGCGCCAGCGGCTGATCCTTCTCGACGATCGCGCCTTCCTGCACCAGGAGGTCGGCGATGATGCCGCCTTCCAGCGACTGCACCACCTGGGTCTGGCGCGACGGCACGACCTTGCCGTTGCCGCGCTTGACCTCGTCGAGCACGGCGAAATGCGCCCAGATCAGGAAGGTGAAGAACAGGCCGAGCGAGGCGAGCAGCAGCATCCGCGCCGTCTTCGGCGTGCGCAGCTCGACGGCAGCCCTGATGTCGTTGGAGAACGCGAAATCGCTGTGCGCCATGTCACCTCGTCCCCTGGACCGGCTTCACCGCGTGGCTCGCGGCCGGCGCCGCCGCGGGCTGCTGCGGACGCAGCATGGTGAGGATCTGCGCGGTCGGCCCGTCGGCGACGATCTTGCCGGAGTCGAATACCAGGATGCGGTCGACCAGCGACAACAACGACGGTCGGTGGGTCGAGACGATGATGGACATCTCGCCTTTGGCCAGCGACTTCAGGCGCTCGAGGAATTCGCCCTCGCTGCGGACGTCGAAATGTGCGGTCGGCTCGTCGAGGAACAGCACGCGCGGCTTGCGGATCAGGACGCGCGCGAGCCCGATCGCCTGCTTCTGCCCGCCCGACAGGCTGCGGCCGCCTTCGGCGATCATCATCTCGTAGCCCTGCGGATGACCGGCGATGAAGGTCTCGACGCCGGCGAGCCGCGCGGCCTCCAGCACCTCCTCATCGGTCGCCGCCGGACGGCCGAGCGTGATGTTGTCGCGCAGCTTGCCGTAGAACAGGTCGGTATCCTGCAGCACGAAGCCGATGCCGGCGCGCAGATCGGCCGGGTCGTATTGCTGGATGTCGATCCCATCGATCAGGATGCTGCCTTCGGTCGGCGGATAGAACGCGGTGGCGAGGCGACCGACCGTGGTCTTGCCCGAGCCGACGCGACCGATGATGCCGATCTTCTCGCCGGGCTTGATGTCGAAGGAGACGTTGTCGAGCGCCTTGGTCTGGCTTCCCGGATAGGAGAAGCTGACGTTCTTGAACTGGATGCGGCCCTGGTTGATCTCGCGCGCGACGTAGATCTTCTCCGGCGGACGCTCACGGTCCAGCGACATCAGCCGGTCGATCGAGCGCAACGCCGACGTCGTCTGGGTGAAGCGCGTCATCAGGCCGGCGATGCCTGCGATCGGACCGAGCACGCGACCCGACAGCATGTTGGCCGCCACCAGCGCGCCGACCGAGAGCTTGCCGTCGAGGATCAGGAACACGCCGACGACGACCAGCAGCAGGCTGCAGAACTGGCTCGCGACGCTCGCCGCTGTCATCGCCATCGAGGCCCAGAACTGGACGTCCTCGCTGGAGCGCGCCTGCGCCGCCACCGAACGCTCCCACACCGTCTGCACCCGGCTCTCGCCGGCCACCGCGCGGACCGTCTCCATCCCGTTGAGCGATTCCACGAGAATGCCGTGACGCGCGGCGGATTGCGCCTGCATCTGCCGCATCGCGCGTTCGAGCGGCCGCTGGATCAGCAGCCCGACGGCGATCATCACCGGCAGCATCAGCAGCGGAATCCAGGCGATGGGACCGGCGATGATGAACAGCACGATGATGAACACGACCGCGAACAGCATGTCCGTCGCCGACACCACGGTGCCGGAGGTGAAGAACTCGCGCACCGAATCGAAGTCGCGGAGCTGATTGGCGAGGATGCCGACCGATGGCGGCCGCTTGTCCATCTTCAGCGACATCACGTGCTCGAAGATGTTCGCGGCGAGCACCACGTCGATCTTCTTTCCGGTCATGTCGATGATGCGGCTGCGCACCACCTTGAGCAGGAAGTCGAATCCGATGGCCAGCATGAGGCCAACGCCGAGTGCGACCAGCGAGGGGATCGCGCCGTTCGGGATCACGCGGTCGTAGACGCTCATCGTGAACAGGGGCGCGGCCAGCGCCAGGATGTTGACGATGAACGCGGCGATCGCGACATGGCCGTAATTGGCGCCGAAGCGGCTGACCACCGACCAGAACCAGTGCGTCTTCGGCACTTCACCGGCTGCCGCCACGCGCGGATCGGCAATTGTGGCGGGCCGCACCAGATAGGCGAAGCCGACATACCGCGCCGCGACCGCCTCGAAGCGCTCGATCGCCGGCTGTTCGCGGCGCGAAGGATCGACGATGGTGAGACGGCCGGCGGCCTCGTCGATCGTCAGCAGGATGCGCGTGGTGCCGTCGTGAAACATCAGCACGCAGGGCAGCACCAGCGCGGGAATATCGCTCAGCGGCCGTTCGACCAGTTGCGCCTCGAGCCCGGCCCGCTGCGCGGCGCGCTCGTAGAGCGCGATGCTGAGCACGCCGCTGTCGAGCGGCAATCCGGACAGCAGCGCGCTGCGGCTCAGGGCGCGGCCGTGATGAGCAGCGAGGTAAAGCAGACTGTCACTGAGAGGATCAGCTGCTGGTGCGGCTGCGCTCATCTGGGGCATCACGTGCGCCGTCTCTTCGAGCTCGAACCTTGTCGGACGAATGTTCAACGACGCCTCGGAAATCCATCTGGCCCACCGAGCAACGCGGACCGGCACCCATTGCTTCTTGCTAATAATTTGCCTTAGCCTAATTCTTTGGCCCGCACTTGGCTTTTCTGAGATTTTTACAGGTGTTTCGCGACAAACTCAGCGCAAAGTAAATGCGTATGGTGAAAAGCCGGCGCGACATGCACCGGCTCTTGTTAGTCTCACCTATTTCGGCGCGTGCCCGTTGGGGCTCTGAGCGTATCCGCCGTATTTTCCGGACGCGACGAACAGCGTCGTATCCTCGGGATCGCTCGAGGCCCACCGATCGCCAAAGGTAATCGGCGCGGGATGCTTCGGCGTACCGTCATGCAGGCCGAACATCGGCACCGGACCGGCGGAGCTCAGCGGCTGCGGTCCGGGCGCCGGCGCACTCAGCCGAATGGGCGCCAGGCTGTAGCCGATGAAGCCACTCGGCGTGTCCACCGGCTCGGTCTCCGGCGGATGCCCGGTCTTCAGGTAGTTCAGCATCTGGCCCATCGCGGCGAGCAGCTGATAGTCGGCAAACACCACCACACCGCGCGCCGACACCAGCGACACGTTGGCGTTGAAGTACTGGTTCTGGGAGTTCAAGAGATCGATCAGCGTGCGCTGGCCGAGCTCATACTCCTTGTTGTAGGCGACGAACGTGCGGCGGGCGGCTTCGACATCGCGGACAAGAGCTGAGACGCGATCGGCGGTGATGATCCGGGCCGCCCAGGCCTTATCGATCGACTCCAGCGCATCGCGCTGCAGGCGAGCATGCTTCTGCTGCTCCTGGATCATCCGCTGCGCGGCTTCTTCGCGGCGCCAGCTGTTCTGGCCGCCGTTGAAGATATCCCAGGATGCAACGACCTTGCCGCTGACCTCGTCATAACGATTGTTGTAGGTGATCGATTCCTTGCCGGTCGTCGCGCGGCCTTCGAGCGAAAGCGTCGGCAGGAAGGTGCCGGTGGTGGCATCGAATCCCCGCTTGGCGGCCGTCACATCCGCCGCGGCAGCGCGCAGGGTCGGATTGAACTTGTAGGCGATGTCGAGCGATTCCGCCTTGTCCCGCGGCATGTCGGACAGCCGGCCGGGGAAACGCAGATTATAAGGCTCGACGCCGACGACCTTGCGGTACTTCGCGCGCGCCACTTCGAGGCTGAGACGGAATTCTTCGAGCACGGCCTGCGCTGCCGCAACCCGTTCCTCGGCCTGCTGCGTGTCGCCCTCGCCGGCCCGGCCGCCCTGGAAACGGGCCAGCACGTTCTTGCGCAGTTCGAGATGAACCTTGAGGTTCTTCTCGGCCAGAGCGACCAGCCTGGAGTAGCGCACCACGTCGACATAGGCTTCGGCGGCATCGAGACCAATCAGTTCGGTTCGCTCCAGCACGCGGTACGCGGCGGCATCGACCCGCGCGGCCTGTCGCCACACTTCATTGATCGAGGAAAAGCCATCGAACAGCAATTGACGGACCACCACGCCGGCCTCGCGGCCGCGCAGGTAGCGGCCATTGTTGCTCGGCGCCGGCGAGACATACTGCTTGAGCATCTCCGGTCCGGCGCTCGCATCGAGCCGGACCTGCGGCAGCAGCGTCCCCTGGGACTGGCGAAGCTCGGCTTCGGTGGCCCGCCGATTGGCGGCGGCCTCTCCGACACCGGGATTGGTCTTCACCGCCTGGTTGATGGCGTCTTGGATGGTGAACGGCTCAGCGCCCAATGCCGGGCTAAAGCTCATTCCCACAACACATATGAAAATGGGTGTATATACGATCTTCAACATAGGGAACCGATAACAAACCCGAGATCGGCTCGCAATGTGACTCGCCACATTTGCGGCGAAAAGCCGCCCGGTTGTGGCAGAATAGCTACGCTCCGCCATATTCCTCAGGGCAAAGATTTCAGAATCTGAAGCGAAATCAACGTCGTGGGGATGACGTGAAGCTGAGGCGGTGATTTAAAGTCAGCTATTTATTTCATAAAGAAAAATCTCGCGTCAGAGAATGTCGAGTTTTTCGTGTTTGTCTTCAATATGGACCGCTCCCGCGGCATTAACTGAGATGTCGTAGCCGGGGCCCTCACCCGAGACGGCGGAACGGCAACAGGCGATCAGTCGCCCGCCATTGCCACGTCGGCCCCGCAGATGTCGGAAGCCTGGGTTCTGGCGCGTCGTCACGACAGCCGTGAGCGATCGCCGCCCAGGGATCGCGAACAACGAAGGATCCAAGATCGCGACCGGCAGGCAGACCCAGATGCGCCCCATATATTTCGACGCATAGTCTGCAGGGAAGCAATGGCCAATGGGGTCCATTGTCCTCGAAAAATCTCGTGGAGCTGAGAGGCAGTGAATGGTGGGGGAGGCAGGACTCGAACCTGCGAAGCCATGAGGCGGCTGATTTACAGTCAGCTCCCTTTGCCACTCGGGACACTCCCCCGTATCGATGGCAATTCGGGCCGGCCGCGGAACAGCAGCGTCGGGACCATCAGCGCCATGGAGACGGTAAGACCGCGGGGCCCGAAGGAGCGGGCGCGCGCGGCCGGGGCCCTTATGATCGAACCCGGCCCTCGAAGTCAACCAAGGGACGACGAATTTTCCCGTCTCAGCGGTGCCAAATTGCCAGAATCCGCAGGCCGTGACAGAAGCTCGGGCCATGAGCGAACGCGACCGAAAGCCCCCTTTTCGCCGTCCGGGCGGTAAATTCTCCGGCAAACCGCGCGGATTCGAGCGCCCCCAGCCGTGGCGGGAGCGCGACCAGGACTCGGATGCCCCCGTCATTCTCTATGGCTGGCACACCGTGACCCTGGCGCTCGCCAATCCGAAGCGGCGGATTCGCAAGCTTTACCTGACCGAGAACGCCGCCAGGCGGCTTGCCGACGAGCGGATCGAGACGCGGGTGACGCCCGAGATCGTGCGCCCCAGCCAGATCGACCAGCGGCTCGGTCCGGACGCCGTGCACCAGGGCCTGTTGGCGGAGGCCGAGCCCCTGCCCTCGCCGGACATCGACACGCTCGCGGCCGAGGGACTGATCCTGGTGCTCGACCAGATCACCGACCCGCACAATGTCGGCGCAATCTTGCGCTCGGCAGCGGCGTTCGGCGTAAAGGCAATCGTGACCACCGCCCGCCACAGTCCGGAGGCCACCGGTGTACTGGCCAAGTCCGCATCGGGCGCCCTGGAGCTGGTGCCGATCGTCACGGTGCAGAACCTCGCACGCGCGCTGACGCGGCTGAACGAGCGCGGCTTTCAGACGGTGGGGCTGGACAGCGCGGGCGAGGAGGACATCGCGGCGGTCGCCTTGCGCGAGCCGCTCGCACTGGTGCTGGGCGCCGAGGGCAAGGGCCTGCGGCAATTGACGCGCGAGACCTGCAGCGTCGTGGCGCGGCTCGACATGCCCGGCGCGATCAAGAGCCTCAACGTCTCCAATGCCGCCGTGCTCGCGCTCTATATCGGCGCGAGCCGGCTCGGCTTGATGTCAAAATGACGAAACGCCCGCGCGCATGAGGCGCACGGGCGTTGGCGCGAACGAACGTCCGTCTGATCAGTAATAGCGGCGCAGCACGCGCTGCCCGTGATAATAAGGCGAAGCGCCCCAGCGATAGGCGTGGCGGCGGTGATGATAGCTGTAGACCGGAAGCGCCTGCTCCTCATAGGCAGGATACGGCGCGAAGGCGCCAGGACCGCTGTAGGTCGGGCCCTGGTTGACATAGTAATACTGCCGGGTCGGCTCGGGCAGCCGCTCATAGCTCGCGCCGCAGGCGCCGCAGCCATGGCCGTAGGTGTAGGTGTAGCCGGGCTGATAGAAATATTGCGGCCGATACGTCACCGTGGGCTGGTACGTCACGGTCGGCTGATAGGTGACGGTCGGCTGATAGGTGACCTGCGGCGCGCACGGCGCGGCGTAGCCGCACGGGCCGCAGGCGGTGGCGCCGCAGGCCGCGGCCGGCGCGCTGCCGGCGACGGCGAGGCCGGCAATGGCGACAAGTCCTGAAACTACTCCACGCATAACTCTCTCCTGTTGATCTGTTCTTGCTTGGTCTGGCTGTCGATGGTGAGTTGCTGGCTAGCGGCGGTAGGCCGGCGGCCGATTGGGATAGCCGTGAGGATCACCATCGGGCGGAGCCAGGATGACGGCAGGCGGATACATCGGCACCGCCGGCTCCGGCGGCTGCATCTGGGATTGGGCGCCCCACGAGCGGGAATAGCTCTCGGCCGGCTTCGGCAGCTTGCGATCGGCCGGCGGCTCGATCTCCATCCGGCCATAGCCGGGCCTTGCCCCGAGGGTTGGATAGTAATGGCCAACATATGGCTCGGGCTCGACCGGCCGGCCGCCATAGATCGTCGGCTGCATGTAGTTGCCCCTGCCAAGACCGTACTGGCCTTCGACGACGGCGTAGGACGCATCGATGCCGTTGATGACGACGGGCACGCCGGGCCGCTGCGGAATGACGATCTCGAAGCCTTCGCTGGCGAGCGCGGCGGAAGACGCTCCAATCAGAATCACAAGAGCCGTTGTAGTACGCATGAATTCACGCCCCGGTTGCCATCCTACCAATACCGCAACGCGCGCCCCGATGGGTTAAACGCGCACATCAATCTGCTGGTAAGACTAACGCGGGAGCCACCATTCCGGGTTAAAGCCCGGGTGGGGTTCGAGTGCGAGGGTTAATGGCTGATCATCAGCCGATGAGCGACAATATTGCCAGCATCAACCCCGCCTGCCCTGTCCGCGAGACTAACAGCCTTCGGGTCGGAGCAAGCCGGACCGCAACCGCGGCTCCGGCCTCCGAAGGCACCGGGCCTCATGCCGTTCCAAAACATTCCCGTCGCGGCGGGAACGACGGGGCCGGCTTGCGCTTAGCAGGTGGGGCGCAACGATGGAGTATTCCATGACACGATTTGCTATTCTCGGGGCTGCGGTACTCGCAACGGCGCTCGCCGGTCCGGCCATGGCGCGCGACGTGCACCACCGGCATATGAACCACCAGCAGGAAGGAATGATGCAGCACCGGCACATGGCCCGCCAGGACGGGGCCATGATGCAGCAGCGCACCGATACCGGATGGAACAACAACGGCTGGGATCGCCGCAACAGCGATCGCCGCAACAGCGGCTTCTGGCCGGCTGACGTCGCCGCTGGAGCGGTCGGCACCGCTGCCGGCATCGCAGGCGCAGCCATCGGAACCGCCGGCGCCATCGCGACCGCGCCGTTCCGCACCGCGGATGCCTATGCGTACAGTCCCGGCCCCTCTTACGGCCAACCGAGCTATGATCGCGGCCCGAACGGCTATTATGGCGACTGGAACAGTTACGCGACCCGCAACGGCCTGGTCTGCCGCCCCGGCACCATGTTCAAGGGCAGCGACGGGCTGATGCACATCTGCCAGTAAAGATCGAGCCGGAGCGGCTTCGACGATCGGCTCCGACAGGGGCGGCCCAACGGCCGCCCTTTTTGCTGGGCTGATGGCAGAAGCGGCGCTCACGCGGGGAGTAGCCGGACTGCATCAACTCTGGTAGGAACACCGCGCTTCGCGAGACCTCGTCGCAAACTGACGACGAGATCTCCGCCACCAGCATTCGCCGGCTTAGCTCAGCGGTAGAGCAGCGGTTTTGTAAACCGAAGGTCGGGGGTTCAATCCCCTCAGCCGGCACCAGCTTCCGTGAAGTTGGGATTTGCTGCGGCAATGGCTGTCACCGGCTTTAGGCGTCAATTCGCCCTCGTCCTGACCGCGGGTCTGGCGATGCCGGTCGCCGACGGCAGCCTGGGCGCAGTCCACTCTGGATCCGGCAGCGGCCCGCCGCCCTCGCCGGTCGCTCCGATGAGTTGGCCGGGCACCTGATCCGTGACCAGCACCCAGCCTTGCGTCGCGCAGAACAGCCCGAGCAGACAGCCCTTGACCGCCAGCATCTTCGTGCCCTCGCGCCAGATCGAGACGGCATAGGTCTTGCCGTCCTCGGCGTTGTAGACCTCGCCGCTGTGGCGGCCTTCGGCGTTCAGCTTCAGGCCGAGCAGCATCTGGTGGCCCAGCAGCAGACGGCCGCGCCTGGCCGGATCGGGATTCAGCCGGTCGCGGAACGGCTGCCCCTTGGCATCCGCCGTCGCCTTCATCCACACGATGTAGCCGCAGACGCGGTCGGCCATCGCGCCACAGCGCTCGACGCGGACGCGGGCGCGGCCGTCCTCGGTCAACCATGTGCCGAACGGATCGCCGACGGGAGCGGCGTGACCGCGGCCCTCCGCCATCGACAGCAGCAGGCCGACGACGATGCGTAAGCCGACGCGCAGAACGAATCTCAATGTCATGTCCAGGGACCTCACTGTCTCCATGGCCTCGAGCCACGCGCTCGTACGGCCGGGTTGACGTCACCGCTGACTGCCCGAGATCTGGCCGTGCCCTCGATGCCAAAGCGCGCACACGAAGGCGCCCCGATGCGGGGCCATCTGCCCGCGCGACGCGATCGTTCGCACGGCCCGCTCACTGGAGCTGCGCGACCAGGGCCTCGGCGCCCTTGTCGATTCCGGCCTCGGCGGCCGCGAGCGCACCAACGCTGGCCTTGATGTCGTAGGGCGAGGGATATTGCTTGCTGACGAAGGCGCTCAGCAGTCGCCCGCTCGCGGCATCGAAGATCTCGGCCGCGTAGAATACCGAGCCGGTCAGCAGTCCCTCACCGTCGCGTGCACTCTGCACGCCGTTGTAGAGGGCTCCCGCGAGATCAAAGCGCGAGGCGGTGCCGAGCACCGGCGTGTTG
Organism: Bradyrhizobium sp. HKCCYLRH3097; assembly: GCF_051167875.1. Taxonomy (NCBI): domain Bacteria; kingdom Pseudomonadati; phylum Pseudomonadota; class Alphaproteobacteria; order Hyphomicrobiales; family Nitrobacteraceae; genus Bradyrhizobium; species Bradyrhizobium sp. HKCCYLRH3097. The sequence continues at coordinate 364,823 of NZ_JBNPTX010000005.1, forward strand.
GCGACGGCGCCGGTCAGGGTGAGCCGCACGCGCAGCGTATTCGGCCCACGCTGATGGACGATCTGGAAGCGCGCCGAGAGACTTTCCAGGAAACGCCGCTGCATGTAGGCGGCGAGCGCAGCCTTGTCCCGGTCGGACATGTCGCCGAACTGATGATCCGCGCCGCGATAGATCACGACCGGATCGAGCGTCACCTTGTCGTAGCTGCGCCAGTCGGTGGCAGCCCCGTAGCGGTAAGGCACCCGGCCCGATGGATCGGATGTGTTGGGCGCCAGATAGCGCGCCGACGCCACCCCGGAATAGGCCACCGGCGCCACCGTGTTGCATCCGGCACAGAGGCTCGCGGCGATCGCCGCGAAGCCAGACATCGGAAATCGACTCCTCATCCCCTCCTCCACGATTGCGGCGCCGTTGCCAGCGCGTCCACATGGCCACCTCAATAAACCGACCAGACGGCTTGTAAATAGAGAATCGAATGAAAAGAATTGTTCCACACGTCGAGGCGGTCGGCAGGGGACCTCCAGGAGGCATCGGCGGACGGAAGTCGGACGGCAAGCCAGCCCGACTTCGCTCAGATCGAACCGTCCAATGATGGAGATGGCGCCGAGCTCGAGCGTGTCATCGCTCCCCGGTCGTCCCGGCCTGCCGGAATGCAGTCCATTGTTGGTCGTCGAGCAGGCGGGCAAACAGACGGTCCAGGTCCGGCTGCTCCAGCGGCGAGACGCGCAGCATCGTCATCAAGGCAAGCCCACGTGCCGCCGCCCATCGCAGGACCGCGAGATCAGCGTCATCGGCCTCGCCGCGGATCTCGGCTACTCTCTCGGCATCCTTGGCACGGGCATCGGCCAGCAATCCCGGCTCTTGGGCGAGCGCCCCGAGCATGGCCTGCGCCACCGAATATTGCTGGGCGATCAGCTCCCGCGAGATCGCGATCTGCGTCGCGAGCTCGGGCTGATCAGCCGCTTTGCCGGCTCCAGCCCTGTACCTGCTGGCGAATTCGTCGAAGTGCAGGAATTGCTGTTCCAGCAGAGCCTTGAGCACCGCTTCCTTGTTGGGAAACTGGTGCATCAGGCCGCCCTTGCTCAGCCCGCTCTCGCGGGCGATGGCGTCGAGCGTCAGCCGCCCCGGACCATCGCGGGCGATGATGGTGAGGGCGGCGGTGAGCGCGGCCTTGCGCGACCGCTCGGAGCGTGAGGGGTTGTCCATCGAAGTCTGCGAAGTGCCCGGACGGTGCACGAAGGTTGCGAGCAGATGATGCCCCGAAGACCGGGGCGGCTCGGCCATAGGGGCGAGCCGCGCTCCTCTGTCAAGAAGAGCTCCGGAAAAACCGCCGCTTAGGAACCATCTGTGCGGGATTGGATTGCCGGTATCGCCTTTTGCGGGTGGGGGACGAAACGAGTTCAGACTGTGGCAACATTGTTGTCACATCTCACCTAGAACTCCTGCTTATCCCCAGAAGTCACTGGTCTTCAACTTGATTTCGTCAGCCGCTTTTGTTGCAATTGAGGCATCGGGGGACAAGCGTCATGACGTGGAAGGAAGAGCGTGATGCGCTGATCGCGCAGACCATGGCCTTCGTGCAGTCTGTGACCGGCAAGCCGGCCGACTTCGCCCAGTTCGAGCTGCCTACCGTTCCGGCCGGCACCCCCATCACACCGCAGCAGGCCGTGGCCGGTCGCCCGACGCACGCCGCTGTCGAGCACGTGATCGGCAACACCGTTGAAGCCGAGGCACGTCGCGGCGGCAACGTGCAAGTCGCAATCCCCAATGCCGTGGGGGAGCCTGCAAGGCCGAGAGCGCCCGACGCCATTGCGTCCGAGGCTTCGTTCGCCGCCCCGAGCCCGGTCCCTGCGGAGCGCTTCACCAGCATCGCCTCGCAGCTCGATCTGCAGCGCGACATGCAGGCGGAGATTCGCGCCCGCGTCGCGCGCTTCCGGGCCCATCAGGAGCGCTTCAATCGGGAGCGTCAGGAATATTTCAGCGCGACACTCGCGCGCCTGAAAGCATCGGCCGGACGGAGCGCCCTCCCTGAGGACTAAAGGCGACCGCGCCGGGGATCTATGGCCGAGGGTACACAAACATATCCGCAATCGCCGCGCCGGCTCACAGCCAGGCGCACAGCAGCGCCACATTGGCGACGAAGGCGAGCAGCAGCCCAAAGGCGAGCGTCAGCTGGATCCGCCCGCAGAAGATGTGGAGATCGGTTCCCATGGGCTTAACCATCTGGCGATTCTAGCCCCGGAGTCCCACGGATTCTTTTTTCAAAAATTTAGGACTCGTTTACGACTCGGCCGCCCGAAAAGGCCCCTTTCCTGCCCCAGGCGCGCCAGTGTCTCGCTGCACGTGCCGTTCATTCTCGGTTCATCCTTCGCTTCTCTGGAGCTGTTTGGAATGCCCTACGCGCTGTTTTGCAACGACGCCAAGTTGAGCAAGGCCTATCCGACCGAGGGGGATGTCTGGCGGCTGGCGCGGCAGAGCGGGCTGGTGGTGGACGTGATGATCAATGCGCGATCGACCGCGCATCTGCAGCTCGACAATGATTACGAGATCCGGCCCTGCGCCGCCGAGCCCGAGGAAGATCCCTGGCAGAACCGTGCCGAAGCCGAGCAGGAGTTCAACATCCCGTTCGCATCCTGAGCGGCTGCGGCGGAAGCGCGCCGCGGGTGATACTTCTCGGGTGATACTTATAGCCTCTGTGCGCTGCTGTCCCCGAGCCTCGGCGGGCCTGGACGGAAGCCGCCGGCAGAAGACATTCACGTCTTCATGCCAGTCCGGTCCCGCGGACGACTTGCCTTCATCAAGGATTTTTCGACAGACAGACCCGCGATCAGCGGGCAGCCGGAGCTGCCCGCTGGAAGGTCGCCATGAAGCCCGTTCTCAGGGCGTCGCCGTCGCCAGCGATGCCGTTTCGGCCGGAAGGGCGACACAGGCACGCTTGCGGCTGACACCGCGGATCGCACCGGTCACCTTCAGCACCTTGCCCGACGGGCAGGACGCGGTTTGCACCAGCGCCACCTCGTAGGGGGCCAGCATCAACGGTTCGGTCTTCAGAACGGTCTGGGCGGAGCACGGCAAAACAGCCGCCGACAACAACAGCACGGACACCAAGATACGCATGTGGGATGATCCATCAAACCGGCGCACCGATAATATCAACTGATGGCGAAAGTTTCACGAAGGTTTGAAAATTTTTTCGCACTGCGTGAGCGATCCCGAAACCATCGCCAGCCAACCACCGGACAGCAACACGCCCGCACCAGACGGCGCGGGCGTGTTGGAATTGAGGCGTGATCCGCTTCCAGCCGAACGCCGCCGGTCACGGGCTCGGCGATCTCGCTTAGTACTTGCTGGCGGCTGGTCCGCCCCAGCCGAAGCGGTAGTTCACGCCGACCTTCACCGTATGCTCGTCGCTGTTGAAGCGGCTGCCCACAACCGGAGCCGGCCCACCCGTGAAGGTCGTATTGCCGAAATTGTAGTACTGGTATTCAGCCTTGGCCGACCAGTTCGGCGCGAACATGTATTCGAGGCCGGCGCCGACGGTGTAGCCGTCCTTGGTATTGCCGGACGTGGTGAAGCCCGTCGGCACGCCGGCGACGCTCACCCCGAGATTGTTGCCGTCCCGCCAGGCATAACCGCCCTTGGCATAGAGCAATGCCGGTCCCCAGGTGTAGCCGAGGCGGCCGGCGACCGAGCCGAGCTGGTTGGCGCCGGTCGAGGTCACGACCGCAGCCCCCGGGAAGCCGAAATTGGTCGTATTGCGATCCATCCAGCTGTACTGGGCTTCGATGCCGAGCACCCAGTTCGGGGCGAACTGGTAGTCGAAGCCGCCCTGCACGCCGCCCAGGAAGCGGCCGTTGTTGCCTTCCAGGCTGTTATTGCCCGCGAAGGCGCCGCCGAGGTGACCACCGAGATAGAAGCCGGTCCAGTTGTAGATCGCCTGAGGCGGCGTGTAGACCGGTGCCTTGGTGTAGGTGCGCGGAGGCATATCGGCGGCGAAAGCCGGGGCAGCCAATGTGGTCAAAGCCACTGCACTGAATAAAAACCGCTTCATGGGACGTCCCCGTTATTCGTTTGCGACATCTATCGAACATCATGGCCGCATTTGGGTTGCCCGGTGGCGGTGACGCAGCTGTGATTGCTGCTGCGGTGTCACCAGAGGGCAACAAAGGCCTTTTGTTCCATAGGCTTCCCGAATATTTCGTGAAGCTGACGCCTCGCCCGATATTTGGTCGCCGCGAGGCGACAAAGCGTTCGGTCCATCCCTGATTTGTGATCGGGCAAGCGGCTTGGCAAGGCGCTGCGACGACGTGGCCATCCTTCGAAAACGCCGGGACCTGAAAACGCCGCGGCCTAGCGCGTGAGGCCGGCCAGCTCCGGGAATGGCGCGTAAGTCGACCCGGCACAGAGCTCGCCGGCATCCTCGACCAGACGGTCGAACCGGCCGTCGACGAACACCGCCGCGCGCTCCTGCGCCGGACGGTAGCTGCCGTCGGACTCGCGCGCCGCATAGCGGAGGCAGCTCACATAGCGCAGCCGGCCACCGACCGTCCGTTGCACCGGCTCCGCCATGACGCCGTCGCGCACCCCGACCGGATTGTTCAGGTAGGTCCTGAGATAGGACAGGATCTCGCTGCGGTGGTTGGCTGGAAACGGCTGGCTGCCGACACCACGATCGCCGGTGTAGGAGATGCCGCGATTGTCCTCGCTCATGAACGCGGCAGGACCTCCGCTGGCGCACCCCGCCAACAGCAGCGCCAGCGCGGTTGCCGGCCACCAGCTCATTCTCCCCATCCCCAGGCGCCCAACTCTTGAAAGCCAATCCCGGGGCCGTTCTAGCTCAAAGCCAGAGGCCGGGAAATCCGTCCCGGCTCACGCCTTCGTCAAGCCGCTGCCGCCGGAGCGCTCTGGCGCGCCCCGGCGGTCAACGACCAGATCGGCTCTGCGTGGCCTTGGCTAGATCAGCCGCGGCGGGTCGCCGGCGTCACGCGCTTGAAGCTCACCTTGTTGTGATGGCTGAGATGCGCCACGTGGCGATGCTTGTGGCGGACAAGCGAGGCATGCGGCTTGGTCTTCGTCTTGCCGACGGTGGGCTTCATCTCGTTCGCCTTGTCGCCGGCCTGCGTCGCGCCCGGCTTGGTGGCGTTGGTCTTGGCCGCATCGGTCTTGCTCACATCGGTCTTCGCGGTGCCAGTGGTCTGGCTGAACTTCGCGGACGTATCGGTTTTTGCAGCACCAGCAGCGAACGCGGGCGCAGTCAGGATCGACGCGGCGAGCAGCGCAACAGACATTGACTTCAGCATGGTCGTCTCCGTGATGTGAAGATCTGGAGGCACCATCCAGTCTGGATGGGCTCGTGATCATGGAGACGACGATAGGGAACCGGCACTGAACCCACCCTGAAGTAAAGCGCTGTTTTCGGTTCATGGACATGAAGGGATAGTCATCGAGGTGACTGGTCTGTCATCATGTCGTCCGTATAATGCACCGATCGCGGCGCAAAATCCGCGCAAATGGCCGGGAATATTTCGCAGCTGCGGGAGTTCTTCCCCGTACGCAGTCACCTGTTGGATCGACAACTCGGGAGATACGAATGAAAAAGTCTGCGCTCAGGATTGCCACGCTGGCTCTGTTCTCGATGGCCGTGGCCTCCGGGCCGCTGCTTCTGTCGAAGGCCTATGCCGCGGGCAGCGATACCCCGTCGTCGCCGCCGGCGTCGGATTCGGGCAAGAAGAAGAAGGACAAGAGCTCGAGCATCGAAGATCCGAAGTTCCTGGCGGCCTATCGCACGGCCTATACCTCGATCTATGATCGCGGCGACTACGCCACCGCGATCCAGCAGCTCAAGGCGCTGAACCGCGAGGACGTCGCCGACGTTGCCAATCTGATCGGCTACTCCTACCGCAAGCTCGGCAACTACCAGGCCTCCAAGCAGTACTACGAGCAGGCCCTGGCGGATGATCCGAACCACGTGCGCACCTGGCAGTACTACGGCCTGTGGCAGCTCGAACAGGGCAACCGCGAGCAGGCCAAGTACCACCTCGACAAGGTCGCGCAGCTCGCCGGCACCAACAGCCCCGAATATCGCTCGCTGGCCGACGCGCTCGAGAAGCAGCCGGGCACCGGCCTCGTCTACTGACGACGCGATCGGACCAGCTCCGATCTCGACAGTGGCGCAACCCGAAAGGGTTGCGCCATTTTCGTTTGTCCGCTGTCGTTGATCCGCTATGGATGAAACCTCGTGCAGACGATTTTCATCAGATTTTTGAATGGGAGATTGCCTCGTGGAGTCCTGGCTTGGCGCAGCACTCGATTACATCAGGGATTGGCTGGCCTTTCAGGTCGCGGTCTCCGAGCAACCCGGCTGCATTATTGCGATCGCCCATCGCGGTGAGATCGTGCTGGAGGCGGCCTTCGGGCACGCCAATCTCGACAGCGGCGAGAAGCTGACGCCGCGGCACCGCTTCCGTATCGCTTCGCACACCAAGGCGTTCACCGCCGCCGCCATCATGCGCCTGCGCGAGCAGAAGCGGTTGAAGCTCGACGACACCGTCGGACAGTACGTCGAGGATCTGCATCCGGATGTCGCCGCGGCCACACTGAACCAGCTGCTGTCGCACACGGCAGGCCTGATCCGTGACGGCAAGGATTCCGGCCAGTTCACGGATGGCCGGTCATATCTCGACAAGGACGAACTGCTGGCCGAGCTGAAGCAGCCGCCGGCGATCGATCCCAACAGCCGGTTCAAATATTCCAACCATGGCTACGGCCTGCTCGGCCTGGTCATCGAGGCGATCACCGGCGAGCCCTACCCGGCCTGGCTGCAGCGCGAGGTCATGACGCCCCTGGCCTTGCGAGAAAGCGCGCCCGACATGACGCTGCTCGGCAAGAGTGTCCCGTTCGCGCGCGGCCATTCACGCGTCGTCCCCGTGGGCCGCCGCGTCGTGATTCCCGGCGACAATCCGACCAACGCGATCATGCCGGCAGCGGGCATCGTCGCGACCGCGGCCGACACCGCCCGCTTCTTCGCCCAGCTTGCCCCGAACGCGAAGAAGAGCCTGCTGTCGGTCGCGAGCCGGCGCGAGATGGTGCGCCGGCAATGGCGCGTGCCCCAGGACGTCGAAGAGGCCTATTACGGCCTGGCGCTCATGAGCGGGACAACGGCCGGCTTCGACTGGTTCGGCCATGGCGGCGGCTTCCAGGGCTACATCTCGCGGACGTCGGTCATTCCCGCCCGCGACATCACGATCACCGTGCTGACCAATGCCGTCGACGGCTGGGCACCCGGCTGGGCCAATGGCGTCAAGTTCATCCTGCAGGCCTTCGCCACCCACGGCGCGCCGTCGCGCAAGACGCGCGACTGGACCGGCCGCTGGTGGACGCTGTGGGGCGCCGTCGATCTCGTCCCGTTTGGTGACAAGGTCATGGTCGCCAATCCGGTATTCATCAACCCGTTCCTCGATGCCGCCCGCATCGAGGTGACCGGACGCGACACCGGGCGCATCGTGCACGCGGCCGGCTATGCCAGCCATGGTGAGGCGGTGCGGCGCGTGCGCACCAAGTCCGGCGTCAGCGAGATCTGGCTCGCCGGCGCACGGGTGCGGCCGGAGCGCGTGGTGAAGGCCGAGATGGAGCGGAAATATCCCAAGGGCCGGCGCAAGAAAGACTCATAGCCCGGGTGTCGCTGCACTCATCGGGCCTCCTCCCTGCCCTCCTTCATCAACGCCTCGGCCTCGCCGCGGAAGGCTTTGCGCGCATCGTCGCGGGAATAGAACATGTGGCCGCCCGGATAGACCACGAGCTTGACCCGCGGCGGCCGCGCGAAGGCCGGCAATTGGTCGAGCAGGATCTTCGAGCCGTAATATGGCGTGGCGAGATCGAACAGGCCGTGGCCGACCAGGAGTTTGAGCTTGGGATCGAGCGCGAGAATCTGCCGGAGTTCGCCGGTGGACTCCGGCGGGTTGGTGCCCTTTCCGAAATCCCATGACCGGTTCACCGCCCCGCTCAACAGCTCATAGGAGCCGTCGGGGTGCCAGTTCAGCTTGCGTGTCGTCAGCTCGACCGCGGCGCTGGTCAACGGCGCGGTGAGCACGTCCCCGGATGGATCGGAGCTGCGCGAGCGGCTCGAATCCGGATAGGGATCGATGCCCAGCACCGAGCCGTCATAGCGCCCGGTGATGCGGCCGTTCTTGCGGTCGAACTCACGGCGAAACTCCGAGACGTCGAAGCGGCCGGCCAGCCTGCGGCTGACCACCTGGTCGATGCCGGTCAGGGTCGCGACCCTGTCGGCGAGCCGATTGGTGGCTTCCGTATCGGCCTCGCCCTTGACGAGATCGAGCAGGAAGTCGCCGCTGGCGTAACGCTCGACATCGGCAAGATCGGCGCGGGTCACCGGCCCCTTCATCTGCTTCGCGACGGCCGCATAGCTCGGCAGGCTCGCGACATATTGCATCAGGCTCGAGCCGGAATAGTCGCGAAAGTCCATCAGCGGCGACAGCAGGATCAGGCCGCTGATGCCGATGCCCTGGTCATGCTGCAGGTTGTTGACGATCTTCGGACCGCGAATGCCGCCATAGCTCTCGGCCGTGATGAATTTGGGCGATGCGAGACGGTCGTGCTTCTCCAGCCAGCGACGCACCACGAGCGACAGCGAACGCACGTCGCCGTCGACCGAGAAGAACCGTTTGCGCACCTCGTCGCCGGTTGCGACGAAACGGCTGTAGCCGGTCCCGACGGGATCAATGAACACCAGATCGGTAAAGTCGAGCCAGGTGTCTGCATTCGGCATCAGCTCCAGCTTCGACGACGGCGTCACGCTGGCCGCGTCGATTCCGATCCGCCACGGACCGGCATTGCCGAGCTGCAGATAGGCGGACGAGGCACCCGGCCCGCCGTTGAAGAAGAAGGTCACCGGGCGGCTGGCGCGGTCGGCGCCATCGAGCTGATACGAAGTGTAGGCGATGTCGGCCTGCGGCTCGCTCTTGTCGTCGAACAGGCGGATCGAACCGGCAGTCGCCGTGAACGACAGCGTGCGGCCGGGCAGTTCGAGCTTCTGTGTCGTGGTAGAGTCCGGCGGCAGCTTGTGCTGCTCGGCGGTCGATGCTGAGCCGGGCGGGCTCGCGGCGCGATTTCCGGCCGAGCCGGTGCGATGCGAGCCCGGCGCTGCGGCGTCGTGCGCCGCCGGTGGCGCATCCTCGGCGTGCAGGGCCGGGCCGGCGAGCAGTGCCGTCAAGGCGAAAGCCATCAGTCTCGGCCACGCGACGGATGATCTCATCCCTGCCATCAGCTCACTCCCCTAGGCGCTTGGCGCAACACGCCACCTCTGCAAGGGCATGAACCGCGGCTTGGAAGCAAGCTCAAGCAACTCTTCCGTGATCCAAGTCACATCCGCACCAGTGCCTGTTCCCCTCAGGTGTGTTATGGGCTCGAACCTCTCCATCGCCTCCGACGTCCCATCACTGGGACACCCAGGTTTGGGGCAAGAGGCCGCCGCCGATTGCGATCACGGAGTTCATCATGAAGTTGCCGACGCTCATCATCGCAGCCCTCTCCGGGCTCGCCGGACCGGCCGTGATCGGATCGCCGGCAGCCTGGGCCGGTCCGCCGGCGGCGCTGGTCGAGGACGTCCAGGGTGATGTGGCCGGCGCCGAGCTGATGGACTATGTCGCGCCCGGCCAGGTGATCAAGCTCGGCCCGGATGGCGCCGTGGTGATGAGCTACCTCAAATCGTGCCGGCGCGAGACGGTCAACGGCGCCGGCAGTGTCACCGTCGGCCCCGGCGAAAGCACGGTCGACGGCGCGACGCTCAAGAGCGACATCGTCAATTGCGACGCCAGCCATGCACAGGCCACCTCGCGCGAGACCAGCGAGGTCGCGGCCACGATCGTGCGCAGCGTTGGACCGGACAGCGCGCCGGTGGCGCAGGCGATCATCTACAGCGCGTCACCCATCTTCGAGGCCAAAGGGCGCGGCACGCTGACCGTCGAACGCCTCGACCAGCCCGGCGAGCGCCAGCAGGTCGAGCTCTCGGGCCGGCAATACAAGGGACGATTCTACGATTTCGCCGGCACCAGTCACCCGCTCACGCCCGGCGGCACCTATGTCGCGAGCTTCAGCAACTTGCGCATCGTGTTCAAGGTCGACGCACAGGCCAAGGCGGGCCCCGGCCCTGCGGTCGGGCGATTGATCCGGTTCAACTGAGACCGAAGGCTCTCGTCGGTGGCGATCGGACGCCGGACGCGCGACGCGCTTGCCGTCATCGCCATCGCGCTGGCGTGCGCGGGCCTGTTCGTGTCGCCCCTCTTCGAGCGCGGCCGCGGCCTGTCGCTGGATGCGCTGACATGGCTGCGCTTCGAGACCTTCGGCAACCGTCACGATGCAGCAGCGAGTCCGGCGGTGGTGATCGCGGTCGACGAGGAGAGCTATCAGGCGCCCCCCTTCAAGGGCGCGCCGCTGTTGACCTGGACCGGCGAGATCGGGCGCGTGCTGACGGCCGTCCTCGACGGCGGCGCCAAGGTGGTCGGTTTCGACATCGTGTTCCAGACTTCGATCGAGCAGTCGGAGATTCCGCTCGGCGACAGCACTCTCGGCGAGAAGACGCGCGGCTTCGATCGCGACTTCCTGCGTGCGCTCGCGGCCGCGGCCGCCGGCGGCAAGGTGGTGCTGGGCGAGATCTTTGCCGAGCCGCCGATCCTGCCCGCGCCCGGCCAGCGCATCGCGGTGCGTCAGCAGCAGAACCTTCGTCCGCTCAACACCTATACCGACAGCGACGATGTCGTCCGCCGCCATCCGCTGACGCTGTCGGTCGACGGCAAGGCCGTTCCGAGCATGGCGCTGGAATTGGCGGGGCGCGCAACCGGCACCGCGCCGGTCATTGCCGCCGATGGCGTCACACTCGGTGCGTACGAGGTGCCCGGCAGCGTGCCGAGCACCATGACCCTGAATTTCGCCGGCGGCGCCCAGGACATTCCGACCTATTCGTTTGCCGACTTGCGCGCCTGCGCGCTCAAGGGCGACAAGGACTATTTTCGCCGCGAGTTCGCCGGCAAGGTCGTCCTGCTCGGCACCGTCGGGATCGAGGATCGGCGGCTCACCTCGAAGCGCTTCGCAACCCGCGCCGAGGGCGCGCGGCGGCCGCGCTGCGTTCTGGACGAGCGCAGGATCTCCGAGACGTTCGCCCGCAGCACCATTGCCGGCGTCTACATCCACGCCACGGCGGTGAACAATCTGGTTCGGCAGGACGCGGTCACCGAGCTCGGACGCCCAGCGATCTTCGCCATCGCCGCAACCATCGCCCTGCTGGCTGCGCTGCTCGCCCGATTGCTGCGCCCCGCCTCTGCAGCGGCAATCCTGGCAGGGCTCGCGCTGCTCTACACCGCGCTCGCCACCATCCTCTTCGACCATGCCTACGGGCTGCCCTTGACGGAGCCGCTCGCAGCCGGTGTGCTCGCGCTGGCTGCGACCACCGGCTATCGTTTCATGGTCACCGACAAGGACCGCAGGCTGCTGCAGAAGAGCTTCGCCTATTACCTCGCACCGCACGAGATCGACCGCATGCTCGCCTCGCGCCGGCTGCCGCAGCTCGGCGGCGAGACCCGCGAGGTCACCGTGTTCTTCTCCGACATCGAGGGCTTCTCGCGCCTCGCCGAGCAGATGACGCCGGAGCAGCTCATGGCGCTCACCAACGAATATCTCTCGGCCATGACCGACGTCATCGAAAGCCACGACGGCTATGTCGACAAATACATCGGCGACTCCGTGGTCGCCGTGTTCGGCGCTCCGCTCGACGATCCCGACCATGCGCGCAGCGCGGCGCGTGCGGCGCTCGACTGCAAGGCGAAGCTCGCCGAGCTCAACCATTCGTCGACGGCGTTCCAGGGCATCAAGGTGGCACAGCGCATCGGCATCAACAGCGGCGCCGCGCTGGTCGGCAATTTCGGCTCGCAACGCCGCTTCAACTACTCCGTCATGAGCGACGCCGTGAACGTGGCCTCGCGGCTGGAGGGCGCCAACAAATTCTACGGCACCACGATCATCGCCTCGGAGAGCACGGTGGCGCTCGCCGGCACCGAGTTTGCCTGGCGCGAGCTCGACACCATCCGGGTCAAGGGCCGCGAGCAGTCACTGAAGATCTACGAGCTGCATGGCCGCGCAGCCGAGCTCACGCCGGAGGAACAGACCCTCCTCACCAGCTATGCCACAGGCCTTGCGCACTGGCGCGCCGGCGAGCTGCCGCAAGCGGTCGACTGCTTCGCGCACAGCGCACTGAGCGATCGGCCAAGCCACTTCTTCGCCGAACGCGTGAAAGCAAGCTTGGCGACCGGGTCCCTGGCCTGGGACCCCGTGCGCAGCCTGCAGGAAAAATGACGCCACGATGACTTCCGTGCGTGCGCGCACGTCCGGGCCATATCAGCCTCATCCCGGCCCCATTGCCCCAGGATACCGGCCGCGATGGACAAGCACGGGCAAGGTCGGCTAGACGACACGGCGCCTGTCACCGGCCAACTGACCAGCGAGCCCTGCGACGCATGACCACGTCCAAGCGATATGAGCGGATCGCCTTCGTCGCGAGTCCGAGTGCCGAAGCCCAGGCCGCCCTGACGCAGCTCTCCGCGCTGTACGGCAACTCCGATCCGGACCTGGCGGACGTCGTGGTCGCGCTCGGCGGCGATGGCCTGATGCTGCAGACGCTGCACGACCACATGCGCTCGGGCAAGCCGATCTACGGCATGCATCGCGGCACGGTCGGCTTCCTGATGAACGAGTTCAGCACGATCGATCTGCACGGACGGCTCGAAGCGGCCCAGGAATCGGTGATCCATCCGCTGCTGATGCGGGCGACCGATGCCGCGGGCGTCGTTCACATCCACCACGCCATCAACGAGGTCTACCTGTTCCGACAGACGGCACAGACGGCGCGGCTGCGCATCCTGATCGATGAGCGCGAGCGCATGCCGGAGCTGATCGCCGACGGCGTGCTCGTCGCCACGCCCGCAGGCTCCACCGCCTATAACCTCTCGGTGCAGGGCCCGATCCTGCCGATCAACGCCGCGCTGCTGGCGCTGACGCCGATCAGCGCGTTCCGGCCGCGTCGCTGGCGCGGCGCCCTGCTGCCGAACACGGCCTATGTGATCATCGAGGTGCTCGAAGGCGACAAGCGGCCGGTCGCGGCGGTGGCCGACCATGACGAGGTCCGCAACGTCCAGCGGGTCGAGGTGCTCTCCGACAAGACGATCTCGATGCGGATGCTGTTCGACGCCGGCCACAGCCTGGAAGAGCGGATCCTGAGCGAGCAGTTCGGCTACTGACATCGGGCGGTTTTCCGCGCCTTTTTGCTCCGTGGCCGCCCTGCGCAACGCTTTGTTAACCCGCGGCTCCGTATGGTTAATGCGGGTATACCGCCATCACCGGTGATCCCTTCGGGCCGGCCAAATGTACCGCATCGACTTCAACAAGCTGCGCTTTCTCGTCTGCGACGACAACCCGCACATGCGCCGCATCCTGCGCACGCTGCTGCATTCGTTCGGCGCCCGCGAGGTCAACGAGGCCGAGGACGGCGCGACCGCACTCGAGATGTATACTCATTTCTCGCCGGATATCGTCATCACCGACTGGGCAATGCCGATCTTCGACGGCCTCGAGCTCGCGCAGATGATCCGGCAGCCGGAAGCCAAGGGCAATCCCTACGCGCCGATCATCATGCTGACGGGACATTCGGAGAAGCGCCGCGTCACCGTCGCGCGCGACGCCGGCGTCACGGAATTCCTCGCCAAGCCGATCTCGGCCAAGGGCCTGTATCAGCGCATCCTCAACGTGGTCGCCAATCCGCGGCCCTTCATCAAGACCAAGACCTATTTCGGCCCGGACCGGCGCCGCAACACCAACACCGCCTATATCGGGCCGGAGCGCCGGATCGGCGGCGAGGCGGAGATCTTCCAGCAGCCGTCACTTCTGGATAAAGCGCGCTCCGCAGTTTAGGGGCGCGGCAGTGAGCCCGCGTTAACGCAATCGGGGGATCGGCGCCCAGCGCGCCAAGGTCCTCGGCTATGAATCGGGGAAGTGAGTCGATTTGCGTTGGTCGGCATCATCAGGGGATATCGAGATGGCGAAAGACAAGGCCCCGGCGGTCCAGGTCAAGACCTACGCCTCGCATCACGTCATCACCCAGCCCAATCCGCTGAAGAAGGTGCTGCGCCGCGCCGAGGAGAAGGATCTCGACGATCCGATCGCACGCGCGGAAGCCGCGCTGGCCGAGCTGTCCGGCGAGTTCAAATCGTGGATGGACACCGAGGCCGATCGTCTGACCAAGGCCTATGCAGCAGTGCTCAGGACCGGCTTCGACGACGACGCCTGCGAGGAGATGTTTCGCGCCGCCCACGACATCAAGGGCGACGCAGCGACCTTCGGCTATCCCGCCGCTGCCGAGGTTGCCGATAGCCTGTGCCGGATCATCGAGCACGCGCCCGACCTCGAAAAGGTCCCCGCCGAGCTGTTCGAGCATCACGTCAACGCCATCCAGGCGATCGTGCATGATCATACGAAGTATGACAGCGCGACGGTCGCAGGCGAATTGAGCCGCCGGCTGCGCCGCGTGGCGGACGACTATCTGATCCAGGTCAACCGCAACCGGCCTGAGCATCTCGAAGCGATCCTGGCGCCGAGCCTCGTGCCGAGCGATCAGCCATAGGCCGGCTGGCCGCTCACTATCCATTCATTCCATCGCAGGATCGTTGGCCACCATCCATCCTGGCGTCATTTCGGGGCATCGCGCAGCGATGAGCCCGGAATCCATCGCCATAGAATGGAATGTGAGGCGCGCGAGCGGTGACAGCTTGCCTCGGCACGTTGCCCTGTGGTTATGGATTCCGGGCTCGCGCTTCGCGCGCCCCGGAATGACGGGCGGAGAGATGTCGGCCTTGATCTGCTGAGGAATCCGCGGACGAACAGGCGAGCTGCGCTAGGCCGCGATCAGTCCGAACTCCAGCCCGGCGACGAAATCCTCCGCCATCACCTCGTCGCAGAACTCGCGGGCCTCGTCGCGTGCGGATTCGGTGGCGAAGCGCCGCAGCAGGATCAAGAGCGGCGCGGCCGCGTCGCGGTCGGTGGCGCAATGGGTGAGCACGCGCTCCACCATCTTGCGACGCAGGATCGCTGCTCCGCTCAGGGTGTCGGCAAAGCCGTTCTCGCGGCAGACCTCGAGCGCGATGCTGAACGCGTCGAAGGTGGTGTCGGGAATGCCGGCCTTGCGCAGCAGCCCCTGCAGGCTGGCGCGACCGCGATCGTTGAGCAGCGCTGACACCCGCGCCCGCGGCATGTCGGCGAGCTCCGATAGCGCGATCTCGAACAATTCGACGTTGCCGGAGAGAAGCGCGCGCAGGATCAGGCCCGCGGTGAGTTGCGAGGTTGCGCGCAGATGCTGGACCAGCCCGCGCAGCTCCTCGCCGCGCGAGCGCGCCGCGATGGTGATGGTCGAGCGGTCGCGCGCCTCATTGGTGATGCGCCCTGCCCTGTCGGCGCTGAGCCAGTTCCTGGCGACGACGAACTGCGCCAGCGTCTCGGACAGCTTGTCGACCAGCGCCGCGCGCGTCGCGGCCGGCAGGTCGTCCAGCACCAGCATCGCTTCGCGGATGGCGGCGAGGTGGCCGTGGCGCTCGACGATGCGGTCCCAGGAGAACGGCGCGAGCTCGGCATAGGCATTCTCGATCAGCTCGAGCGCGGCGGCGGCGCTGCCGACCTCGGCGATCGCGGCGCACACCGGCGCGGGCAGGCCGACGCGGCGCGCGATCGCGCATTGCGTGTCGGAGTTGCCGGTCGCGACGATGTCGACGAGGTCGGCATCGATCAAGAGCGGCGAATGTTCGAGGATGATGGCGGCCACGGAAGCCTGGTCCGTGGCGAGCGCCTGGACGATGGCGGCCGGCGCCTCCTCCGAGCGGGCGAACACCTCCGCCATCGCCTGCCGCACCAGCGGCGACGGATCGTCCAGCAGCATGAGGAGCGCGCCCTCCGCGGCGCCGCGATCCTCATCGCAAAGATCCGACAACAGCCACGCCCGCGCGAGCGCCCTGGTGGCCTCTGCCCGCTCACCGGCGGGTGCGGTTCTGACCCAACTGAGAAACTGCCGAACGATCATGGTCTTTCCGGCTTACGCAACTTGCAGACAAAGGCCACGAGGGCCTCAACAGCACCGAAAATAAACCACGACGCTTAACAAAGCGTTCACCATAAGTGGCTGGTTTTGTTGATGTTTTGTTAAGGCGGCAGGTTGTTTACATACTATGATACCACTCAACGCCGCATTTGGCCGTAATCCGACGGGGGAAATGCGGCCGCCGCCAGCGGCGCGAGCCGCGGCGGGACTTCAAAATAGTTCTTTTTGATCAATGGTTCAGCGACGAGCGCGACCGCCTTCGCCGGCGCATCAGCCCGAGAAGGTGCCGTGCGGATCGCTGAACAGGTCGAGCCTGCGCTGACCATTGCCGCTGGCATCGATACTACCGCTCTCCGACGGGGTCGCGCTAGCAACCGATGAATGGCCCCACAACTCGCGCACGGTCGGCGAGACCGCCTGGCTCGACTGGCCGTCAACCTGGAATAGCGAACGAAACATCGGATCTGCCGGCCGGTTGACCGCCGACGCATCGGCCGTCGTCGAGGAGCCGGACCGGGATGAGCCGCGCGCATCCGGAAACATCGACAGGAAGGTTGCGGTGTCGGTGGTCGGCAGCGCGCCGCCGCCGGCCGCATTGGCTGCGACATTCGTCCCACCATAGAGTGCAAGCGCGCCCCGGGTGGCCGAGGAATTGGCGGCGCCGGCATAGCGCGTGTTCAGGACCGCATAGACCTGGGACACGCTGCGGGCTTGTCCGTCGCGATCGTAGAAGATCGGCCGGTTGGCCGCGGCGGCGCCGGGAAACATCCGCGCAGCCGACGCATTCGGCGTCTCCTGGGTGCTGGTGATCAGCTTCGCGGCACCGCCAACGCCCATGAAGTGCGCCATGTAGAGCTCGGCGTCGGTCGGCCGGCGGCCGATCTTGCCGGTGAGCTGAAAGCTGTTCGATTGCGTAAGCGCCGCCGCCATTGCGGACGACGCCTGCGGGTCGTCACGCAGCTTCATGATCGCCTGCCGCATGGCGGGATCGCTGACCGTGTAGTCGCCCGACGGTGTCCGGGTGATTGCGTCGGCATATTGGCCATAGCCGAGATCGGCGCCGGCTTCCTTCACCGTGCCGAGCCAGGTCTGGTCGATGAACTGGTAGAGCCCGCGCGCTGATGACGTCGAGGCGCCGGCGGTCGGATTGAAGTCGGACTCCATCTTGGCGGTCGACAGCAGATATTCGAAGCTGGTGCCGACGCTGTCAGCGGCCTGCTTGATCGCGCCGGCGACCTTCGCCCGGACGCCATCGAGGAAACCGGTGGACGAGGAGTTGGATGCGTCGACCGACATGGGAAGACCCGCTGTTTGCAGATTTGCTGGCAGACGAACGCGCCGGAAACGTCCGGCAAAATGCGGCGGGCATGGTTAATGGCGAGTTAATTCGCTGGGCCCGGCCGGGCCAATGAACGACCGGATAGACCCGGAGGCAGGTCGCTGGCCTACTTGCGATAGACCTCGGCCGGATCGAACAGCCGGTCGGCATCGACGAAGACGAGCTGCGCACCGCTGCCGTCATCCGATCGCTCGACCTTGCGATAGAAGCAGGAATGGCGGCCGGTGTGGCACGCCGCGCCGGCCTGCTCGACGCGCAGCCAGACCGCGTCCTGGTCGCAATCGGTGCGCATCTCGACCACGCGCTGGGTCTGGCCCGAGCTCTCACCCTTGCGCCACAACGCATTGCGCGAGCGACTGAAATACCAAGCTTCGCCGGTCGCCACCGTCTTGCGCAGGGCCTCCTCGTTCATGTGGGCGACCATCAGCACGTCGCCGCTCACGGCATCGGTCGTCACACAGGTGACGAGGCCGGCCGCGTCGAACTTGGGCAGGAAGGCCAAGCCCTCCTCGCGCTCAACTGAGGATGAAGACACGAAACTCTCTGCTCAACGGGTTGGCAGGCTTACCGTTGCGGCGACCGCACCATGGACAGGAAGCGCGACTGCTCGGCCGGATTGTCCCTGAACATGCCGGTGAAGCGGCTGGTGAAGGTGATGGCGCCGTGCTTGGCGACGCCCCGCACCGACATGCAGGTGTGCTCGGCCTCGATCATGACGGCGACGCCGCGCGGCTTCAGCACCTCGTCGATCGCAGCCG
Source organism: Bradyrhizobium sp. HKCCYLRH3097 (assembly GCF_051167875.1). NCBI lineage: Bacteria > Pseudomonadati > Pseudomonadota > Alphaproteobacteria > Hyphomicrobiales > Nitrobacteraceae > Bradyrhizobium > Bradyrhizobium sp. HKCCYLRH3097. The sequence goes on from NZ_JBNPTX010000005.1 coordinate 383,067, forward strand.
CGATCTGGGCGGTGAGATGCTCCTGGGTCTGCAGGCGGCGGGCGAAGATGTCGGTCAGGCGCGCCAGCTTGGACAGGCCGACCACCCGCTCGACCGGCGTATAGGCGATATGCGCGCGGCCGTAGAAGGGCATCATGTGATGCTCGCATTGCGACGTGAACTCGATGTCGCGAATCAGCACGAAGTCGTCATAGCCGGCGGTCTCGCCGAAGGTGCGGTCGAGCACCTCGGCCGGGCACTGGTGATAGCCCTGGTACAATTCATCATAGGCCTCGACGACCCGGCGCGGCGTGTCGACCAGCCCCTCGCGGGTCGGATCCTCGCCGATGTAATTCAGGAGCGTGTAAACCGCGGCCTCGGCTTCCGCGCGCGACGGCCGTGGCCGATCCGGCCGCACGGCGGCGGCGAGAAAATCGGCAGGATCGAGCTCTGCAGCGCGGGGGTCAGTCAGCTTGGCGTCTAACGGCTTGCCCTCGGGCTTGTTCGCGCGCAACGTCTTGATCAAAGTGTCCATCTCAACTCCGTTCGACCGGTCGGCGGTCCGACCGGAGTGTCACCGGCACAGCATCACCTTGAGGGCGTCACCTGCAGAGGTGCCACACGCAGGCTGAGCGCCTCTCGCGCCGGACGCCTGTGGATGTGGCTGGAATTCCTGCCAATCGTTTCCATATACTCGCAATATAGGGCGATGAAACCCGGCCGCCAAGGCCGCCACGCCGGTAATTCCGGGACGTCAGGCACATGCTGAACGACATCTACAACAAGCGCATCATCGAGCTGGCTGGCAACATTCCGCGGCTCGGACGGCTGGACCACCCGGACGCCACCGCCACCGCCCATTCCAAGCTGTGCGGCTCGACCGTCAAGGTCGACCTCAAGATGGACGGGCCCGTGGTGACCGACTTCGCCCACGACGTGAAGGCCTGCGCCCTCGGCCAGGCCTCCTCCTCGATCATGGCTCGCCACGTCATCGGTTCCAGCGCCGCGGAGCTGCGCGAGCTGCGGGAGACGGTGAGAAGGATGCTGAAGGAGAACGGTGCGCCGCCGGAAGGCAAATGGGCCGACATCGCCCTGCTCGAGCCGGTGCGCGACTACAAGGCCCGCCACGCCTCCACGATGCTGACCTTCGATGCCGTGGTGGATGCGATCGGCCAGATCGAGGCCAAAGCCAACGGCGAGCAGCCGGCCGCGGCCCAGGGCTGAGGCGGCATCATTCTCCCGCACGTCAAAATCGCATAGCCAGCTCGCGCGAGCGTAGCGGCATCTGTCGCCCCTTTCGGACGCTGGCGCCGGTTCGCCAGCGACGTCGCTGCCTATTGCGGCGGCGTCGCCGCCACCGTCGCCGCCGGAAGCGCTTCGGCGGTGCGGGAGAGTTGCTTGTCGAGCGCGGCCGGGAAGCGGTCCTGCTGCTTGTCCCTGGCCTGCGGCTTCGGCGCGAGCTCGGCGACGGGTACCGCCCCCTTTGGCGGCAGCACCTCGGCGACCAGATCCGTGGTCACGATATTGGTCAGCCGCAGCTCGGCGCGCGACAGCTCATGCAGGTCCTCCCAGGGCGGCACGTTCAGCGCCAGCGACAGCAGATCGCCCGCTCCGCCCATGTCGAAGGTGTATTTGGCGAGACGCCCGATGTCGCGCTCGACGATCATCAGGTCCTGCGCCGTATAGCTCGCCGCCTTGGCGTCGTCGGCGCGGTCTCCCATCCAGATCTGGTGAACGCGGACATGGGCGGTGTCCGGAACGTAACGCGTGGTTCCAGCCAACAGCAGGAACACGCACATCGACTCGCAATAGGCCTCGGGCACCACGCGCGGCCGGTCACCCGCGCGGCTCGGACGCTGGGTCATGCCGACCGTCGTGCGCATCTTCAGCCCACGGAACCGGCGACCCAGGGTGATGGCGTCGTTGACCGAACCGCCGCTGGAGTCGAGCACCAGGGTGGTGCCCGTCAGGTCGCGATCCCTCGCGAAATCCTCGAAATCCTTCGGCGTATCGCCGGTAACGATCCCGACCGCGCTGACCCAGCCGCAATTCGGCTCGCAGGCGACCCAACCGAACCGCATCGGGAGTTTGCGCTCTTCGAGCGCGCCGCCGGCGCGCGCCGTGTTGGACATAACGGTGATCGCCCCACCGACCACCAAACCAAGCGCTGCCACACCGAGTAGCATCCAGCGCAATTCATGCGACCGCAGCAATCTCACGCGCAATCCGTCCCCCTCGTATAGCTCGGTACGCAGTTCCTCGGTTTTCTTGCGGAAAGACCTGACAAGCTGGCCTCAAATCCGTTATTAGTCTGTCACATCCTTGTCGGGAAACGTATCCGGGCAATCACCGACCGTCCAGCTGCGGCGTGCTGCGGCGCCGCTGAAAACTGGCCATTGTTGCATCACATCACCACAAATGAACGAGAGCAAGGTTCCCTGCCGAGGAACCGGTCAGAAGCTCGCACATCCATCTGGCATTTCGCTCATGAAGCACTCATGCTCCGACATCGGCTGCCATTCTGCGCACATCGGGTCGCTGCTGGGGCGACTCCCGCGCCGCGCGGCTCACGCGCTGATCTGGCTTTATCGCCACACATTGTCGCCGCTGGTCGGCTACAATTGCCGGCACCTGCCGACGTGCTCGGTCTATGCTGATGAAGCCATCGAGCGCTTCGGGCTCTGGGCAGGCGGCTGGATGACGCTCGCCCGGCTGCTGCGCTGCCAGCCCTTTGGCACCTCCGGCATCGACAACGTCCCAACGACGGCTCCTGCGCGCGCCCGCTGGTACCTGCCTTGGCGCTATGCGCGATGGCGCGGCGTCAACGGGCCGAACTGAGGTGCAGCGCAACAAGTACCGAATCGATCGACCTCGCAGATGGCGCTGGCGAAATCCCACGCCGGGACTATGCTTCTGTAATGCGACGGCGCTGTCAGCAGGAACCGCGCCGCTTGGACTGGCATTGATGTGACGCTTCCTTCGGGAGGAAACAACGATGCGCTGGACAATCAGCCCCAGAAGCCACCGAGCGCGCAAGAGTGTCGGTCCCGATCATGCCGGCCATCATGACGCACGCCAGGTGGACCTGCTCTGCATCATCGCTTTGTTGATCGTCATTGTCGGTGCCTGGCGCTATCTCACGGACAGCACCGCCCTGCCCCCGCCGACGACGTCCTACATCGTGCCCAGCCAGAGCGTGCACTGGTGAGATTCGCCCCTACCATCTCGGCCAGAAGATGAAATCGTCGCGCCGCGGCGGCGGATAGAGAGGAACCGGCTCCGGCGCCCGCGGCACGCGCCGGGCGCGCGGCGGCGGCTGGTAATCCGTCTCTGGAAGGACGCTCGCTTCGGCCGAGACTGTCGCGTCGGCCGGAGGCGATCTCACCGCGAGCAGGACATTCGATTCACGCGTGCGCCAGCGATAGCCGATCCCGAACTCCAGCGGCTGCGCGCGCTCGAACAGCTTCGCATAGCTCCTCTGATACATGTCCGGAAACTTGTCGATCGGCCCGGCGTAGCGTCCGAACGGCAGGAAACGCCAAGCCCGCGCTTCGTAGCTTGCGAGCGGGATGCCGGAATCGTCCTGGATGACGGTGGCGCTGTTCTTCAGCAGCCAGCTACGGACCCGCCCGAAGCCGTTCTCATGCAACAGATAGGACGCGCTCTTCAGGAGACTGTCGCCCGGCCCCAGCGGCGCGCAGAACTTGAGCAACCCGCTCGCCTTCACGCCGGAATCGGAGAGATCGCTGGAGAAGTAGTAGAGCGTCTTGGCGGCCCCGTCGGCGCCGGCAAACAGGATGCGCGCGCCCTTGGTCGCATTGCGCGTCGGCGCCTCGTCGTTGCCGTGCAATCCGCCGTTCTCGTCCAACCAGATCAGACTGGCCTCGCGGATCGTCTTGCCGGTGCGCGCCAGGAAGACGTAGAGGATCGGCAGGGTCCCTTCGAGCTCGCCTTCGCGCAGGTCGACCTTCATGTCCTTGGTGATGAAGAAGGAGAAGCTCAGGACCGATTGCAACGAGCGTTCGACATAGGACAGCGCCGGGCCGATGCTGCCTCGGGGCAATCTGGTCAGGTCCGGGATCGGGCCGGTCGGCTCGAGTGCCGCCAGGACATAGGTCGTTGCCTTCGGATGAAAGGCATCGGCATAGAGAAAATCCGGCCCCGAGAAGAAATAGAACATCGACGGCCGCGGCGCGGCCAGATTGGCATCCGCCCAGGCCCTGATCTTCGACAATTGTCGCTGCTCGAGCTGATTGAAGGCGTTGTCGAAGAACGCCGCGTGGCGCCGCCACGCCGGATCCTGCACGAAGGGCAGGAGCGGCGAGCCCGCTGCTGGCGGCATGCCCGCCAGCACCCGCGCCGTGTCGTCCGGCGTGGTGGTCTGAGCCCGAGCCTCGAAGCTCATGGCAAGGATCAGACATGCGACGGCGAACCAGACTCTCGAGACCAACAGCATTTCAATCCGAACCCGATGCGAGCGTTGCGGCGATACGGCGCGATCGCGCGTGAGCGAACCAATAGATCACCAATCCCGACGCCATTGCGCCTGCGCCGAGCCCTGCCTGCAAGGGCCGCGTTGTGATGAGATAGTACATCATGAAGAAGGTCACGCTGAGGAAAATCAACGGCGTGACCGGATAGCCCCAGGCGCGGTAGGGTCGCGTGAGTTCGGGCTGCGCGATGCGCAGCTTGATCAGTCCGAGCACAGCGAGAAGCGAGCAGGACAACAGCGAGAACTGGACGACGTCCAGCACCGCCTCGAAGCTTTCCGTGAACAGCATCAGGGTGGCGACCGTGAGCTGGAACAGCACGGCATAGGCCGGCGCCCCATTACGCGAGCGCCGCGCAAACACCGACAGCGCCGGAATGTCCTCGCCCATCGTCATCAGCACGCGCGGGCCGATCCACATCATCGCGGCAATGGAAGGAACCAGTCCGACGCAGATCATCGCGGCCACGAAGCGCCCGCCGGTCTCGCCGAAGATATGACTGCCCGCGATGCTCGCGACCTGGAGCTGGCCTGCGAGCGCGTCCATCGGTGCAGCCCGCAGGAAAACAGCGTTGAGCGCGATGTAGAGTACCAGAACGATCACCGTGCCCAGCAGCAGCGCGCGCGGCAAGGTCCGCTCCGGCGCATGCAGTTCGCCGATGATGTAGGTCGCCGCGTTCCAGCCGGAAAACGCGTACATCACGAACACCAGTCCGGTTGCGAACGCCGCACTCGTCACGTGGCCGATATCGGCCGCGGTCGGCAGGAAAGTGACCGACTGCGGGGCGGCAATGGTGTAGCCTGCGATGAGAAAGGCGGTGATGAGCGCGAGCTTCAGCATGGTCGACAACAGCTGGAAGCGGCTCGACTGCCTGATGCCGCCGAGCTGCACCGCTGTCACGAGCCAGACTGCACCCGTGGCGAGCAGCATCGGCGGAGCACTGGTGATGACGGCCCGACCATATTCGCCGAACGCCATGGCCGCGAGCGCCACCGGCGCCGCGAAGCCCACCGTCGCCGAGACCCACCCGGCCATGAAGCCGATCGCCGGATGGAACGCTCGTGTGAGGAAATTGTATTCGCCGCTCGAGCGCGGAAACATCGTGCCGAGTTCGGCATAGGACAGCGCCCCGCAGATCGACACCAGTCCCCCGACCGCCCACAGCGCCAGAATGGAGAAGCCGGACGGGATGTCCCGGACCTGGAAGCCGAGGCTGGTGAAGACGCCGACTCCGATCATGTCGGCGATGACGATCGCGGTCGCGACCGGCAAGGACACGGATGGAACCCGGTCGCCGTCTGTCCGGCCCCGGCCGGGATCGTCCGCCTCGGATGCAGCCATCTCGTCGAGGGACGCCCGGCGCCCCTTCCTCTGCCTCAGCCCAGGTTCCCGCCGAAGCATTCAAACATCGTTAACGGGCGTTAAATATGACCTTCCTCAAGGGTATTTTTGAACCGATTTCGGCCGGGCTGGGCTACGGCATTGCATCGGGCCGCCGGCCGTCCCACAATCGCGACACGTTCGCGTGGTGTGTCCCGGTACGCCCGGGGTCGACCGGACACGATCCTTAACGCGACCTCAATTTCGGCGGCGCAGGTTGAACGAAATCCGCTGGTTGAAGAGCCGTGTTGCGGCTCAAACGCGTCTTTGGGGACGGATGATCGGGGAAGACGAGAAAGCGGTGACGTCTGTGCGCAGGGGCTCGTGCCTCTGGTGGCGCGCGGCATCGGCGCTGGCAATCTGCCTTTCCTTCACGCATTGCGGCAAGGCGCCCAATCCCGAGGCGTTGGCCGCCAACGCATCGACGGCCCAGGGGCTGACCTTCGACGATCGTTTTCCGGCACCTGAATTCAGCGACCGCTTCCCGTCCGCGCAGGAGAGCTTCCGGCTTCACACGCCCTCCGACTTCGCTCCGAAGCCGGCGCCCTCACAGATCGCATCCCTGGAGCCGCAACGGTCGGAACGGCGGCAGCGTGAGGATCTGACGACCCTCGTCAGCATGCAGTCGTCGGCCTTTCCCTATTTCGGTAACAATCCGGCATCCGACGCGCCATTCCTGAACGTCAGTAACGGTGAGCGCCGCGGCCACCGCAGCTTGTCCGGCCGCGTCTACTGGCAGGACCAGACCTACAACGACAGCCGTGTGCTGGTGCACGTCCCCGAACAATTCGATGTGCGCAAGCCGGGCGTGATCGTCGTGTTCTTCCACGGCAACGGCGCCACGCTGGAGCGCGACGTGCGCGACCGCCAGTTGGTGCCGCAGCAGATCACCGCGGCGGGCGTCAACGCGGTGCTGCTCGCGCCGCAGATGGCCGTCGACGCCGCCGATTCGAGCGCCGGCAAGTTCTGGCAGCCCGGCGGCTTCAAGCGATTCATGGACGAGGCCGCGGCCAGCCTCGCCCGCCTGACCGGCAATCCGGCCACCGCGAAGACGTTCGCCGGCATGCCCATCGTGATCGTCGGCTACAGCGGTGGCTTCCTTCCCACGGCCTGGAGCCTCGAGGTCGGCGGCATCGGCGACCGCGTGCGCGGCGTCGTGCTGCTCGATGCGGTCTACGGCCAGCTCGACAAGTTCGCCAACTGGGTCGAGCGCAACCGCTCCGGCTTTTTCATCAGCTCCTACACGCGCTACACTGCGCGGCATGATCAGGAACTGATGGCGATGCTGCGCAATCGCGGCATCGAAGTCTCCGAAGACATGGACCGGCCGCTGCGCCCGGGCAGCGTCGTCTTCGTCGAGACCGACGAGGGCATCACCCATCGCGACTACGTCACGCAGGCATGGACCCGCAACCCGATCAAGGATTTGCTGGTCAAGATGGCGGCCGCCCAGCCGCCGATCCGGATCGCGGCCGGAGCCCAGGACATGTCGAACCGCGTGTCGAGCCGCTGAGACAGAGGCCGCCGCAATGCCTCAGGACTTCGGAAGCTTCTCGACGAAGCCGTTGAAGCAGGCGAGCCGCTCATCCTCTTCCTTGGTGAACTTGCAGTCGCCGACCACCTTGGCCTTCATCGCCTTCGGCTTGGCCGCCGGCGGAATGACGGCGTCGTAGCAGTTCAGGCGCTCCTTGGTTCCGTCGTCGATCTCCAGGCAGGCCTGGAGCTTGGCGGCCGCCGATTGCGGCTTGGCCGGCGCGGCGGCGGCGGTCTTCGTCCCCTTCGGCTTGACCTGCACCAGCGGACGGTCACCGACCATCGGCGCGCTCTGGGCCAGCGCAGGGGTGCACAGCAGCACTGCGGCCAGGCTCAACATCATCTTCTTCATGCCATATCTCTCTCATCCGACCCGTGGGCACGCGAGGACGTCCGTCGATGCTACTCGCCGGCCGTGGCAGAATCCACGCCCCAGCAGCCCCCCACGACATCGGCCTTTAATCCGGTCGGGCCGGCTTTGCCAAGCGCCAACCCGCTGCTCAGGCCGGAACCGCGGTCCGCGCGCGCTGGCGGCTGGCCAGAATTGCCAGCAACGCCAGGGTCAGGAACATCAGTGCGACGTAGCCGGTGGCTCCGAGCAGGTCGCGTGCAAACAGGCTGCCGCCGATCGCGGAGCCGATGGCCTGGCCGATATAGAGCACGGAGGTGTTGAGCGACACCGAGGCCGAGGCAAGCGGCGGCGCGGCTGCCACCAGCCGAACCTGCTGCATCGAATTGGTGGACGCAAACCCCAACCCCCAGATGGCGACCGCCACCGCCATGAGGCCGTAGGTGCCCGCCGCCAGCGTCCAGGCCGACACACCGGCGAACATCAGGCAGGTGAACAAGAGCGATGTCCGGTAGGCCCCCCAGCCATCGACGATCCGGGTTGCGATAACGACGCCGAGAAAGCCGCAGGCGCCGTAGATCGCGAACACCAGCCCGATCTGGTTGGAGTCCGCGCCAGTCAGGCGCTTCAACAGCGGTCCCATGAAGGTGAAGATCACGAACTGCCCCGACATCTGCAGGGTCGTGACCAGGAGCAGCAGAACCACCAGACGGTTACGGCCGAGCTCGGTCCAGGTCTTCAACGCAACCGGCGCGCCCTTCAGGCCGGATGGCAGGCGCCATGTCAGCAGAACAAAGCTGACCGCGCCGGCCGCACCGACGGCGAGATAGGCAGCCCGCCAACCAGAATGACTGCCGATGAAGGTGATCATGGGCAGCCCCACGGCGGCCGCCAGCGACCAGCCCAGGAAGACATAGGCGATGGTGCTGCCGCGTCTCTCGACCGGGCTGATCAGCGCCGCCGTCCCGGCGGCCTGCGGTGTATAGAGCGCGCCGACCGCGAGCATCACCAAGCGCAGCACCAGCAGGCTCGCATAATCGGGCGCAAACGCCGAGGCGAGATTGCCGAGCGTGAGGACCATGAGCGTCGCTGCGAGCAGACGGCGGCGATCGAAGCGGCTCGTCAGCCAGGCGGTCAAGGGCGAGCAGATGCAGAGCACCACCGCGCCGAAGGTGATCAGGAGTCCCGCCGTCTGAACGCCGACAGCGAGATCCGCGGCGAGCTCGGACAGCAGGCCGGCGGGCGCGAGCACCGAGCAGCCGGTGACGAGATTGCCGAGCATGAGCGCGGTCGGCGCAAAGCGCCCGGAAGCGAAAGTGGATGTCATCGCGCCTCAATAGCAGAGAATTTCATGCATTTGCATGAAAATGTCTCATGCCGCCCATGACTTTCTCTCGTCCTCCCTCCTTCGTCCTGGCCGCCCTTCTCGTCAGGGCGCGGGGGCGGACTGCGCCGCCGAGGCCTGCGGCGAGGGAATCTGCGTCCACGGAACCGGCGTACTCGTCGGACGGGCGATGGCCTTGGACGGCGGGCAGCTCTCGGTCAGCATCTTCAGAGCAGATTGCAGGCCTTCGCTGCTCACCGGAAATGTCGAGACATTGCGACGCGCGACATTCAACAGGGAATCGCTCAGCTCGGCCGACGGCATCAAGGACAGCGTTTTCACCTGGCTTGCATTCAGGAACACGCCCCAGGTCTCGCGATCGCCCGACCGCCGCGGCGGCGAGAGGAAATTGAGCCGCATATCTCCGCTCGCCATCGCCAGCGGACCCGGCGGCGAGCCGGCCGGCGCGATGCGCTCGACGTCGAGCTCGAAGCGGTCCTGATCGAAGCAGACCATCTGCAAGCGCGTGGTCTGGAACGTGCTCTCACCGTCCTTGCGTGCGAGAATGGTCTTGTAGGCAATCCCACGGCTGGCGGTCTCGAACATCCAGGAGCTTTCGACCCGCTGCCGCCTGTCGAGCGCAAACCGCGCGATCTCCTCCCGCGTCAGGATGCGCATGCTCTCGAACGGGACAGACCGCGCCACCGTGAGCAGAGCGGGATCCGCGCCGAGCTTGGTGATGTAGTCGAGCACCATCTTGTCGGCCCGCGCCATCGCCTGCTGCATCGCCTGCGCCCGCATCTCGCGGGTCGGCACGCCGCCGGTGAAGTTCAGGATGACGCGCGGCGAATGCACCGCGAGCGTCGCATCCGCTGCGATCTCACGCGTGGGCGCGCCGAGCAGCATGTAGGGACAGGCCGAATTGCACATCGCCCCCCGCGTCCAGACCTCGCCATGCAGCTCGCGCCCGGACAGCTTCAGCTTGGTACAAGCCTCGCCCTCCTGAGGCTCGAAGCCGCACTCGCGCAAGGTGGTGCGTCCCACCCGCACGGCGGCCTTGCGCTCGCGCAGCATGTCGCCGATGGCGAGCGCCTGCTGCAGATTGCCGCCTGGCGAATTGAAGTAGATCGGCAGTCTGCGCTCCCCGATCTGCTTCATGAACTTGCGAAAGCGCGCCGCGGCGCCGCCGTCGATCTTGCCTTCGGCGGCGATCCAGCTGTCACAGCCATGTCCACAGGCGTCCGAGGAGCCCTTGACGAGAGCGAACGCAATCGGCGTCGAGCCGTCGGCGACCCACGGCGACGCGGCGCGGCGCGCGGCCGGCCTGGACTCCGTTGCAGGCCTGGCCGGGGCACCCGGCCTCGCATGTGCCGCGGGCTTTGGCTGGGTCGCCGGCTTTGGCATCGCCGGAACGGCCGCGAGCGACGACAGGCTCGACAACACGAACACGATCAGCGCGGCCCCAACATGAATGCCGCCGCGCCGACACACAGACAGCGGCGCCTCTCCTGCAGACTCCATCGCCAAACGCGTCCCCACGCCCCGAACACTTGAAGTTGTATCATACCGGCCCGCGGCGGCAATCTCCGCATCGCCGCACCAGCCGCAATTGGGCGGTTTTCCCGTCCCTCTCCCGGTTGCAGCCTGAAAATCCCCTGCTATACCCCTTGCTCCCGCTTACCTGCGCTCGTTCGCAGGAGTGAGCTCAAGGAGTGACCCATGTCCGATCCGAAATCGCCTGATTCCAAGTCCGACCAGCAAAAGTCCAATTTCCAATACAGCCTCAGCAACCTGAAGCCCGCCGCTCCGGTCGAGAAGATCACCATCAGCTTCCCCGACGGCGCCCGGCGTGAATATCCCCGGGGCACCACCGGCTTCGACATCGCCAAGGGCATCTCGCCCTCGCTCGCCAAGCGCACCGTCGCCATGGCGCTGAACGGCGATCTCGTCGACCTCAACGATCCGATCAATGAGGACGCCAGGCTCGAGTTCGTCGACCGCGACGATCCGCGCGCGCTGGAATTGATCCGGCACGATTGCGCGCATGTGCTGGCCGAGGCTGTGCAGGCGCTGTGGCCGGGCACCCAGGTCACCATCGGCCCTGTCATCGAGAACGGCTTCTACTACGACTTCTTCCGCAACGAGCCGTTCACGCCCGAAGACTTCGCCGCGATCGAGAAGAAGATGCGCGAGATCATCGGCCGCGACAAACCCTTCACCAAAGAGGTGTGGGACCGCGAGAAGACCAAGCAGGTGTTCCGCGACAAGGGCGAGGCCTTCAAGGTCGAGCTGGTCGACGCCATTCCCGGCGAGGAGCCGATCAAGATCTACTACCAGGGCGACTGGTTCGATCTCTGCCGCGGTCCGCACATGACCTCGACGGGCAAGATCGGCAACGCCTTCAAGCTGATGAAGGTGGCGGGCGCGTATTGGCGCGGCGATTCCAACAATCCGATGCTGACCCGCATCTACGGCACGGCCTTCGCCAAGCAGGAGCAGCTCGACGCCTACCTCAAGCAGATCGAGGAGGCCGAAAAGCGGGACCACCGCAAGCTCGGCCGCGAGCTCGACCTGTTCCACTTCCAGGAGGAAGGCCCGGGCGTCGTGTTCTGGCATCCGAAAGGCTGGAGCATCTTCCAGGCGCTGATCGCCTACATGCGCCGGCGCCTCGCCGGCGACTATGACGAGGTGAATGCGCCGCAGATCCTCGACAAGTCGCTGTGGGAGACCTCGGGCCACTGGAACTGGTATCGCGAGAACATGTTCGCGGCGCAGTCCGCCGGCGACGAGGCCGAGGACAAGCGCTGGTTCGCGCTGAAGCCGATGAACTGTCCGGGTCACGTGCAGATCTTCAAGCATGGCCTGAAGAGCTACCGCGACCTGCCGCTGCGGCTCGCCGAATTCGGCGTCGTGCACCGCTACGAGGCCTCCGGCGCGATGCACGGCCTGATGCGCGTGCGCGGCTTCACCCAGGACGACGCGCATGTGTTCTGCACCGAGGACCAACTCGCCGACGAGTGCCTGAAGATCAACGACCTGATTCTGTCGACCTACTCGGATTTTGGCTTCGAGGGCGAACTGACGGTGAAGCTCTCGACCCGCCCGGAGAAGCGCGTCGGCACCGACGAGATGTGGGATCACGCCGAGCGCGTGATGGCGACCGTGCTGAACGAGATCAAGGCGCAGAGCAACCACATCCGCACCGAGATCAATCCAGGCGAAGGCGCGTTCTACGGGCCGAAGTTCGAATATGTGTTGCGCGATGCCATCGGCCGCGACTGGCAGTGCGGCACCACGCAGGTCGACTTCAACCTGCCGGAGCGGTTCGGTGCGTTCTACATCGACGCCGACGGCGCCAAGAAGGCGCCGGTGATGGTCCATCGCGCGATCTGCGGCTCGATGGAGCGCTTCATCGGCATCCTGATCGAGCACTATGCCGGCAGCTTCCCGCTGTGGCTGGCGCCGACCCAGGTCGTCGTCACCACCATCACCTCGGAAGGCGACGAATACGCCAAGCAGGTGCTGGCTGCGCTGCGCCGCGCCGGGCTCAGATGCGAGATCGACCTGCGCAACGAGAAGATCAACTACAAGGTCCGCGAGCACTCGCTGCAGAAGATCCCGGCCCTGCTCGTCGTCGGCAAGAAGGAGGCCGAGACGCATTCGGTCTCCGTCCGCCGGCTCGGCCGCGACGGCCAGACCGTGATGCCGACCGCGGAGGCCATCGCCGCCCTGGTGGACGAGGCGACGCCGCCGGACGTGCGGCGCCGTCAGCGCGAGGCGGCGTGACGTCGTAGCGCGTAGCCCGCACGAGCGCAGCGACATGCGGTGTCGCCGCGACAGCGCGTGAGATCCCGGATGTCGCTCCCGCCGTCGCCCTGACGGGCTCCGGCGCGCGCTCATCCGGGCTACGCGGCTACGCCGACAGACTGGCGACAGCATCCGCCGAACCTCTGTCTCGACCCGCGGCCTGCAGCGCCACGTCGGCGCATTCGGCCATGTAGAGAAACATCGTCGCGAGCATCCGCTCGATCGCCTCGCGCCCCAGCGGCAGAATGGTGATGGCGTCGGTGCTGCGGATGAGCAGGCGCTTCTCCTCTGCGTCTCGCAGCAGCGTCAGCACGTGCTTGCGCGACACCGAAAAGCGGGTCGCCAGACCGTTGATTGAGAACGGCACGGGGCCGTCGGGCGGGAATGGCTGGTCCGGCCCGGCGCCTTGGGCCAGGCTGAACAGGATCACCATGCCCGCGGTCCGTTCGGCAAACGGCTCGAGCTCCGGCGCTCCGTCGAGGATCCGGACGCCGGCGATGAAACGACGGCCGAGCTCGAGCACGAAGCTCTTCACGAAGGCCGGATCGTTCAACGCAGCCCGGTAACCCACGGCGGCCGGCAGCACCGCGCTCATGGCGTCGAACTGTACGCCCCAGCGCTCGCGATGCAGCGCGATCAGCTTGTCGGTCGGGACCAGCGGCCGCCGCCGGCGGTCCAGATTCGAGGCCGACGCCACCAGCCCGGTCGCCCGCATCAGCGCCAGCATGGCCTCGCAGCGGCCGCCGCTGCACAGGTCGAGCCTGGCACACATCTCCTTCATGGCGCCGACGGTGAGACCGAGCTCGCCGTCGCGCTCCTCGGCAAAATGCAGATACAGCGCGACGTGCGGAAACAGCGCCCGCGCCCGGTCGCTCAGCAGCGCATTGAGGATGCGATCGCCCCGATACAGCCTGATCGCCGATGCCGTCGACGCCCGCATCGCCCGTGCGAAACCAGCCGTCCCGCGCAGCCGCGCGACGGCGTCAGGTGACGGAATCAGTGCGGTCATCGGCACGTCAGATCTTGCACTCGAGGCAACTCCCGGCGGATCTCTTAGCACTATGTTTTTACCGGCCCGCCCAAGGTTCGACAATTCGCTGGGAATATCGTGCTTAGGACAGATGGCCGCATCGGATATGCCCCGATCCGCGTCGTCCCGCGCGAAGTCTTCGCCGAAACCCGCAAAGGCTGCAGCGCCGGGTGCAGTAGAACCGATCAAAACGCCGTGCCGTGGTCTCGTTGCAGGCGGAGGCCCATGCTATCTGTCGCGCGTGCAACGAACGAGACCCACCGACGTGACCGACGCGATTGAACTGCTGAAGACCCGCCGCTCCGTGAAGCCGCGCGAGATGAGCGGCCCCGGCCCCTCGCCCGCCGAGCTCGACACCATTCTGACCATCGGCGCCCGCGTGCCAGACCACGGCAAGCTTGCGCCATGGCGCTTCATCGTGTTCGAGGGCGACGGCCGCCGCCGCGCCGGCGAGGTCATCGCGGCCGTGTTCGCCAGGAAGAACCCGCAGGCGAGCGCCGCCGAGCTGGAGGTCGAGAAGAATCGCCTCATGGAGGCGCCGCTGGTGATCGGCCTCGTCAGCTTCACCCGGCCGCATCCCAAGGTGCCGGCCTATGAGCAGGAGCTCTCCGCCGGCGCGAGCGCGATGAACATCCTGACCGCGGCCACCGCACTCGGCTATGGCGGCTGCTGGCTGTCTGGCTGGTTCATGTTCGACCGCGACGTGATGGACGGTCTCGGCCTCAAGACGGAGGAGAAGCTCGCCGGGCTCATTCACATCGGCAAGCCGGCCAAGCCGAGCGAGGACCGGCCGCGTCCGGCGCTCGCGGACATCGTGACGCGGTTCTGACGAAGGCACGCGCGGGACCGGCGCGACCTTCAGGAGCAGACGCCCGGCGATCGCTCGGCTCATTGCCGCGCCACGCTCCATCCGCCCAACATTGCGAGCGCAAACAATCCAGGATTCCTCCGCGGAAGCCGTCCGGATTGCTTCGCTGCGCTCGCAATGACGCGCGGAGATGCCTCAGCCCCCAACTAATTGGCACTCCGAAGCCGCGTGCAACATTCCGTACGCTTCCCTCTAATCCTCACGCCGCCTGCGATGATCTCGCGCCGAACTGCGCCAGCAGGCCCGCGATCTCCGAGGCCGGCTTGGCCGCGCTGAACAGAAAGCCCTGGACCTGGTTGCAGCCCTCGGCGCGCAGCCACTCGAGCTGATCCGATGTCTCGACACCCTCGGCGGTGGTGATGATGTTGAGGCTCTTGCCGAGGCCGGAGATGGCGCGGACGATGGCGAGGCAGTCGGAGCGCTGCGCGAGATCCTTCACGAAGGAGCGGTCGATCTTGATCTTGTCGAACGGGAAGCTGCGCAGATAGCTCAGGCTGGAATAGCCGGTGCCGAAATCGTCCATCGAGATGCGGATGCCGAGCTGGCGAAGCTGATGCAGCGTCGCCAGATTGGCCTCGGTCTCGGCCAGCAGGATAGACTCGGTGATCTCCAGCTCGAGCCGCTCCGGCGCCAGCGCCGACTGCGCCAGCGCCTGGACCACGACCTGCACGAGGTTGCGGCTGCGGAACTGCACCGCAGAGAGATTCACCGCGACCTTGATGCCGTCGGGCCATCGCGCCGCCTCGTGACAGGCCTCGCGCAGAACCCACTCGCCGAGCGGCACGATCAGGCCGATGTCCTCGGCCACGGGAATGAAATCGGCGGGCGAGATCATGCCCTTGTCGGGATGACGCCAGCGCAGCAGGCATTCGAATGCGGAGATCGCGCCGGTCGCGACGTCGACCAGCGGCTGGTAGTGCAGCTCGAACTCGCCCTGGGCGAAGGCACGGCGCAGATCGTGCTCCATGTCGCGGCGCTTCTGCGCCTGGCGGTCCATCTCCTTTTCGAAGAACCGATGCACGCGGCCGCCGTCCTGTTTGGCGCGGTACAGCGCCATGTCGGCGTTCTTCATCAGCTCCTCGCAGCTCGCGCCGTCGCCCGGCGACAGCGCGATGCCGATGGAGGCACCGATCACGAGCTCGTTGCCGTCGATGTCATAGGGCGCGCTGAGCGCCGCGATCAGGCGGGCGGCACACTCGCTGGCGTCGCTGGCGCCGCAGCTCTGACTGATGATCACCGCGAACTCGTCGCCGCCCAGCCGCGCCGCCAGCTTGCCGCCATGCATCTGCTGTGTCAGGCGGCCCGCGACCGCCTGCAGCAGCCGGTCGCCCATCGGATGACCGAAGGAGTCGTTGACGGTCTTGAACAGATCGAGGTCGATGCACATCACCGCGATGCGGCGGTCGGCCGCCCCGGCGCCGTCGAGCTCCTGCGCGAGGCGCTGCTGGAAGAATTCGCGGTTCGGCAGGCCGGTCAGCCCGTCGTGGTGCGCCATGTAGGCGATGCGCGCCTCGGCGCGACGACGCTCGGTGATGTCGACGATCGCGACCAGCACGCCGTCGCGGCCATCGAAGGTGATCTCGCGGCCGTAGGTCAGCACCTCGATCTCGCTGCCATCGGCCTTGCGATGGCGCCAGTCGCGGTGAAACAGATCACCGTCGGCCAGCCGCAGCAGCGCGTCATCGAGGCTTTCCCATTCGCCCGGCGGCCAGAGATCCCAGACATTCATGCACAGCAGATCCGCCCGGCCGTAGCCATAGTGCCCGACCATCGCATCGTTGACATTGAGGATCTGCGCGGTCTTCGCATCGAGGATGCACATCGGCACCGGGTTGGCGTCGAACAGCAGCCGGAACGAGGCCTCGCGCCGCTTCAGCGCGGTCACGTCGGCAATGGTCAATGAAATGATGTCGCCAAAGGCGTGGGCGCCGAGCCTGAGACTGCGCGCCTCGCTGTCGAGCTCGAACTGGTCGCTCCGCCCGTGCGTGACGACGTCGAACAGCCGCGCCATCACCTCGGGCGTGCACAGCATGTTGCCGCCCTGCTTCAGCCGATGCCATTGCAGCGTCGCCGACGGCAGCCTGAGCAGGTCGGCCGCCGCGCGATTGTGATGAACCACCTGGAAATCGCAGGGCATGCCGACGCTGTCGCGGATGGTCGCGAGCGAGACCACGCCGTCGTCCGTCGTCGAGAAGATCGCATCGAGCAGATTATATTGCGCGTCGCGCTCGTTGACGTAGGTCCCGACCAGCGTACTGCCCCACCGCGAGTTGGTCGGCAGCGCCAGCACGTCATAACTGCGGACCATGCCGTCGCGGACGCAATGCGCATGAGCGAGATAGGGCTGGCCGCTAACGAGCGCGCAATTGGCCGCCTCCACCAGCACGGTGGCGCAATCCGGCGACACGGCTTCGACCGCGACGTCCCAGCGCTCGTCCTGCAGCCATTGCTGGACGTAGCGGCCGCTGCGCGAAATCTGGAGGCCACCGTCCTCGTTGTTGAGCACCGCGATATGATCGGCGAGACGGCCGAGGCTGCCCAGCATGACGTCCTCGTAGCGCGGCAGGCGCTGGCCCGGCTTCAATGCCGCCTGCCATTTGCGCCTGAGCACCGGAATGTCGTCAAACAGATCGCTGCTGATCGTCGTCAACGCCTTGGTCGTCGCGGCACGCATCATTCCCACTCAATCGCCACCCTGTCGGTCCCGACGGTATCTGAAGCAGACACGGCTTTAACGAGCTGTAAATGCATTGGCTTCGCGCCTCGCGCGCAGCGATTGTGACAGTTTTAAGTGGTTCCATGGTTATCGCGCATTAGCGACTATGACAGCATCGCTTCACGTTCGTCGCCGATGTCGCAACGGCGAGGTCGATACGGATACGGCATAGATGCGGACGTGAACCTGCGATCTCGCGACAATATCTGCCCGAGTTTTGCTAATCGAACCGCCCCCTTCGAACAGAGGGCGCAGGGAGAGCCGGACCTCGACTGAGGCCCGTGGCCCGCCTGCGAAAAAAATGCAGGCGGCAGGTACCACAGGTCAGCCGGAAACCCGGCCCTCCCTGCGCGATGGCTGAACGGCTGCTTCGCGTTCTCCCTGGTGCGCCGGGCTTTCTGGCCACCATCCCCACGCGAAGCGAAGCCTCAACGTGAGTTGACATCAGCATCGGGATATCAGGACCGCGCGACTTGACCGTGCGTGGCGAATTGTTCGTCGGCGCGGGCAACCCGCGCTGCAATCCACCACGCCCACCGCTCCCCGCCTCGCGTCTCGTGACGACCGCGATACGCCCCTCATCTCGAGGCGGGATGCGCGGAAAGATCCGCCTGATTTGCCCGACGACACAAGAACTAATAACTGCGACAAAGTAACCCGACGGGCAGATGTGCACGACTTAGCGAGTCGTGTCGCGCACCACTGCTTCGACAATCACCGCTGTCGTCCCGGCCTTGAGCCGGACCCATAGCCACCGGCCGCGGTGATGCGGACCACTGACAGCGACGTCCCCCGATAGCATCCGCGGTATGGGTCCGGCGTTCGCCGGGACGACACCCGTGGTCAGGCGCGCTCCTGCCAAAAACGCTGTTCTTGCATCAGTCCTCCTCGAGACGGATGCCTGCGTCGCTGAGCGCCCGCATGATCCGCTCGATGTCCTCGGGTTCGACTGTGTTACCCGGGCAAAGTGCGTTCAGCTCGTCGAACGTGATCCAGCCCTTGCGCTCGCCGATCTCGATGGCCTGGCGGATGATGTGGGATATCTGCATGCGGCTCTCCCGGAGACTGGCTCTCATAGATAGCGGGGAGAGTCGGTGTCCTTCTGCGGGGCCATTTCGCGTGCGAGCCGCTCAGCGCGCGAGCACCTCGACCTCGCCGTCGACGCCGTTGACGACGCTGAAGGAGCGCTCGAACACCTTGCCTTCGTTCTTGGCGATGGCGCGGTAGTCGCCTTCGGACAGCACGACCTTGGGGAAGGCGCCGATCGATTCCTTGATCACGTCGCCGCCGGGGTTGATGACCGACCAGGCGGTGTTGGCGAGCGCCTCGCCGCCCTTGTCGGAGACGAGCTTCAAGGTGATGACCGCGGCGCGGTGCGTCACCGTGACGTCGGTGAGCTTGCCAGCCTGGACGCGGATGTCGGAGCGCACCACCGAGTTGGCGTCGCCATAGTTGGAGACGATGTAATAGGTGCCCTCCGGCAGCATCAGCATGTCGCCGGCGGCGACGTTCGGCACCAGCGGCGCCCGCTCGCGGCCGTCGAACTGGCTGCCCTTGTAGATGGCAAACGAGATCTGGTTCTGCGGGATCTTGCTGGTGCCGACCCTGCCCTCGAGGCGCAGGCCCCCGGCCGGCAGCACGAAAGATTCGCGATCGGTCTCCGTCTTCAGGTTCACCGACCTGACCGCGCTGACGAGGCCGAGCGCGACATGCACGACATAGGTGCCGGGCGGCAGCACGATGTTCGGCGTCGGGCCGCGATCCTCGCGCAGCATCTTGAAGGCGCCGGATTCGTCCGGCCGGTCGGCGAACACGCGCCAGACCAGACCGCCATTGATGTTCGGCAGGTCCTTTCCGAACCGCGCCGACAGCGACAGCACGCCCTGATTGGGAGCCGCGGCGGGTGGAGCAGCAACCGGCGGGATCGCAGCCGGCGCGCCGGGTGGGATCGCGGCGACGGGCGGTCCCGGCAGCACCTGCGGGGCCGGCGGCGGAATGGGACCGGCGGCGGGGCCGGAGGGTGGCGCCAGGCTCACCGCCGCCCCGGGATCGGGCACCGAAGCCGGCGGAATCGGCGGTGGCCGGTCGCTGAACAGTTGCGCCGCGGCCGGCGGCGTCACGAGCCCGGTCAGCGGCCACGACAAGGCGAGCACAAGCCATAGCCGCCCGCTGCGCCGGAATCTGGTGAACCCGCGACCTGTCGTCATCGTCTTGCTTTTGAACAAAAACGCGGCAAATTCAAGCCTCTACTCAACTGTCCCGGAGGAACCCCGTAAGCAGCGCGCGACTTGGTCGCATTCTCCGGCGGAGAGTTCAAATCAGCGGCATCCGGCGCTCCCGTCGACCCGGCATAAAGGATGCTTCTGGTAGGCTGGTGCTAGGCTGTCATGCGTCATGAGTCCGTTGCCGACTCGTTGCACACAGTTTGCGTAGGCGTGGAGATCTCGGTGCTGGACATTCTGAAAGGACGCCGTGCGAACGGAACCGAAGGTTCCGATGTCGGTCTCGGCACGATCCGCAAGCCGGTCATCGGCCTTGCGCTTGGCGGCGGCGCGGCGCGCGGTTTTGCCCATATCGGCGTGATCCGGACCCTGATGGCGCACGGCATCGTGCCCGATGTCGTGGTCGGCACCTCGATCGGCGCCGTGGTCGGCGGCGCCTATGCGGCCGGCCAGCTCGATACGCTGGAGGAATGGGCGCGCAGCCTGCAGATGCGCAACATCCTCGGCTATCTCGACATCCGCCTCAACGGCTCCGGCCTGATCGGCGGCGAGAAGCTCGCCGCCCAACTCGAAGCCTCGCTCGGCCGCGTCACCATCGAGGAGCTGCCGATGAAGGTGGCGACCGTGGCGACCGAGATCCGCACCGGGCACGAGATCTGGCTGACCCATGGCAGCCTCGTCGACGCGATGCGCGCCTCCTACGCCCTGCCCGGCATCTTCGCGCCGGTCCTGATCGGCGACCGCTGGCTGGTCGACGGCGCCATGGTCAATCCGGTGCCGGTGTCGGCGGCGCGCGCGCTCGGCGCCGAGATCGTGATCGCCGCCAACCTGTCGAGCGACGTGTTCACGCATTCGACGACGATCTACTCGCATGGCCAGCCGGTCGAGGTGCCGGAGACAGTGATGGAGAGCGCGCCGCCGAAGCGGCGCTTCCGCAGGCTGTTCTCGCCGGAGCGCGCGGTGAAGCGGCAGTTCTTCGGCGAGGGCGGCCGGCCGGGCATCTCGTCGGTGATGGTCGACGCCTTCAACATCATGCAGGACCGCATCACCCGCGCGCGCCTCGCGGGCGATCCGCCGGACCTTCTGATCTCGCCGCGCGTCGGCCAGATCGGCTGGTTCGACTTTCATCGCGCGGCCGACCTCATCGCGTTCGGCACCAGGGCGGCCGAACGTGCGCTGGATTCCATCCAGGAAGCGATCGGCGCGGTGACGCCGACCGGCGGCGGAGCGACTACGCCGTCTTGATGTACTGGCGCAGTGCTTCCTGCTCGGCCTCGTATTCCTGGACGCGCCACTTCACGACGTCGCCGATCGAGATCAGGCCGGCCACGACGCCGCCCTCGATCACCGGCAGATGGCGGAACTTGCCGTTGGTCATCATTTCCATGATCGAGGCGACGGTATCCGCAGGCTTGCAGCTCACCACCCGCCGCGTCATCACGTTCGACACCGGCTCGGTCAGCGCGGCGGCGCCGCGCTCGCCGAGCGCGCGGACGATGTCGCGCTCCGAGAGGATGCCCTCCATCCGGGAACCCGACATCACCAGCACCGCGCCGATCTTGCGGTCGGCGAGCCGCTTGGCGGCTTCGGCGAGTGTAGTCTGGGACTCGACGCTCTCGACCTGATGGCCCTTGGTGTCGAGGATCGCACGTACTGTCATTGCTCGTCTCCTTGAGGGGCCGGTGTGCCTTCTTGAGCGAGGCGTCGTTGCGGCCGATGCTTCCAGCGATCGTCAGTCAAGCGAGTCTTCAATCAACAGTCTGGCAATGCAACGGATCCAATCCTTCTGATCGCGCTTTGGTTGCATTGCACTCCGCAAGCTGGCCTGCGCGGCACAAATCGCCTGCTTTCGTTCATCCGGAATCGTGCCCCGGTTGCAGTGGACGCAAATGATGAATGAAATCACCTGCGCTCGCAAGCGCAGGATCGCGGCACCTAACGGTCGACCACGTCGGATGGCAACGCAGGCGCAGCATCGTCACGCACATGCGGGGTGGGATCGAACAGCGCAAACAGGATCAGTCCGGCGATGAATCCGCCGATATGAGCCTGCCAGGCGACGTCGGCGCCCTCGGCGCCGGGCGTGATGCCGCCAATGCCGAACACGATGTTGACGCCGAACCACACTGCCAGAAAGCCGAGCACCCGCGGATTGCGCAGCGCACGCGTCAGCGACAGCGCCGGAACCCTGGCCGCCGCCTCGGCATCGCCGCGGGTGAACGACAGGAAGCTGCCGCTCACGAAGGCAAAGCGCATCGCCGCCGCCATGGTGCCGGACACCGAGGCCGAGGCGCCGATCATCGGCGCCAGCGCGTGCTCGTGCGTGAGCAGATGCGCCAGCGCACCGGCCGCCGCCGTCACCGCCATGAACAGATAGAACCGGACCGCCCCGAAGCGGCGCGCGAGCGCGCTGCCGAACGGCAGCAGCCAAAGCACGTTGAAACCGATATGCGCCAGATTGGCGTGCAGCAGCGAGTAGCTGAAAAAGGTCCAGATCTTGGCCGGCGTGCCGCCGGGAAACGCCCCGTCCATCAGGGTCTGGTCGTATCGTTTCGGGACGAAGGCGAACAGGTCGATGATCCAGCCGTTCCACTCGTCCGGCAGCAGCACACGCAGATGGATCACCGCGATCAGCAGGATGTAGGCGGTCAGTGCGCCCGGCAGATTGAGGATCGGCTCCCGCGCCTGCTGGAGCGGCGGATCCTGCGTGAGGTCTGACGAGGGGGAATCCAACGGAACGCACGCCTTCGACGAGAGGAACAGATCCGTCAGATAGGCGGCTTTGGCCGGCCTGTGCAAGCGCATGGCGGCAGAGTTGATGTGCAGCCCCGGGCTGCGGAGGCGAAAGGACAGCCGATCCGCCAAAAGAAAGAGGGAGGGTTCTGAGAAAACCCTCCCTCCGAGACTTGCCGGCCTTTGCCGCGTCCGGAGCGCCCGGGGTCGTTTTCCCCACCCCGCCCCGTCGCGACGACCAGACTTGTTTGACGCCGCCTGCGTGTAACTCACCGTATCGCGGCGGACCTTCCACCTTCCGGCCGCGATCTGATGAACGCATTGTTAACGATCGCTCGGCGGCCGCCAAGCTCATCGTTAATTTAACCTTAACGCGCGGAAGGCCGGGGGAAAGCCGGCACGATCGCACCATCGGCATGGACGCTGCACCACCCCTCCTGCGAAAACAAACCAGGGAGGCGCCTGGACGAAAGCGGGACAGCAATGTCCTCCGTGACGTCGAGGGCGCGAGGGATCACCGAGATGAAACATCCGTCCAATCGCGAGCTCTTCGCCTATTGGAACGACAGGCGCGGCCATGCCAAAGCGCCGGAGCGCTGCGACTTCGAGCCGTCGGCCGTGCGCGAGCTGCTCGGCGACATCTTCGTCTTGTCCTGCGATGCCGACAGCGGCTTTCCGTTCCGCATGGCGGGCACGCGGCTGTGCGCCCTGCTCGGCGGCGACGTCAAGGACAGGAGCTTTCCGGCGCAGTTCGCGCCCGCCAGCCGCCGCGAGATCGAGGAGATCACCGCGGTGGTCTGCGAAGAGACGCTGCCGGCGATCGCCGGCGTGACGGCGCAGGCGCCGGATCGCACGACCGCGCATTTCGAACTGCTGCTGCTGCCGTTCGCCGCCCGCGCGCATGAGCCGATCAGCCTGACCGGCCTGCTCGCCCCGTTCGAGACGCCGCAAGGCGCGCTCGGTCCGCTGGAGATGGTGTCATGGCGCTACATCCATCCGCCCGCCGGACCGATCGTGCCGCGCGCGTTGCGCAAGCTCGCGCTCGCCCGCGGCCTGATGGTGTATGAGGGACTGCGCTGAGTGCAGCGCCGATCTCGTGGCCCGGATGAGCGCCAGCCGGAGCCCGAAGGGCGCAGGCGAAAGCGACATCCGGGACAGACCATCCTTACATCGCGTGCCCGCGTCGAAGCTGTCGCACGCCGACGGTGAATCGCCGGCGGACAGACGTCCCCGCATGTCGCTGCGCTCATGCGGGCTACGGGATCTGGGCTGCCGTCCCGCCTCCTCAATGTGAGCCGGTCAGCGGCGTGATCGGACTGCCGTCGGGAGCAAACGCGGCGACCTGATCCGAGATGACGAACGACGTGAGATCGCGCCCGACCACGAGCGGGCCCTGATAGCTCGTCCGCGTGCGCGCGATCAGCGCCTCTTCGGGCACGTCCTGGACCGGCTTCACGGTGGCGAACACGATGTGCGAGTAGACCGCCAGCTTCGGCTTCGCCTCGGTGAAGATCCTGCCGGCCTCCTCCGGCGAGGTGTGATGGTCCTCGATCGCACGATAGTTCGGATAGGTCTTGATCAGTTCGGGATCGATCACCGCCACCTCGTGGATCAGAAGATCGGCGCCCTCCGCCGCCTTCTCCACCCGCGGATCGGGCTTGGTGTCGCCGGACAGCACGACCTTCTTGCCGTCGAATTCGACGACATAGCCGAGCGCCGGCTTGATCTTCTCGCCGTGATTGACCTCGATGGCGCTCACCCTGACGCCGTTGCGCTCGTAGACGACGCCGGGCCCGATGTCGGCCGCGGCGAAGGCGACGCCTTCCGGCGGATAGTGCTCGTCATCGATGCGGATGCGGATGTCCTCGGAGAAGGCCTTGGTGAGATTCTCCGTCATCGCCACTGTCCCCTTCGGTCCGAACACGACCATCGGCCCCTTGCGCGAGGCCCAGGGCGTGCCGATCCAGCCGCTCAGCCACATGTCGGGCAGTCCCACCACGTGATCGGAATGCAGATGGGTGAGGAAATGCGCGGTGATGCTGCCGAGCGGGATGCTCTTCTGGAACAGGCGGATCGTGGAGCCGCGTCCGAGGTCGAACAGCAGCCGCTCAGGCCCGGCCTCGATCAGGGTCGAGGCGCTGAAGCTCGACAGCCGCGGCGTCGGAGTGCCTGTCCCGAGCAGGGTCACCTTCATCTCGGCTGCCGCGGCCGGCGGCGATCCAGCCACCACGCAGACCACGACCGCCACGACGGCTCCCAACAAGCTCCGCATGAACGTCTCTCCCATCTCCGTTGGCGTCATTGGCGCGATGTCGCGCCTGCCCATTCTATCAGCTCGTCATGGCCCGCGGCAGAGTGCTGCAGGAGCACAACGTAACGCTGAATTAACCGTGAAGGACTTAGTTTCAACACTGGATCATCCGGCACGCTAAGAGCCGGCTTTGAGTGGCGAAACATGGCGTTGCCGAACAAAAAACTCTCTCTTCCGGCCGCCGAGGAGCGCCGCCGTTTCCAGCGGGTCAAGGTCCACCTGCTCGGCCGCTACATGCTGCCCGACCGGCGCGAGTTTCCCTGCCAGGTGATCAACATGTCGCCGGGCGGGCTGGCGCTGCTCGCGCCCGGCATCGGCAATGTCGGCGACCGCGTGATCGCCTATCTCGACCATATCGGCCGCGTCGAGGGCAAGATCACCCGCATCATCGACAATGGCTTCGCCATGACGATCGGCGCCACCGCGCGCAAGCGCGACAAGCTCGCCGCGCAGCTGACCTGGCTCGCCAACCGCGACATCCTCAATCTGCCGGAGGATCGCCGCCACGACCGTATCATTCCGCGCAACCCGATCGCGGTGCTGACGCTCGAGGACGGCACCAAGATGACCTGCCGCATCATCGACATGTCGCTGTCGGGCGCGGCGATTGCGGCCGAGACCAGGCCGCCGCTGAAATCGCAGGTCATGCTCGGCCGCGTCCAGGCGCGCGTGGTGCGAAATCTCGAAGGCGGCTTCGCGATCGAGTTCACGCACGCCCAGCTCGCCGAAACGCTCGAAGACAGCGTTACCGCGCGGTAAAGCCGCAAGCCTCTGAAATCCCGCAACTTCACGGAGCACACGGCGTCCGCCACCACGGGCGCCGTGTGGCGTTCGGCCAGCGCACAGGTGATCCGGCGCAGTTAATAGTTGACGGGAAAAGCGCAGGGGACCCTGCAACGGCAGTGGTTCCCGGCTTAATGCAGCGCATTCGATTCAACCGCGAATGATTCAAATTTTAGCTAGATTCGATTCAAGTGAAAGTCGAATAAGCCCTTTGTTTTACTTGGATTTGTGTCAAATCCATCGTGGCGATTTAGCGGCAGCGAAAAATCTTTGTGAGACACATGGTCCCAACGAAAACGGGGGCCAAAATGGTCAAGCGGACGGGACAGGCAACGGGGTGGGCGGTCGCAGCCTTCCTGATGGCGATGGGCGGGATGGCGCATGCCGGTGATGACCGGGTGCTCTATGCGAGCCTGGGCGACACCGCACGGGCGCCGATCGGCTGGGTCGAGTTCTGCACCGAGGCGCCCGAGGAATGCCGCGGCGGCGCGTCGCAGCCCCGCGACATCGTGCTGTCCCAGACCGCCTGGCGCGATCTGCTAAAGGTCAATCGCTGGGTCAACGAGAACGTCAAACCCATCACCGACATGGACCATTGGGGCGTGGTCGAGAAATGGTCGCTGCCGACGGACGGCTACGGCGACTGCGAGGATTACGTGCTGCTGAAGCGCAAGCTGCTGATCGATGCCGGCTGGCCCCGCGAGGCGCTGCTGATCACGGTGGTGCGCGACAAGAAGGGTGAAGGACACGCCGTCCTCACCGTGAAGACCGACAAGGGCGAGTACGTGCTCGACAATCAGAACGAGAGCGTCGTCGCCTGGACCGAGACCGGCTACCGCTTCGTCAAGCGGCAGTCGCAGAGCGACCCCAACGTCTGGGTCTCGCTCGGCGACGGCCGCCCGGCAGTGGCCACCGCCAGCGCCAGAGAACGCTAAGGCGTCCGCAAGCGCTGATCAGAGAGGCGAGACACGAATTCGAGTTACGCGACCCGGTCACATCCCCACCCCTCCCCGTCCCAGACCGGTTCGCGCGCGGCCAGGCCTCCCCCAAGGCCTGGCCGCAACTTTTTTTGGCCTTGCTTTGACGATATGTCGCAGGCGGGGCGCGGCAACGGCCGGCCAACCTTGTTTTCCCTCGACCGTCGGGTTTAGGTTTTCGGCATGATGATGATCCTGCGAAGCGCGACCTTGCTGGCCGCGGCCCTGACCCTGGCGAACTGCTGCATGTCCGGCGCCGGCTGCTCGGGACCGCTGGCCGCGGCGGGCCCAGCCGCGCCGGCGATGGCCGCTACGCCCGCGGTGATTACCGCGCAGCCGACGAGCGCTGCGGCCGACTGGGACGGCCGTGTCGCCACCTCCGACGCCGACACCGAGATGGTGACGGAGCCGGACATCGGCACGTCGCGCAAAGGCGCGAAGCGCCGTGGCGACTCGCGGGTCGACGTGATGTCCGCGCAGTCGAGCTCCGGCTATCGCGGCCGGATGAGCTGGGAGGAGGAACAGGCGGCCGACCTCGCCGACGAGGCCCGCCTCAAGCAGAAGCTCACGATCTGCCGGAACTGCAGCGCAACGCAGTAAGCATTTGTCCGGCCGCAGTTTTCGGCTGGTCGCGACCGCGCCCCGGAACCGGCGTGGTGCATGCGGCGGGCGCGCCATTTCGGGCTTGCAGGCCTCGCTTTTGTCGGATTTCCTAATCAAAACCTGACGACTTGGTTCGTTCGCCAGATGCACGATTTGCGGGCTGGGCGGACAGCGTTCTCTGCTCGAGTTTTTCGCCTCTCCCAGTTTTCGGGAGGAGCATCCGAAGCTTTTTCAATTTGGGTGGTTTCGTGATGAATCCGGTGACGCGCGACACCAGACGCTACCCCGAGAAGCTCAGCCCGGCCCCCGTCAAGGGCGCCCAGCCGATCGCGCTCGCAGCCGCGACGCTCGTGGTGCTGATCGCGGGCATCGGCGGCATCATGTTGTGGCGTGCCTATGGCGGCGCGCCGGAAGCCGAGCGCGGCGCGGTGACGCGGCAGTTGCAGGCGCGCACGGTGCAGGCGTCCGAGCAGTTGGTGGAGAAGACCAAGGGCCTGGAGGCCACCCAGCAGGAATCGATCGACCAGTTGCAGATGATGCAGGAGCAGTTGCAGAGCATGCGCCGCCTGCTCGCGGCCCAGCAGGCCGACACCAAGCGCCTGTCGGACCAGGTCTCGACCCTGAAGGACTCCATCGATGGCCTGCGCCAGTCGTTCGCCAGCACGCAGAGCTCGGAGCAGGCCGCGCCTGCTCCACGCAACCGCAGCATCCGCGCCCGCGCCCATGCCAGCCGCGGCGGCCATCGGCATCGTCGCAACCGATCCTGAGACGGCCGGTCCCGACGCCTGCTCGTAGAATTCCCGCCGAATATTCCCAGGATCCTGTGAAGTGCTTCACAGATTGAAACCGGGAGTCACGCCATCCTGCCTTCACCGGATGGCGAGCCAATTTCAGGATGGCACAGGGCCAATTTCAATATCCGGGGCTGGCAAGGTCGTTGGCGCCATACTGCGCCGACGGCCTTGTTTTTTGTGGCGGCGCGTTCGACCGCCCGGAACGGATCCGACGCCGCGGCTCTCCGGCTGGTGACTTGCTTTTCCCCGTCAATTCTCGGCTCAATGCGCCCGTAAGACGCAGAGGAGCCCCCATGTCCGCCGATCCAGCACTGACGTCCGATGTCATCGGTCTGACAAAAGTCGCCCCCTTCTCACGCCGCGGCTTCATGACCGCGTCCGCTGCCGTGACGGCCGGCTACACGCTGGCTGCCGGCCCGGTGCGGGCCGAGGTCATTACCACCGACACCAACGGCCTGAATGCCGGAGATGCGAAGATCAAGGTCGGCGACCGCGACATGCCGGCCTATTTCGCGCGCCCCGCCAGCGCCAGCAATCCGCCCGTCGTGCTGGTCGCGATGGAGATCTTCGGCCTGCATCAGTACATCAAGGACGTGACGCGCCGTCTCGCCAAGCTCGGCGCGCTCGCCGTGGCGCCGGACTACTACTTCCGCAGCGGGACCGACCTCACCAAGATCACCGAGATCAAGGACCTGCTGCCGATCGTGAATGCCAAGCCCGACGCGGAGCTGCTGTCGGACCTCGACGCGACGGTGGCCTGGGCCAAGTCGCAGGGCGGCGACACCTCGCGTCTCGGCATCGTCGGCTTCTGCCGCGGCGGCCGCACCGTGTGGGAATATGCGGCGCATAGTTCGGCGCTGAAGGCGGGCGTTGCGTTCTACGGCCCGCTGATCGATCCGCCCAATCCCGCCTGGCCGAAGAGCCCGACGCAGCTCGCACCCGAGATGAAGGCGCCCGTGCTCGGCCTCTACGGCGAAGCCGACACCGGCATTCCCGGCGCCAGCGTCGAGGCCATGAAGGCCGCGCTCGCCGCCAACAAGAAGACCGCCGAGTTCAAGATCTATCCCGGCGCGCCGCATGGCTTCCACGCCGATTATCGCCCCAGTTATCGCAAGGACGCCGCCGAGGACGGCTGGGCGCAGATGCAGGCGTGGTTCAAGAAATATGGCGTGCTGAGCTGACAGCCGCGGCCCGGGCGAGCGAACCCGTCAGACTGCGCCCGCGAGGCTTCCCGCATGTCGCTTGCCGCATGTCGCTTGCGTTCATGCGGGCGCCGGACCGTCGGCTGCTAGCGCAGGCGACGATCGTCGCGACGGATCTTCGCCAGCTGCCTGCCGCCCTGCTCGAGCTCCCAGGCCATCCAGACCAGCGCGGCGCCCAGGCTGACGACGACGCCCATGAAGACAAACGTGAGTTCAGGGGATGTGAGTGTGTTGATCATGCCTGGATCCCATGCAAGCGTTGCGCCAGCTACTTCTCCGCCGCCGCTCCGCCGATCGGAGCGGCAACAAATCGTCACGAGATGTCGTTAAGGCGAAGTGACCGGATCGGCCGGTCGCCTCGCCCAAGCTTCATTCACACACCTCGACGTTGCGGAAGCGCCAGCCGCGCGCTGTCCGCACACGCTTGCGGGCGACGTAACAGCCGCCGAGGTCCTCGTAGGTGTACGGGTAGTAATAGGGATAGCCTCCGTATCCGTAGTAGCCGGGATAACCAAAACCCAAGCCAAACCCGAGTCCAAAACCCGGGCCAAAGCCACGATGGCCGAAGCCATGATGGAAACCGCCCGGCCCGTGCGCCGACGCCATGCCCGGAATCATTGCGGCCGCGATTACGGCGCCCGCCAGCAATCCCATCAATCTCTTGCGCATCGATCCGTCTCCAAATTCAACCGGCATGACAATGTCATTGCACTCGGTACTGTCCATCGAATGTCTCTAAGCCGGATTTGGAACGGCGCGCGGGCAACCCCGCTCACATCTGCGCGATTTCGATGTCGTTAGGTGACGTCCGGAGCCGCGGGCAATATTCAGCAACCGCGGCAGATGCTCTTCACCTTCCGGTCGGCCGTCTTGTTCTCCTGCTGAACCTGCTCATCGGTATCACTGGCGCGGTTCGGTCCCGTCGCCGCGGTGCCTCCCGCCGCTCCACGACCCACGCCGGTCGTGACGCCGGAATTGCTCGACCCCACCCGGCTTGCGCCCGAGCCGGACGACTGCGCTGTGCCGAGGCTGTTAGTCCCGTTTGCAGCTGCCGCCCCCGGTTGCGACAGCCGCGAGGGATTGCTGCCGCTTCCGGCTCCGTTCTGCGCGTTGCCGAGACCGGCGACGTTCCCTGATCCTGCAGCGGTACCGGTCGTGCCGATGCCGGCGGCTCCCGCGCTCGCCGCGCCACCTGCGCTCGCTCCACCGCCAGCGCCTCCCGCACCGCCGCCACCGCCTTGCGCGAACACCGCAGTGGCCGTGCCGAGGCCTGCAATCACGATCAAGGTGCCCAATGAAAACCTGGCCATGGGACCGTCTCCCTTTACACTTCAACCCAGCCGGACGGACCGCGTTCCGGAACGAATGTTGATCGGAGAGGATTGATGGGGCGAGGAGAGCAAGGAGCCGTGCGCAAGCTGATCGCC
This sequence comes from Bradyrhizobium sp. HKCCYLRH3097, assembly GCF_051167875.1. Taxonomy (NCBI): domain Bacteria; kingdom Pseudomonadati; phylum Pseudomonadota; class Alphaproteobacteria; order Hyphomicrobiales; family Nitrobacteraceae; genus Bradyrhizobium; species Bradyrhizobium sp. HKCCYLRH3097. The sequence continues at coordinate 413,595 of NZ_JBNPTX010000005.1, forward strand.
TTCGACGAGGACACGTTCGACAAGCTCAAGCAGCTCGGCCGCGATCAGATGCTGAGTCTGCAGGACCTCGCCGACGAGGCGTTCATGGACCTGTTGGAAAAGCACGGCGTACCGGCGGATCTGAAGGACGCGCTGCGCAAGAGCGCTGCGGAGGATGGCGATGGCGCAGGCAAGCCTGCGCGCAAACGCAAGAACGAGCCCGACGACAAGTCCAGAAACCAGTCGAAGCACAAGCCGAAGCAGAGGAGCAGGACGCCAGCATGAGCACCGACCCCGATCCGTTCGAACAGGGCGAGCGCGCCGCGCGCGCGAACATTCCGGCCGAGGCCAATCCCTATCAGGACGGCAGCGAACAGCATGCGCTGTGGGCGAGCGGCCACGAACGTGTCGCCAGCGCAGTGGAGGCAGGCGAGTCCGAAGGGACGTGAAGAATCTCCGACTCCATCGGCCGTGATGTCAGCCGATCTTCTTCAGACCCTTGGTGTAGCGCGGTCCCTTGGCGACATAGGCCTTGGCCGCGATGCCCATGCGCTCGACCTGCGCCGGCTCCAGCGTGCGCACGACACGCGCGGGCGCGCCGATGATCAGCGAGTATTCCGGAAAATCCTTGTCCTCGGTGATGATGGCGCCGGCGCCGACGACGCTGCCGCGGCGGATATGCGCGCCATTCATGATGATCGAGCCCATGCCGATCAGGGCATCATCCTCGACCGTGCAGCCGTGCAGGATCACGTTATGGCCGACGGTGACGTTGCGGCCGACGCGCAGCGGGAAGCCAGGATCGACGTGACAGGTGGCGTTGTCCTGGATGTTGGAGCTCTCGCCGATCTCGATCCAGTCATTGTCGCCGCGGATCACCGCGCCGAACCAGACCGTGACCTCCTTGGCGAGCTTCACCCGGCCGATCACGGTGGCATTGTCGGCGATGTAGTAGTTGCCGTCCGCCGGCAGCTCGGGCGCCTGCCCGTCGAGTTCGTAGATGGCCATCGAGGTCTCCCGTTCGCAGGCGACTTTGGCACAGCCCCCAGAGCGATTTCAAGCAAGCGCCGCTGCGGCGCCCGGCGCGGGAACTAGGCCAGCACGCCCGCGGCGCGCAGCGTCATGACCACGAAGGTGCCGCACATCATGCTCCAGAAGCCGGCGATCACGGTCGCCAGCATCACGAACTCGAAGCGACGGCGCTCGATGCGGGCGCCGCGCAGCGTGTTGCGCATGATGATGAAGGGCGCGGCGAACACCAGGAATGGCACCGCGGCGAACCGCCGGGGCGTGACGCCCTCCTGCAGCAGCTCGAATCCCGGCGGACGTTCGGCATAGGCCTGGTAGCCGCTCGCCAAGGCGCCGGCCAAGGCGAAACCGATGAGGAGCGAGAACAGGGAATTGAACGCCTCTGCCGACATCGTACGCACTCACACACTTGCAGAACTGACCGATGCTGGTTTGGCAAAAAGCGACCGCGCCCGCCACATTATCCTTAAGGAAGGGTTAATGGCGGCCACGGCCGGTGCGCGGCTCCCTGCAGGTAAGTTTCTGCAGAATGCCGCATCGCCATGGCATAGTCGGCGCTGATTCGGTCCTTGAGATCCCCTGCCCGCCATGACGATGTTTTCGGTCCGCAGTGCCCGCCCTTCGAACGGACATGGCCATGCCGTGCCGATCATCCTGGGCTGCGTGCTGGCGGCAGCGGCAATCGCGCTGGTCGCCTACCTGCTCTGGCCGACCTGGCGCGCCAGCACCTTCAAGGGGCCCGAGCGCCTGCCGGTCAGCATCGGCGGCACCGTGTTCAACGTGCCGGCGGCCGCCATCCGGGTGAAGATCCAGCGCCATACGGGGCCGCAGGAGCGCGTCGATCTCGGCTTCGAATATCCCTCGCTCACGCCGCCCGAGGCGCCGCATCACGTCAGCGCCGACCAGATCGATCAGGCGCCGCACCCGATCGATCGCATCTTCGTCTCGATATCGGCGCATCACGACGCGATGTCGCCCGAGATGCGACTGAAGACGATCTATCCGCGCTATCTCAATCCGACGGCCGTGCCGGTGCAGGACGGATTGAGCATGCGAAGCTTCCGCGCGGGCACAGCGTACGACATGGAGGATCTGTTCACGGCCGAGCAGCCTTTGCTGGTCGCCCGCTGCACGCGTGATGCCGCCACGCCGGGCATGTGCCTCAGCGAGCGCCGCGTCGAGGGCGCGGATCTCGTGTTTCGCTACCCTCGCAGCTGGCTGTCGCAATGGCAGGACGTGGCGAGCGCGATGGAGCGGCTGACTGCGCAGATGCACGCGGTGAAGTAGGTCGTAGGCAATCGTTGAAATCGTGGGCCGGATGAGCGCAGCCCGCGCACGGACGTCAAATGTGAGAGCTGCCAAACTCTCTCCGATCGTCATTCCGGGGCACGCGAAGCGTGAGCCCGGAATCCATACTCACGAGCGGATGTTGGGGCGACCACATGCGCCACGGCCATCGCGCGTCTCACGCCGTCCTGGGGCTATGGATTCCGGGCTCGCGCTTCGCGCGCCCCGGAATAACGGCGTGGATGGAAGCCGGGCTCATCCGCGGACGGATTGCGTGCTGACAGCGTGTGCGTAAGCACACTGGAGCCGGTCTGCGGGAGCTGCTCTCTCAACCCGCGCGAGCGCGCCCCTGGGCGCGCCTGCACCACGATTCGTTCTGGCAACGCCGCCATCTTCGCAAGCGTCCCCGCATGCGCTTCGCGCTCATGCGGGCCGCTGCATCCGGCAACTACTCGACCAGATCGTCTTCCAGGATCGCCATCTGGAACTGGAACGAGCGGTCGTCGTCCTCGTCGTCGACGAACAGCACGCCGATGAACTCTTCGCCGATATAGACCTCGGCGGAGTCTTCCTTCTTCGGCCGCGGCACCACACGGATCTTGGGATTGCCGAACACGCGCTTCAGATACGCGTCGAGCTTCCTGACTTCCTGAACGTCCACGGTGATCTCCAATCGACAGCGAGGTTTGCAGATGATGCGGACGTTGCAGCGCGAACGTCCGTGTCCTTATGAGTTCGACATTCCAGCCCATCGATCGAGGCAAGACGAGCCGGCGATGTCGAACGACCTGAAAGGGACGCCGTGGATCTCACATTCACTCCGCCAAGACAAACGGCGGATCGTCAAATCCACAGACGCCAATGTGTTCGCACGAATTTCCCTGGATGAGAAGGTCTTGACTTCGCTGTCGCCGACGCGCTCGCGGCTCAGATCCCGATCGCGTTGATCATCTGATCCATGGTGCGCGACGGCTCCGCACAACCGGCCTCGCCGACGATCTTCGCCGGCACGCCTGCGACGGTGACGTTGTTCGGCACCGGCTTCACGACGACTGAACCGGCGGCAATGCGCGCGCAATGACCGACTTCGATGTTGCCGAGCACCTTGGCGCCGGCGCCGATCAGCACGCCGTGACGAATCTTGGGATGCCGATCCTCGTTCTCCTTGCCGGTGCCGCCGAGCGTCACGCCGTGCAGAATCGAGACGTTGTCCTCGATGATGGCCGTTTCGCCGCAGACGAAGCCGGTGGCGTGATCGAGGAAGATGCCGCGGCCGATGCGCGCCGCCGGATTGATGTCGGTCTGGAACACCGCCGAAGACCGGCTCTGCAGATAGAACGCGAAATCCTTGCGGCTCTTGCGGTACAGCCAATGCGCCAGCCGGTGCGTCTGCAGCGCGTGAAAGCCCTTGAAGTAGAGCAACGGATCGATGAAGCGCGTGGTGGCGGGATCGCGATCGTAGACGGCGACGAGATCGGCGCGAAACGCATGGCCGAGGTCCGGCTCGTCGCGCAGCGCGTCGTCGAAGGTCTGGCGGATCAGGTCGCCCGACAGCGCGGAATGATCGAGACGATCGGCAACCCGGTGCACGACCGAATCCTCGAGACGGCCGTGGTGCAGAACGGTTGAATAGATGAAGGTCGCAAGCTCGGGCTCGCGACGCACGATCTCTTCTGCCTCGTGGCGGATCCGATCCCATATCGGATCAAGCGTCGCCAGCTTGCTGCCCTGCTGCGGATTGGTCTGATGCATAGCCATGGCTGCTTCTCGCAGTTTCAGTGGGCGGGCCTTATAGCACGGCGCATGGAACGATGTCCTCAGCGGGCTGCGCGAGGCCGGGGATCCATTCCAGCCAGCCTGCCTCCCAGAGAACACGGGATTGAGACATTTCCGTTACGCCCCGCCGGTGACGTCCCGGTTGCGCCGCCATGCCATTCGGCACCGCGTCGGCTCAAGGTGGGCAGCAGGAACCCGAAATCAAGACGATCACCGGGGAAGCAATCGGTTCCCGCCCCTGGAGCACCCTGCGGGCGGATGGGGCGGATACCGGTGGCTGCGGCAAAAAGGAACCACCCGGGGGATCGAAGGCCGGCGGCCCCCGTTCGATCACAGGATCGGCTTTACCATCCATCGCTCTGCGTCTACTAGTGAATATCGCCCTGACCATACTTCGGCCACGGTGCTCCTGATCGGGGGGACACGGGTATCAGTAACACTCAGATCCTGGACGAACGCGCGACCGAGGCCGGATTGGCCTGGCTCCCCGTCATCGTCATCCCGCTCTTCCTGGTCGCGCCGGCGCTGTGGAACGGCTACCCGCTGCTGCAGTGGGACACCGGGGGCTATCTCGCGCGCTGGTACGAAGGCTATCTGGTGCCGAGCCGCTCGACCGTGTTCGGGCTCTATCTGCATTGGGGCGAGGGCTCGAGCTTCTGGCTCAATCTCGGCCTGCAGGCGCTGGCGACGCTGTGGATCCTGCAGCTCACCTTGCGCCTGCTGGGACTGGCCCAACCGCTGCGTCTGCTCTGGATCGGCCTGCTGCTGATCCTGACCACCGCCCTGCCCTGGCTCGCCAGCATGCTGCTGACCGACATCTTCGCCGGCCTGTCGGTGCTCGCGCTCTACATCATGGTCACCCAGGCGCGCCGGACCACCGTCCTGGAAAAGTGCGCGCTGTTCGGCTTCGTCGCCTTCGCCTCCGCCACCCACAGCGCCACGCTCGGCGTGCTGTTCGGCCTGTGCTGCGCCGGCTGGATCGCCTATCCCTGGCTGCGCCGGCAGATCGCGCTCTCCGGCCTGATCCAGGCCAGCATGACGATCGTCGCGGGTGCGGCGATGCTGCTCGCGGCCAACTTTGCCCTGTCCGGCCAGCTCGCGTGGACGCCGGGCGGTACCGGCGTCGCCTTCGGCCGCATGCTCCAGGACGGCATCGTGGCGCAATATCTGAAGGACCATTGCGCCCGCGAGAAGCTGAAGCTCTGCCCCTATCGCAACGAGCTGCCGCCCACCGCCGACGACTTCCTGTGGGGCAACAGCATGTTCAACAAGCTCGGCCGCTTCGAGGGCATGAACGACGAGATGGGCTTCATCGTGAAGCGGTCGCTCGCGGCCTACCCGCTGTGGCAGGCCAGGGCCGCCGCGGTCGCCACCGCCGAGCAGCTGGTGCATGTGGCGACCGGCGAGGGCACCAACGGCTGGCTACCGCACACCTATGGCATCATCGAGCGCTACATCCCCTCGCAGGTCAAGAAGATGCGCGCCGCACACCAGCAGCACTGGGAGATCAGTTTCGCCGTCATCAACTGGCTGCACGTGCCGGTCGCGCTGGCCTCGATGCTGGCGGCGGCGGCGATCGCGGCGCACGCGATCTGGCGCCGGCGACGCGACGACGTGGCCCTGCTCGCCATCACCGTGACCCTGGCACTGCTCGGCAATGCCGTGATCTGCGGCGTCATCTCCGGCCCGCATGACCGCTACGGCGCCCGGATGGTGTGGATCGCCACCTTCACCGCGCTGATCGCGGCGACGAGGTGGTTCAGCGGCGAGCGTGTGGACGGCTCCGCCGCATGACGCCTCCGTAGCCCGCATCAGCGACAGCCGGCGCCGCAAGGCGTCGGGATAGCGACATGCGGGATCTCGCGCGCTGTGCCGGAGACCCCGGGGGGGCGCTGCGCTCGCCCGGGCTACGGCTTCAGCGCCGTGACAGAAAGTCGATCACCCCGGCCTTGTAGACCTTGTCGCCGACCGCGCGCATGTGATCGCGATTGGGGATATCGAGCACTTCGGCACCGGGGATGAGCGCGCCGAGCGCCGGACCGGAGCCCGACACTTCGTCGGCCGTGCCGACCGCGACCAGCACCGGCACGGCGATACGGCGGGCGTCGTCGCGCGAGATCAGGCCGCGCGAGCCGCGCATGCAGGCGGCCAGCGCCAGGCGGTCCGAGCGGGTCTGGTCGGCGAAGGCGCGGAAGGTGCGGCCCACGGGATCGGTCACGTTATCGATCGAGGGCGCCTCGAGCGCGGCGGCGACGTTCTCGCCGGGACCGCCGCCTTCGATCATCGCCATGCCGATGCCGCCGAAGATCGCCGAACGCAGCCGCTCTGGCGCGGTCAGCGCGATATGCGCGGCGATGCGGCCGCCGAGCGAGTAGCCCATCACGTCGGCGCTGGCGAGGCCGAGATGATCCATCAGCGCCGTGACGTCGCTCGCCATCTCCGCGATCGAATACAGCGTGGGGTCGTACAGCTTGGCCGAATCGCCATGGCCGCGGTTGTCGAGCGCGATCACCCGGCGGCCATCCTTGCGCAATTCGGAGATCCAGGCCGGATAGACCCAGTTGACGTTCTTGCTCGAGGCAAAGCCATGGACGAGCACGATCGGATCGCCCTCCCCCTCGTCGATGAAGGCAATTTCAACGGCGCCGTTGTGAAAGCTCGGCATCGGTCGCGAATCCCGGAACGCTGGAGTGAAGCTGGTCGGACGAAGTCTAGATCATGATGCGATTCCACGGAATCGCATCATGATCTTATCCCTTTGTTTGAGCATGATCTTTTCGGAAAACCGGCTTCCACTTTTCCGGATCATGCTCTAGCCGCAGGACGCGGTTGCGGCCAGTTCGGGAGCGACGGCCGCGGCCTGCATCCGGCGCAGGCGGCGCCGCCGGCGCCGGTCGAGCCAGGCCTGGGTGGCCCGCTCGGTCATCGCCTTCAGCGATGCGACGAAGCTGAGCAGCGTCATCAGCGCGCCGAACAGCCAGAGCGCGAGATTGAATGCCCCCGCGGTCAGCAGCAGCGCGCCGCGGCCGAGCAGCTTCAGGATCGCCCGCGTCTGCCCGCCCTTGGCCTCCGCCAGGCGGGCCGCGCGGGCGATGTCCTTCGGTCCTTCGGCGAGCTTGAGCGAATCCAGTGCGCCGCGCGTGCCGGCCTTTTCGGTGATGCGGCCGACATCCTTGGCGAGCCGCACCAGCGCGCCGGCCTTCTCGGCGCGGAACGCCGCCCGGATCGCGGTCGCGGTCTGGCCCGGACGAAGCACCGAGCCCGAGGCCACCGCCTGCTGCAACAGCGGCGCATCGACCACCTCGCGCGCGGAGCGTCCCGCCCAGGCGGCGAGCCCCTCGCCGAGCCGGCCAACCTTTCGCGCATCCTTCACCAGCGTCAGCCCGGCCCGCACTGGCGCGGCGGTGCCGGCCGAGGCATAGGTTGCGGCGGTGACGGCAAGACCGGCCGTGGCCAGGCCCAGCACCAGGCGGTCGGTCTCCTCGCCCATCACCAGATGCTTGCCTTCGCGGACCGCGTCGCGGATGTCGCCGAACACGAAGAGATCGCCGGCTACCGTGCCGGACAGGCTCGCGACGTCGTCGGCCTGGCCGGTGACGAGCCCGGTCGCGAACCGCTTGGCAACGCTGGCCGGCGCCTTCTCGGCGGCCACCGCATCGCTCACGCGCTGCACCAGCCCCTCGTCGAGCACCACCTGCTGATCCCGCGCGAGCGCGACGAAGCTCTCCGCGAGATCTGGATCGCCGGCGGCGAGCGCGTCCTCGATATTGCTGATGATCCGCGCCGGATCGTTCTGCAGAACGGACGCGATCTGAAGCTCCGACAGCCTCGCCGGATCGTCCTGCGCCACGACGATGGCTCCGGCCCCATAGGCGTGCGGCCATATCGCAGCGCCGACCGCGGCGCTCACGGCGAGCCCGGCCAGCGCCAGACCGAGTCCCAGCTTGATTCGCTTCGAGATCACGCCGCCTTCACGTTTTCGCGGGAACGATGCGGAGAGACATAATAATTTTTGTGCCTGACACAACGGCCCCGACGAAAGAAGGGCTTCTCGGCGGCCCTGAGTTTGTGTCGAATCCACAGGCCACAACATAACGGCGTGCGTTGCACCAAACGCGGGTTCCCAGCACTAGGAATTGGCCTTAAGGCTCAGTATGGTCGCGCCGTTTTCGACGCGCGCGGCCGTGCGACCTCAGTCCCGTCCTGCTCCGTCGTGCTGACCGCATACGCTCCCGTTGCCACGCGAGGTGATACCGATGGCCGATAACATCGTCCCGCATTTCAACAACGATGCCGGAGTCCCCGTCATCGAGATCGGCTCGCATGAGTTCATGTGCGTGGGCGCCAATCCGCCGTTCGATCATCCGCACGTGTTCCTCGATCTCGGCAACGACAAAGAGATCATCTGCCCGTACTGCTCGACGCTGTACCGCTATGCGCCGGACCTCGCCGCCGGCGAGGCGCGGCCGCCGGAATGCGTGCTGAAGGACGTCGCCTGATCGGCGTGTCGTGGCATCGCGTACCGTCTATGTGGCGGGGGCCGGAATTGGCGGCCTGACGGCTGCGCTCGCGCTCGCCACCAAGGGCTTCCGCGTCGTCGTGCTGGAGAAGGCCGAACGGCTCGAGGAGGTCGGCGCCGGCCTGCAGCTCTCGCCCAACGCCAGCCGTATCCTGCTCGATCTCGGCCTGGGGCCGCGGCTGACCGCGCGTGCCGTGGTGCCCGACGCCGTCAGCATCATGAGCGCGCGGGCCGGCGGCGAGATCGCCCGCCTGCCGCTCGGCGAGGCCGCGAGCCAGGCGGCTGGCGCGCCTTATTGGGTGATCCACCGCGCCGATCTGCAGGCGGCGCTGGCCGCGGAGGTGATGGCGCATCCGGACGTCGAACTGCGGCTCGGCTGCCAGTTCGAGGACGTCGCCGCCCACGCCAAGGGTCTGACCGTGGTGCATCGCCGCGGCAATGAGCGCCGCCAGGACGTGGCGCTGGCGCTGATCGGCGCCGACGGCGTGTGGTCGGCGGTCCGGCACCACCTGTTTCCGCAGGTCCGCGCCGAGTTCTCCGGCCTGATCGCCTGGCGTGGCACGCTCGACGCCCGGCAATTGCCACGCGAATTGACGGCAGCGCGGGTGCAGCTCTGGATGGGCCCCGAGGCCCATCTCGTCGCCTATCCGATTTCGGCCGGCCGCCAGGTCAACGTGGTCGCGGTGGTGCCGGGGACCTGGAACCGGCCGGGCTGGAGCACGGAGGGTGATCCGAGCGAGCTGAAGGCGGCGTTCGCGCCGCCGCGCTGGCCCGCGACGGCGCGGCTGCTGCTCAATGCGGTCGACGGCTGGCGCAAATGGGCGCTGTTCGGCGTCCCCGAAGGCATCGAATGGACCGAGGGCAGCGTCGCGCTGCTGGGCGACGCCGCGCACGCCATGCTGCCCTTTGCAGCGCAGGGCGCGGGAATGGCGATCGAGGACGCGGTGGTGCTCGCCAAGTGCCTGAGCGAGGCGCGCCCGGACGGTCCGGGCGCGATCCCGGCTGCGCTGAAACGCTACGCCAAGCTGCGCCGCCCGCGCGTCGGCCAGGTGCAGCGCACCGCACGCAATCAGGGCCGCCTCTATCACATGACCGGACCGCTGGCGCTGGCCCGCGACCTCAGCATCAAGGCGCTCGGCCCGCAGCGCCTGTCGGCGCGGCAGAGCTGGATCTACGACTGGCGGCCGTAGGCGAAGCGGCCCGGTCTCAGTAGACCGAGCCGTCCCGCGGCAGGGTCGACGGCGTGCCCGCACCGGAGGCCATCGGCCGCGCGGGACGCGCCGGCTTGACCGGCTTGCCGGATTTCGCAGCAGCCGGCTGCGGTGCCGGGGTCTCCTGGCACTTGTTGCGGCGCCAGGCCTCTTCGGCGAACTGGGTCTGGCCACGGATCGCGATATAGTCGTTGCGATAGGCGACCTCGGCCACCACCGCGCCGCCGGCTCCGGTCTCTGCCTTGGCCATCAGGCCCTGCAGCTCGGCTGCGCGCCCGGCCAGCGCCTTGCGCTCGGCCTCGAGCTGCTTGCAGTCATAGAGCTCATACTTGGCCGGATCCGCGAAGGCGGTCGACACGCTGTCGCTCATGCCGGCGCAGCCCGACAGCAACGATCCCAACCCCAGCAGTCCCGCGGCCAGCGCGACGCGAAGCCGATCGCTGGTCACGCAGCCTCGACCGTGCAGCGGCGTCGAGCCATTGGCTCGATCCTGGGCTCGATCATGGGCTGATCGGCCGCGGACATCGGCCCGAACGGCGGCAGCATTCGTCTCTGCGATGGTCCTCGGATTCGTCACGCTCACCTCGCCCAACGACCGGCCCGCAAGGGATGCGGATCCGAATCGGATTCTCGTGATGGGTCCGTGCCTTACAACGGCCGCTTCGTCCATGTCTTGCACCACGTGATCCCAGACTTGGCAAAGCGCCTCAACGCGAAGGCATCTCAAAGCAGCTGGTGACGGCCGGATTGAGGCTTTACCAAGGCGCTCGCGCTGGCTTGAGCAGGAGCTTCGTCAGGCACGCCATTGCCGGACGCTTACGGTTTTTCACCTTGATCCGATCCCTTTCATGGTGCGGGCGGTCAATCGGTTTCGACACCATCCCCTCTTATCCCTTGCTGCGGGCGGCGGGACAGGTCGGCCCCGATCTCCCCGCGCCCAAGGGAGCGACGAGGAGGCCGCCCGAGCGAGAGAAACAAGCTTCGGGGCGGGACGGCGGCGCCGGCCACAGAGCGCCGCCGTTGGCGAGATCAGCGATCGGCATCACCGATGCGAATATAGATGCGCGATCCATTGCAGATCTGAGCGTACCGGTTGCCATCGGAACGGCTGACCAATTGGACGATCGGCGCGGGCTGGGCGAATGTGATGGTCCGCGCGCCCTCGCTGATCACCCCAGTCGCATCTGCAACGTCGGCGACTTGCGTCAGCCCGGCGATCGGGCCGGTCAGGATCGTGTGGCTGTACGTGCCCGGCACCGCCTTGAGCAACACTCTCTCATCGGAGGCGATCGTGTAGGTGAACTTGTATGAGGTAACGCCGGTCTCGCCTCCGCCGGTGTCCACCGAGAAGTCCTGGACATCCATCATCCCGGTGCCATCGGCGCGAAGCACCATGACGCCTTCGACGGTGAAGGAAAAGAGCTTCAGCGGGCCGCCCTTTGGCGTGAAGTTCGAATTGAATCCGACAGCGGCCGGATTCCGGATGCACAACGATTTGCCAGCTAACGCATAGGTTCCGCGTAGACTTGCATGATCATTCGCAGACGCGGCCGTGCTTGCCGTCGCAGCGGCGGCCAAAATAAGAAAGCGGTGCATATGGTTTCCTCCCCGATCAGAACAATGGCTCGCCCTTACATCAGCGGTCGTCGTCGCTGAGGCGGGTCATGATGAGAGATCCATTGCAGATCCGGGCAAACTGGGTGCCATTGGAACGACTGACCGTCAGGACGGTCGGCGCGGGCGGAGCGAGGACGATGGCCCGTGCTCCTTCGCCGATGAATCCGCTGGTGTCGGGAACATCGACGACTTGCGTCAACCCGGCGTTCGGTCCGGTCAGGGTCGTGGAGCTGTACGTACCTGGCACCGCCTTGACCGACAGCTTGCCACCGGGGTCAATCGAGTAGGTGATCTGGTACGAGATATCGCTGGTCGTCCCTTCGCCGGCGTCGACCGTGAAGGACCGGTTGTTCACCGTGCCGGTGCCGTCGGCGCGAAACACCATGACGCCGTCGACGGTGGTGGCGAAGAACACGACCGGACCCTTCGGCAAGAAGTTCGAGTCGAATCCGATCGACGCCGAGTTCTGGATACAGTCCGATGCGCCCGTCATCGCATAGGTCCCGCGAAGCCGACTGGGGTGATCATGAGCAAACGCCGCCGCGCTTGCAGTGACACCGACGAGGACCAGAATGGAAGAGCGATGCAAAATAGCCTCCCTGATCGAATGATCGCCCTTGCGTGGGCTGGAGGTACCATATGCCGCAAAGATGACGATTAGTCGTTGCTAGTCACAAAGCTGCAAAAATAGCGCCACACCCGCAAGAGTTGAATGCTCTGTGGCAATTTCTCATGCGAACAGCTCGACTCCAGCAGGCGCAATCTTCACATCAGTCCCCGCTCCTCGTGCATCCACAACCAACCGTGCCGGATCCGAGGTCGTGTCCCCGGTGGTGGTGTAGCTAGCGGTGGCGCAGCGCGTTCGCCGGGGAGAGCCGGGCAGGTCAGCTGGCGATTGCCGGAGGCGGGAGCTGGGCCGCCACGGCTCATCAAAGCCTTATTTCGTTATCATCCGCCTCGGTGGCGCGGTCGGTGTTGGTGCTGCCGGCGAGATGACAAACGTCACCCAGGCGTTCCAGCCGTCAGGCCGGTTTTCCGCGGCAAATTCCTTGTAGGCCTTGAAGTTGAGGTAGCCTTGCATGTCACCAACCGGGAAGATAAACCCGACCTGCGGGCCGACACCCGCGACCTGCGAGCGGAAGCAGCCGACGCGATCGCCGGAGCCGCTATCGCAGCCAAGTTGCTTGTAGACGTAGCCCACCAGCCCGATCTGGACCTGCTTGCTCAGGAATTGCGAAGCGCCCCAGTCGAAGTGCATGTCGACGCCGCTTTGATACTGCGTGTCAGGATTTGTGAAATTGTAGGTGAAGCCTAGCACGCCGGAGAGCTCATGTCCGCTCTGTGGATTGAAATAGGTGTAGCCGCCGCCCGCATCGATCGTCCCATGCCCGATCCCGATATTGGCGAGGCGCGTGGACTGGTAAGCGCCGACAGGGATGTCACCCATCACATAGGTCATGTAGTTGTTGACGCCCGCGTTCCAGCGCAGTGCGAATTGGGGGATCAAATCGCCGAAGCCAGTGATGGAATCGCTGACGGAATCAAAGCGCGAGAACGGAATTGAGCCGCCCGGTGTTGAAAGCGAGCCCGTCACCAATCCATTGAGCGAGGTTGTATTTGCGCCGTAGATTCCGATCAGGCTTGCAGACGCCTGACCACCGAGAACCGGTGTCGCGAAGACGTAGGTCGCGTTCAGCAGGCCAAGATCGACGTTCGCATTGACGTTTGCGTTCAAGGTAGCTGTCAGATTCGCAGGAATACGGCCGATCTGGATCTCACGAGCGCGCGCCACGTCCCTGCCGGCAGACACTGAGGTATGATAGTAAATTGACGCAGCCGACCAACCGGGCTGCTGAGGCGTGGCGGCAAGGCTACCGAATGTGCCCGGAATCCAAAAGCTGATGCCGCTCTCATCTGCCGAGACAATCGTCGGTACTGATGCAATGGTCGCAAATGCAATAGCGCCAAGCGCCCTCGTCATTCTCATGGCAATCTCCTGCCGAACCACGACCCTCGCTCATAGTGAGTGACGAGCATGATGCTGACAGTATGACAGGCCGTACTGCGCCGGGCGATAGCCGTCACGATGACAGGGAACAATTTGCAACCGGATGTTGCAAGTGAAGCACAGTGTCGCGCTGGTCCGCCGCTTAGCAAAGAATTGCTTGTTTGTTCCTAGGGAAATTCACGCGGCGCTCTGAGAGACAGGACAGCCTCGCGCGTGATCATGAGAGACAAACCTTGTCGCCGTTTGGGAAAGTGCCTTTTGGTTTCTCGTCTTTCAGGAGGCAGCTGCCAGCTACATCCATAGGGCCACGCGGCCTCCGCACAGCCATCTCCCAGATCAAGACGATTGCCCTACTCGAGACGATCGCTCTTGATCGCAAGCCGATGCTTCGCAGAAAGCTTCTGCCAAGAAACCAACGAAACTGCTGCAACCAAGGTGATCGCGAGCGCGGCGCCGACGACGGGATGATTGAGCTTGTAAGCGAGCATAGCGTATCGCTGTCGATCCAGGAAGACCAGGAAAGCTTGCCCTTGACGGTTTGAGACTCAGAAAATGTTCCCCATTGATTTCGCCCAAGGTCCGTCATTCGACTTGTTCGGTGCAGCACGATGCCGAGCGTGTGCGCGTGTCCTGCTCTTCAATATTTCTTCGATATTTGATGGCTCTTTGCAGATGCCTGACCGGCGTGAGACATCGGCAGGTCCATACAATAGATGAGCGTGCCCCGCTGGTTAGCACAGCCAGGCGATCGCATCTGCCCGTAGGCGCCTTCGCGCGTGGGTTGATCTGCGTCAACGTCGCTCCTTGCGCCGTCCTAGAGGATCACAAGCATCTGCGCGGTTGCGCGCACCTCTTGGGGAGGGCCTGCGATGAATTTTCGTGCGATTGCTTCCATATTGTTTTTGACGTCGGCGATATCCGCCCCCGCGTTTGCACAGCAAGCGCAACCGACTACGCCGCCGCTCGGCTCCCCGGCCGCGACCATCACCATTCCGGGCGACCAGCTTCCACCGCCACCGCCGAAATTCGGCGGCACGATCACGGAGGATGCGAAGACCTCGAAGCCGTGGTGGCCTCCGACGGTCGTGCCGCGTAAAGGTGCGCCGAACGTTCTGCTGATCATGACCGACGATTCCGGTTATGGCGTGCCGAGCACATTCGGCGGGGTGATCCCAACGCCAACGCTCGATCGCATCGCCAAGAATGGCCTGCGCTACACCCAATTCCACTCGACGGCGCTCTGCTCGCCGACGCGAGCGGCTCTGATCACCGGTCGCAACCATCACTCGGTCGGCTTCGGCCAGATCAGCGAACTGGCGACTGGATATCCGGGCTATGACTCGGTCATCGGTCCGGAGAACGCGACTATCGGCCGGATTCTGAGCGACAACGGATATGCCACATCGTGGTTCGGCAAGAACCACAACACGCCGTCCTTCCAATACAGCGCGGCCGGTCCGTTCGACCAATGGCCGAGCGGGATGGGCTTCCAGTACTTCTACGGCTTCATGGGTGGCGAGACCGACCAGTGGACGCCGTACCTGTTCCGCGACCACACCCCCGTTTACCCGTGGGTCGGGAAGAAGGGCTACAACCTGATCACCGACATGGCGGACGACGCGATCCGTTACATGAAGGAACTTGACGCCGCGGCGCCCGAGAAACCGTTCTTCGTCTACTACGTACCTGGCGCGACCCATGACCCGCACCAGCCAACCAAGGAATGGATCGACAAGATCAGCAAGATGCACCTGTTCGACCAGGGCTGGGAGAAGTTGCGAGACCAGATCTTCGCCAACCAGAAGCGATTGGGCGTGATTCCCGCAAACACGCAGCTCACGCCGTGGCCGGACGTCTTGCCGAAGTGGGATTCGCTCTCGGAGGTGAAGAAAAAGATCGTCATTCGCGAGGCCGACGTGTTCGCGGCCTATACCGCCTATGTCGACGATGAGATCGGCCGGGTGATCCAGGCCGTCGAAGACATGGGCAAGCTCGACAACACGTTGATCATCTACATCAACGGCGACAACGGCACGAGTTCGGAAGGCTCGATGATGGGTACGCCAAACTGGCTGACGGTCGCCAATGGCGTGCTCGATTTGCCGGAGGTCGAGTATCTTCGATATTACGAATCCTGGGGTTCGGACCAGACCTATCCGCACATGGCCGTGCCGTGGGCGTGGGCGTTCGACACGCCCTTCAAGTGGACCAAGCAGATCGCGTCGCATTTCGGTGGGACGCGGCAGGGTATGGCTATCTCGTGGCCCGGCCACATCAACGATGTCGGAGGCATTCGCCCCCAGTTTCATCACGTGATCGACATCGTGCCCACAATCCTTGAGGCGGCCGGCATCAAGGCGCCCGACATGGTCGACGGCATCAAGCAGAAGCCCATTGAAGGCGTTAGCATGGCGTACACGTTCGACAAGGCAAATGCCAACGCACCGTCGAAGCGCACGACCCAGTACTTCGAGATGTTCGCCAACCGCGGCATTTACCACGAAGGCTGGTACGCCGCGACCACACCACCCGAGCCGCCGTGGCTTGTCGGCACGAAGGCGCTGCCGCCGGTCGAGCAGTACAAGTGGGAGCTCTACAATCTTGCCGAGGACTTCTCGCAGGCGGACGACCTTGCGGCGACGAATCCCGAGAAGCTCAAGGAACTGCAGGCGGTGTTTGCGGCGGAGGCGAGCAGGTACCAGGTGTTTCCGCTGGATAACTCGGTGCTCCCGCGGCTTCTCACGCCGCGGCCGAGTGGGACGGCAGGGCGAACGGAGTTCACCTATGTCGGTGAGAACGCTGACATTCCGATTGCCAATGCTCCCAGCCTCCTGAACAGGGACTACACAATCACAGCCGAGATCACCGTGCCCAGTGGCGGTGCCGAAGGGATGATCGCTACGATGGGCGGGAGGTTCGGTGGCTACGGCCTTTACCTGCTCAAGGGTAAACCGGTCTTCGTCTACAATCTTCTCAATCTCAAACGTTACCGCTGGGAGGGCGGCGTTGGAGCCGATGACTGGCTGGGCCAGGCGCTCAGTCCGGGTAAGCACAAGATCGTCTTCGACTTCAAATACGATGGACCCGGACTCGGCAAAGGCGGCAGCGGTGTCCTTTCGGTTGACGGCCGAGTGCTGTCGCAACAAAAAATGGAACACACGATTCCATTCATGATGGCGATCGATGAATCCATGGACGTTGGGCTCGATACCCGCACCGCGGTCGATGATAGCTATACGCTGCCATTCCGATTCACCGGCAAGATCGACAAACTGACCTACAACATCAAGCCGGAACAGTTGGCTGAGGAAGATCTCAAAGCCATGCAGAAGGCCGCGACCAAAGCAAACGACTAGCCTGGTCATTCCCAGCAAAGCAGTGGGGAGCAAAAAGCTCCCCACTCTCAGAACCCGATATGTTCCGGGCGTCATCTGCGGCGGTCTCCCTCTTCCACGGCTTGCGACCGAAAGACGGGACGTTTCGAGCTTAGGTCAAATATGGGTCGAGCGGCGCGCTAATGAAAAGGAGATCGCTCATGAATTCATCTGCTGGACAGGAAGGCATTTCGCTTCATCGCCGCTGCCTGCTCACGACCGCACTCGGTGCCGGGCTGGGCACAGCCTTGTCATCCACAAGAAGCGAGGCCGCCGGCCCGCTGCTGCGCGCACTCGGCGACCTGAAGGGCGATGTCGAGGAAGAACTGGCGTATGTTCTTGCGTTGGAATGCTATGTCTACGGCTTTCCGCTTGTCATGATGGACGCAACCCGAGCGGTGATGACGGCCACGTCGAAGTCCGAACAGTATAAAGCGCCTGTCAACCAGTTCGGCAGGATGCGGACTTATGTCGATCCGGATTTCAAAGACTGCGTCCGCATCAGCGTCAACTCCCTCTGGGCGTTTTCATTCATCGACCTGGACAAGGAGCCGTTCGTCTATTCTCAGCCCGACACTCAGGGGCGATACATCATCATGCAGGCGCTCAACATGTGGACCGACGATTTCGCCTCGGCGGGCAGTCGGACGACCGGAACTGGCGCCGGAAACTTCCTGATCGCCGGCCCCAAATGGAACGGTGTTGCGCCCAATGGCATCAAGCAAACGTTCCGTTCGACGACCCGCTACGCATCTGTTCTGGTCCAGATCGCATGCGACAGCCCCAAGGAGTTCGTTGCAATCAACAAGCTGCAGGATGAATTGCAACTGACGCCGCTCAGCGCCTGGGGCAAGTCCTACACGCCACCCTCCGATGTGCCGATCGACACCAGTGTCGATACAACGGCGACGCCGTACGATCAGGTGCGGCTCATGACCGGCGAGATGTTCTTCAAGCGCCTCGCCGCTGCGTTGAAGGACAACCCGCCTTACCCTGACGACGCCAAGACTATCGACAAGCTCAAGCGCATCGGGATCGAGGTCGGCAAGGACTTTGAACCGTCCAAGCTCGATCCGGCCGTTCTGCGGGGGATCAACCGGGCGCCGGCCGAGGTCTGGTACAAGCTGGAAACAGGCCCCTACACTGCGCCGACCGTCAACGGCTGGCAGGGCGCGCTGAATATCGGTCGCTTCGGTACCGACTACACCACGCGGGCATTCATCGCCTGGTTTGGATTGGGGGCGCTGACATCGGACGATGCGGTCTATCCAACCGCCTTTGTCGATGGCGACGGCAACGTGCTGGACGGCGCGGCGAAGTATGTTCTCCATCTGGAGAAGGACGAGATATTCCCATCCGAAGCTGGGGTCTGGTCGGTCTCGCCCTATCGCGAGAATTTCTATGTTCGGAACGCGATCAACCGCTACGGCATCACTTCGGCGATGCCGATCAAATACAATCCAGACGGCTCGCTCGATATCTACATCCAGGCGCAATCACCAGGCGCCGACAAGGAGACGAATTGGCTTCCGTGTCCGCCGAGCCTGCCCTTCAATCTCAGCGTCAGGGTCTATCAGCCCAAGACTGCCCTTAAGGATGGCACGTTCAAGATCCCGCCCATCCGGCGCGTTCGCGACACCTGAAGAACTTGCAAGGACTGCGCGAGGAGATGGACAGTGTAATCCAGTTAGTGCCGGTAACGCCTTCAATCGACCAGCTGGCACGGATCATCGGCAACGTGGCGGCCCCGGCTTTCCTGCTGGGAGCCGTCGCGTCCTTCATCTCGGTTCTTATTTCCCGCATCAACCGTGTGGTCGACCGGGCCCAGTTCCTTCACGGCATCACCGATGATGATGCTTCAAAGGCTTACCTCAAGACGGATATTCCCCGGCTGCGGCACCGGGCTTCGCTCCTGAACAGGTCGCTGTTCTGCTCCATCCTTTCTGCGATCCTCACCGCCCTCATCATCATCGTTGCCTTCATCAGCGCCCTGTTCGATGTTGCCCACGAATATGGCGTGGCGCTGCTGTTCATGGCTGCGCTGCTGACGTTCTGCGCTTCTCTCATCGACCTCGCCCGCGAAACCCGAATTGCACTTCACGACAACGACCTGCGCGTGTAAGTCTTCCAGGGCAGTCGAGGGGTGATCGGATGTGACGAAGAGGTCTCGGAAGAGGCGCGGGCGTCAGAAGGCCACCGCGACGGCCCGGCCTGAACAAGCCCGACTCCTGCTCAACGCTCCGCGCCAACATTCCGCTTGCGGACTGCCGCGCTCTTGGCAATCGGGTCGGGTGCGCTGTTTCCTCTGCTTGCAAGCGGGCTGTCCTGGTTCAAGACGCCGGATACCTCGTCTCGGCCGACCAGCGTAGCAGAGCTGAGCTTTGTCGGCAGCCAAGCGTGCAGCGGCTGCCATCAGGCGGAGACAGGGCTATGGCAAAGCTCGCAACATCGCCACGCTATGGATCACGCGAACGACACGTCGGTCCGCGGCGACTTCAACGATACCGCGTTCGAATATGCCGGAACGCGCTCGCGCTTCTTCCGCAAAGACCGGAAATTCTTGGTCGAGAAGGCCCACAAGGCCGATCCCAACGCTAACCGCGAGTGGGAGCCAGAGGAGTGGCAATTCGCGCGCGAGAACGCTCCGCTCGAAATCAAGATTTGCCTGTTCCTCGCACGCTACAGGGCGCGCAAGAACGACAAATTCGTGAACCTACCGGTGCTGCCCGAGTTGCAGGCCTTCATGGGCGAGCTGAAGGTGCAGCGGGCGGACGGGCTGATCGCTGTCCGCGACGACGGGACGGTGTGGCCGTCCGAGAAGCAGTTGCAGACCCGGGTGAGCCACTGGCTGCGCGACCGGGAGCGCGCCGGCCACGTTGGCGCCGGCAAAACGCAAGGGTTCGATTGGAAAACATTTGCCGGCCTGGAACGAAAAAGCTATGGAAATCAATAGGGCGGACGTGGCGGAACAGGTAGACGCAAGGGACTTAAAATCCCTCGATGGCAACGTCGTGTGGGTTCGAGTCCCACCGTCCGCACCAACGCTATGCGCACCTTCCTTGACCGCCCTGCCCGGCTCAGTTCAACGCCGCCAGCCGCTCGAGCTCGGCGAGATCGGTAACCTCCAGCCTGCCCTCCGAGATCGTCAGGATCTTGCGATCGCGAAACAGCGCGAGCACGCGGCTGACATGGACCGAGGTCAGGCCGACGGCGTCGGCGATGTGCTGCTGCTTCAAGGGAAACGGATAGCGGTGGTGCCGGACCACACCGTCCACCGCGACGCGCCGCATCAGGCTGAGCAGCAGATGCGCGATCCGACGCTCGGCCGGACGCTGGCCGAGCACGGTGATGAGCTCGTAGGAGGCCCGGCCGTTGTCGCCGAGAGAGCGGAACACCTCCATCATGACCAGCTCGTCGGCGCGGCACTGCTTGCGGACCTCCTCGCCATCGAGCCGGCTGACCTGGACCTGGGTCAATGCCTTGGCCGAGAAGCTCATGCCTTTGGCGAAGATCGCCGCCGGCGAGAAGATGTCGCCCGGCAGCAGGAAGCGCAGGATCTGGCGGCCGCCATCCGACAACTGGATGTAACGGAATGCCCAGCCGCTGCAGAGCACGAGCACATCGTCGCGCGCCTCGCTCTGGCATTTGATCTGCTGGCCGGCCCGGACGGTGAAGAACTGCTGATGGAGCCGCGGCAGCGCCGACTGCGCCCGGCAGGCCTTGAAAAGCGCGGCACAGAATCCGGAATCGACGTGGGTGCAGGAGACGCAGCAGCCGGGGAGATCGGGTTCTGATCGCAGCATCAAGGGGTGCGCGCTTGTGTCCAATCCGTCCCGCCGACCCGGCTTCGTCATTCGGTCATCGGGACGCTGTGGCGGTCGATCGGGTGCGGCGGATGCCGAGGCCCTTCGACCTACGTCGCAGCTAAAATGGAACCGGCCCGCAGCGATATAACCTGGATTAATCAGACGGCTGAAAGTCGCGCATCCATCCCGGCGGCCGTCGCGGCGCGATCGCTCGCTTGGGCTTTGGATCTCACCCGAAGCATGATTGACGCCACACGCGCCTACGCCGCTCGCGCTCGCGCCGTCAGCTCCGCCATGGTGGTGGACTTGAAGCTCGGCCGCGCCTCCAGCCGTTCGATCCAGGCGACAAGGTTGGGATGGCCGGCGGTCAGCTCCGCCCATTCCGGCGTCAACGACAGGAAGCTCGCCTGCGGCGCGGCCTGCAGATCGGCCAGCGACAGATGATCGCCGACCATGAACGGCTGCTCGCCGAGCAGCCGCGACAACTCCGCGATGACGGTTCTCGCCTGCGGCATCGCGCGCGCGATCGCGGCTTCGTCGGTGGTCGTGCCGAAGAATTGCGGGCCGACGATGCGCTGGAAGATGATGACGTTGCAGACGCCCTGGAACAGGTACCAGTCGCTGATGTTCATCACCTGGTCCATGCGCGCGGCCTGCCTGATATCCGCGGGCGTCAGGGCCGGCTCGGGCAGCACGCGGTCGAGATAGCGCAGGATCGCCTGGGTCTCGTACAACACGAAGCCGTCATGCGCGAGCACCGGCACGCGCCCGAAGGGATGACGCGCCAGATGCGCCGCGCCCTTGGAGTCGCCCGGCGCCAGCGCCGCGAGCCGATACGGCGCGCCTTTCTCCTCCAGTGCGATCAGCACGCTGCGCCCGAACGGGCTCCCCGGCACGGAATGGACGACGAACTCGGACATCACGATCTCCCCCACGCTGATGATGAACTGCTCACGATGACGCCGGCGGCCGCTCGGCCTCGGCCACGAAGCGCTGCAGCAGCCCCGGCCAGCCGCCGTCGACATCCCGCCGCATCGACGCGCCGGCCTCGCGGCCCATGGTTTCGAACTTGTGGTGCAGCAGCTCGACGCGGGTCACGTCCGGGCCCTCGGCAACGAATTGCACATCGATCTCCGAGCGCATCGCCGCGTCCGGCTTCCACTGCGCATCGATCTGCCACAGCATGACGAAGCGATGCGGCGGCTCCCATAGCGTGATGGTCGCGACCGTGGTCGCCGTGCCGTCCTCGGCGATCTCGAGCCAGCGGCCGCCGAGCTTCGGCTCCAGCATCACCTTCTCGATCGGCTTGCGGCCGACCCCATGCGTATGCGGCCACCAGCGCGTCAGGCCGCGCGTGAACACGTCGAACGCATGATCGATCGGCGCCCGGACATGGACGAGCTTCCGCACCGGCGCGATCACGGCCCCCTCACTCATCGATCCCCCCTTTCGTCTGCCGATGCGTGCGCTCCGCCTCGATCTTGAAGGCGAGCAGCGCGTCGTCCCAGAAGCTGTCGAGCCAGTCGCGCAGCTCGGCCAACCCCTCACGGCGCAACGCGTAGATGCGGCGCACGCCTTCGCTGCGCTCCTCGACCAGCCCGGCATCCTTCAGCACCTTCAGATGCTGCGAGACCGCCGGCCGCGACACCGGCATCCCGGCCGCGATCGCATGGACCGGCCGCGGTCCACCGCGCAGCCGTTCGAACACCTCCCGCCGCGTCGGGTCCGCCAGCACATTCAGTGTCGTTCCGTAAGTCATGGCTTACTGTAAGCCACTACTTACATAAACGTCAAGGCGGCAGGCCGGAGAACGCGAGAGCCCCGATCCCTGCAGATCTCGCCACCGCCGGTTGCAAGGAGAAACCCGCCATTAACCATAACCGAACCAGGGTGGAACCAACGGTTGCCGGCGTCCGGGCGGGTTGTGCGACGTCGCTCAGGCTGGCCGGGGCTCGCCATCAATGAGAGGCACGATGCTGGGATTCCGCCGAAAGAACGAACCATCGGACGCCCCGCTTGCGTCCGACACCTCCGCACACGACGCCTTCCAGGACGCGCTGGCCCAGTGCCTCGGTGACTGGGCGGACGGCAAGCTCAATCGCGATATCGGAGGCGTCGATGCTGCCGCGCTGCGCGCCCAGCTCAAGCCGCAACTGATCGAGGCCATCCATCGTCTCGGCACCGCGCTCGCGGCCCGCGCGTCCCAGGATCTCGATTCCGTCGTCGACATCTGCATCAACAGCAACGAAGCCTCGATCAGCGCGGCGCGCCTGATCGGCGCCTCCAACAATCAGTCCGAACGCTGTCAGAGTCTCGCTGCCGCATCGGTGGAGATGCAGGCCTCCGTGCACACCATCCGGTCGACGTCGACCGAAGCCGCTGCCGAGGCTGCCGCGACGCGCCAGGCCGTCGAGAACAGCGTGACCGCGGTACAACGGACGTTGCAGACGATGAACGGCATCGCCAGCTCCGTGCGCGACACCTCGGCGAAGATCGCCGATCTCAGCGCCGCCTCCGCCGAGATCGGATCCATCGTCGGCACCATCGACGCGATCGCCAACCAGACCAACCTGCTGGCACTCAATGCCACCATCGAGGCGGCGCGCGCCGGCGAATTCGGCAGGGGCTTCGCGGTGGTCGCCGCCGAGGTCAAGAACCTGTCGCAGCAGACCACCAAGGCGACGGAGGACATCAAGGGTCGTATCGAGCGGCTGCAGGCCGAGATGAGCGGCATCGTCGAGGCCATGGCCGGCGGCGCCAAGGCGGTCGAGGTCGGCATGTCCGAGATGAACGATCTGGCGCAGGCGATCGATCAGGCCGGCACCCGGACCGCGGTGGTCAGCACCAAGATGGATGAGATCTCCGGCATTCTCGCCGAGCAGTCCGCCGCAACCGACGAGGTCGCGCAGGGCATCACCATCATCGCCGATCTCGCGACCGCCAATGCCAACGAGGTGATGTCGCTCGCGGACACCATGGGCAAGACGGACGCAAAGGTCGGCAAGATGCTGGGCGAGATCGCCAAGCTCTCGCTCGACAACCAGGTGGTGAGATTGGCCAAGGCCGATCACGTGATCTGGAAGAAGCGGCTGGTGGACATGTCGGTCGGCCGGCTGCAACTTCGCGCCGACGAGCTCTCCGATCATCACACGTGCCGGCTCGGCAAATGGTACTATGGCGAAGGCGGCCAGCGTCTGGCCGGCGATCCGGCATTTCGCAACCTCGAACGCCCTCACGAGGCGGTGCACCGCCACGGCAAGGAAGCCGCGCGCCTGTTCAGCTCAGGGCGCATCGATGAAGCACTCAACGAGATCGGCAGGGTCGAGGTCGCTTCCAGCGAGGTGTTGGCGGCGCTGGACGAGATCAGGGCCTCATAGCTACGAGGCTGCTGCCGACGTCACGTCACTCCATCCTCGCGTCATTCCGGGGCGTGCGCAGCACGAGCCCGGAATCCAATGCCACAGGACAGGGTGTGGTGTGAGATGGCCGTGGCGCTTGTCTTCGCCACATGACGGCGCGTGGATATGGATTCCGGGCTCATCGCTGCGCGATGCCCCGGAATGACGGCGAGAGAGCCGGCCCCGTCGGCAGTCGTGTAGCCCGGATGAGCGATAGCGACATCCGGGTCTCCTCCACAGCGCGTTTGAACCCGGATGTCGCTATCGCTCATCCGGGCTGCGGCTACGGGCCGCGGCCGACATCTCGTCACTCGCTCTTGTCGACGTTCCAGAACACCGGCACGGCCTGCCCTTCCAGGACGCCGGTGATCGATTTGCGCCAGGCGCTCGGCATGAACCATTGGCCGAGCGGCACGTAGATCACCTGGTCGTAGACCTCCTGCTGAATCTGGGCGGCGATCCGCTTCTGGTCCTCCGGCTTCGTGGCCTTGGCGAAGGCGTCGCGCAGCTCCTCCATCTTGGGATCGTCGGGCCAGCCGAACGGGCTCTTCTGGCCGCGTGCGCCGACGAAGGTGCTGCCGATCGGATTGCCGGAGTCGGCGATCACCGAGTTGGTGAAGAACATGTTCCAGCCGCCCTCCTTGGGCGGCTTCTGGCTGGCACGCCGCGTCACCACGGTCTGCCAGTCCGTCGTCTGCAGATCGACCTTGAAGCCGGCCTCGCGCAATAGCTGCGCGGCAACCACCGGCTGCGCCTTCAGGGTGATCGCATCGCCCGGCGCGAGGATCACGACGGGCGTACCGTCATAGCCGGCCTCGGCCAGCAGCTTCTTGGCCTGCTCCATGCCGTTGCCCTTCACCAGCGTCTCCGAGCCGATGTCGGATTCGAGCGGCGTGCCGCAGCCGAACACGGCGCCGCAGATCGTGTAGTACTTGGCGTTACCGACGAGCGCGTCGAGCACATCCTTCTGGTTCAGCGCCAGGAACGCCGCACGGCGGATCTTCACATTGTCGAACGGCGGAAACAGGAAGTTCATGCGTCCCAAGGTCTGGTAGCCGAACTTGTTCAGCACGTTCATCGAAAGATCGGGATTGGCTGATAGCACCGGCTCGAGATCGAGCGGCGGGAATTCCATGAAGTCGATGTCGCCGGCCTGCAGCGCGTTGACGGCCGTCTGCGCATCGGGCATCGAGACCCACTCGACGCGGTCGACCTTCACCACCTTGCCGCCGGCCGTCCAGCTCGGCGGCTCCTTGCGCGGCACGTAGTCGGTGTTCTTCTCATACACCGCCTTCACGCCCGGCTGGAATTCCGCCTTGACGAACTTGAACGGTCCGGAGCCGATCTGCTCCGAGATCTGCTGGTTCGCAGGCGTCTCGGCCAAACGCTTCGGCATCATGAACGGTACGTAGGAGGACGGCTTGCCGATCGACTCCAGCACCAGGCCGTACGGCTCCTTCAGCTTCAAGGTGATGGTCTTGGCATCGGTGGCCTCGAGCGAGGCCGTGGCCTCCATCAGCTTCTGGCCCATGCTGTCGTTGCGGCTCCAGCGCTTCAACGAGGCGACGCAATCTTCGGCGGTGACCGGCGCGCCGTCGTGCCACTTCAGGCCGTCGCGCAAGGTGAAGGTGTAGGTCAGCTTGTCGTCCGAAACCGTCCACTCTGCCATCTGCGGCTGGACCTGAAACTTGGCGTCGGTCCCGAGCAGGGTGTCGTATACCATGTAGCCGTGGTCGCGCGTGATGTAGGCCGGCGTGAACACGGGATCGATGACGCGCAGATCCGAATGCATCACCGCCGTAATCGTCTTCTTGCCGGCGGCGAGGGCCTGGGTCGTCACGCCCGCCATCGACACGGCCATGACCGAGGCGACGAACCATGAAACGAGCGCGGATGCGGTCCGGCGCGGAGTATGTGACATGCGATCTCTCTTGGCGTGAGCATCCATCCGAGGGCCCCGATACCGATCAAGGCCTGACGAGGCGTCCTGCGTCGCGTCTGCAAACGCTCAGCAAACAGTCTCGGCGAGGAAGATTTGCAGCAGTTCCATCGGAGGTCAATCGCCATGGACGCATGGGTCACCGCATCAAGCGGCTGCACACATCGTGACTGCCGACGATGGCGTCCCGCCATCTGGAACTCGGCTGCGCCCCGTCCGTTATGCGCAGCAGCAAGGAGCCTGATGATGCCGAATGAAGTCACCAAACCGCGGGACAGCCGACATCCGGCCATGCCGATCCGCACCGATAAGAACCCGTCCCGGGATCAGATCAGCCCACCCTTGATGGTCGAGGGTCTCGAAGCGGTGCGCGATCCGCACTGCTGAAGGGCGCTAACGCACGGGCGAATGCAGGAACAAGAAAGAGACGCGGCGAAGTCTCCACTTCGCCGCGTCTTTGTTTGCGTCACGAGTGCGTCCGCCGCCTACTCGCTCTTGTCGACATTCCAGAACACCGGCGTCGCCGGGCCGTCGAGCACGCCGGTCAGCGATTTGCGCCAGCCACTCGGCAGCAGATATTGTCCGAGCGGGATGTAGATCACCTTCTCGTAGTTCTGCTTCTGGATTTCGGTGGCGATCTTCTTCTGCTCGTCGAGCGAGGACGACCGCGCATAGGCGTCGCGCAGCTTCTCGATGTCGGCATCCTCGGCCCAGCCGAACCAGCCGCCCTTGGTGCCGCGGCCGCCGACCGAGACGTTCGCCACGGGATTGGCGACGTCGGCGCCGACCCAGTTGGTGAAGAACATGTTCCAGCCGCCCTCCTTCACGGGCTTCTGGCTGGCGCGCCGCGTCACCACCGTCTGCCAGTCGGTGGCCTGCAGGTCGACCTTGAAGCCGGCCTCGCGCAACAGCTGCGCCGCCACCACGGGCTGCGCCTTCAAGGTGGTGACGTCGCCCGGCGCCATGATCGCGATCGGCGTGCCGTCATAGCCGGACTCGGCGAGCGCCTTCTTGGCCTCGGCCATGCCGTTGCCCTTGATCAGCGTCTCGGCACCGACGTCGGTCTCGAGCGGCGTGCCGCACACGAACACGGCGCCGCAGACCTTCTGGTACTTCTCGTTGCCGACCAGCGCGTCGAGCACGTCCTTCTGGTTCAGGGCGAGGAAGGCCGCGCGGCGCACCTTCACGTTGTCGAACGGCGGGTTGAGGAAGTTCATGCGGCCGAGCGTCTGGTAGCCGAACTTGTTCAGCACGTCGATCTTGAGCTCGGAGTTCGACTCCAGCACCGGCAGCATGTCGTAGGGAAGGTTCTCCATGAAGTCGATGTCGCCGGACTGCAGCGCGTTCACAGCGGTCTGCGCGTCAGGCATCGTGATCCACTCGACGCGGTCGACCTTCACCACCTTGCCGCCGGACGTCCAGCTCGCCGGCTCCTTGCGCGGCACGTAGTCGGTGTTCTTCTCGTACACCGCCTTCACGCCCGGCTGGAATTCCGCCTTGACGAATTTGAACGGGCCCGAGCCGATCTGCTCGGGAATCTGCTGGCCCTGCGGCGTCTCGGCGAGACGCTTCGGCATCATGAACGGCACCAGCGAGGACGGCTTGGCGATCGACTCCAGGACGAGTCCGTAGGGCTCCTTCAACTTGAGCACGATGGTCTTGGCATCCGGCGCCTCCAGGCTCGCCGTGAAGTCCATCAGCTTCTGGCCCATGCCGTCATTGCGGCCCCAGCGCTTCAGCGAGGCGACGCAGTCCTCGGCGGTCACGGGCGTGCCGTCATGCCATTTCAGGCCGTCGCGCAGGGTGAAGGTGTAGGTCAGCTTGTCGTCGGAGACCTTCCAGTCCGCCATCTGCGGCTGGACCTTGAAATTCGAATCGGTCGCCAGCAGCGTGTCATAAACCATGTAGCCATGGTCGCGGGTGATGTAGGCCGTCGTGAATCCGGGATCGATGACGCGCAGATCCGAATGCATCACCGCCGTGATCGTCTTCTTGCCGGCTGCGATGGCCTGGGTGCTCAGCGCCGTCGAGAGCGAAAGCATGGAAACGGCGAGGCTCGTCGCGAGCGTCAGACGTTTCCAGCGCGGGCTGTGGAACATTACGAGGTCTCCTGAGTGGATGGCTTGACCTGAAACTCATCAGATCCAGACCATTCGTTGGGCGTGCAGATCAATCCTTGTGCGAACTAACATGCTGTAAGTCGCGAGCTTTCGACAGTTGCAGACGTCGCCTTTCGCGTCAATCCGCATTCAGCGCATGCGGCCCTGGGCTGAGAATGCCGTTAACGTCTGCGTAGCTTTCGCTTTACAAGACGTGCGCAACTCCGTCTCGTGTCATGAGATCGCGACAAAGCCTTGAGAGAGCACAAATGAATCCAGCCCATCTTCCCTTCGATACCGACATCATGCTGCAGGGCTTGCGCGGCTGGGTCGAATGCGAAAGTCCGACCTGGGACGCCGCCGCGGTGGAGCGCATGCTGGATCTTGCCGCGCGCGACATGGCCATCCTGGGTGCGACGATCGAGCGCATCGCCGGGCGCCAGGGTTTCGCCGGCTGCGTGCGCGCCCGCTTCCCGCACCCGCGGCAGGGTGAGCCCGGCATCCTGATCGCCGGCCACATGGATACCGTTCACCCCGTCGGCACGCTGGCCAGGCTGCCTTGGCGCCGCGAGGGCAACAAATGCTACGGGCCCGGCATCTGCGACATGAAAGGCGGCAACTATCTCACGCTGGAAGCGATCCGCCAGCTGATCAAGGCTTCCATCGCGACGCCGCTGCCGATCACCATCCTGTTCACGCCGGACGAGGAGGTCGGCACGCCCTCGACCCGCGACATCATCGAAGCCGAGGCGCAGCGCAACAAATACGTGCTGGTGCCCGAGCCGGGCCGTCAGGACAACGGCGTGGTGACCGGCCGCTATGCCATCGCCCGCTTCAATCTCGAGGCGATCGGACGTCCGAGCCATGCCGGCGCGCGGCTCGGCGCGGGCCGTTCCGCGATCCGGGAAATGGCGCGACAGATCCTCGCCATCGACGGCATGACGACGGAGGACTGCACCTTCTCGGTCGGCATCGTGCATGCCGGCCAGTGGGTCAACTGCGTCGCCACCACCGCCACCGGCGAAGCGCTCAGCATGGCGAAGCGGCAGGCCGATCTCGACCGCGGCGTGGAGCGGATGCTGGCGCTGTCCGGCACCACCGACGACGTGACCTTCAAGGTGACGCGCGGCGTGACGCGGCCGGTGTGGGAGCCGGATTCCGGAACCATGGCGCTGTACGACAAGGCGCGCAGCATCGCCGAACAGCTCGGCCTGTCGCTGCCGCACGGCTCGGCAGGCGGCGGCTCGGATGGCAACTTTACCGGCGCGCTCGGCATTCCGACCCTCGACGGCCTCGGGGTGCGCGGCACCGACATGCACACCCTGAACGAGCACATCGAGATCGACAGCCTTGCCGAGCGTGGCCGCCTGATGGCGGGTCTGCTCGCGACCCTGGCGTAGGATTGCCTCCGGGCAAGATCTCGTAGCCCGCATGAGCGCAGCGACATGCGGGGTCACCGCCGCAGCGCGAGACCCCGGGGTCGCTTCGCTCTCGCGGCTACGCACCGCCTGCTGCGCAGCAGCACGGTTTCATTTTCCGGGACCAGGACGGTGAGTAGACAACGGCTCCACGGCGCGCGCATGATGGCATGCGGCTTGCAAAGTTTCGCGCAAGGTTCGCCGCAAAGTGCTGCGACATTGTTCGCAAATGCGACGGTTCGCGCGGATCACGAACGCCGTGTCATCGCGCGTGCACGAGCGGACGAGCGAACACCGGAGACCTTGAAAGCGATGGATATCGGTGACATGCACACTCTCTCACGACGTTGCGCGCGTCGCCCCAGCACCATGAAGGCGGTTCTCTCAAGATGATCGGTTATCTGCTTCGCCGCATCCTCGCATCCATCCCCGTGATGGGCGTGGTGGCGCTGTTCGTCTTTCTGCTGCTGCGGCTGACGCCGGGCGATCCCGCCGCGATTCTCGCCGGCGACAACGCGACCCCTGAGCAGCTCGAGCGCATCCGCACCACGCTCGGACTGAACGAGCCGCTCTACATCCAGTTCATCACCTGGATCAATCAGCTGCTGCATGGCGATCTCGGCGTGTCGCTGATCTCGAAGGTGCCGGTGCTGCAGATGATCGGCCAGCGCATCGAGCCGTCGATCTCGGTCGCGATCTCGACCATCATCCTGTCGATTCTCGTCGCGGTCCCGCTCGGCGTCATCGCGGCCTGGAAGCACGGCACCTGGATCGATCGTTTCGTGATGGCGCTCTCGGTGATCGGCTTCTCGGTGCCGGTGTTCGTCATCGGCTACATCCTGATCCAGCTGTTCGCGATCAACCTGCGCTGGGTCCCCGTCCAGGGCTTCAAGAGTCTCAGCGCCGGCTTCGGCCCGTTCTTCGAGCGCATCATCCTGCCGACCTGCGCATTGTCCTTCATCTACGTCGCGCTGATCGCGCGCATGACGCGCGCCGCGATGCTCGACGTGCTCGGCGAGGACTTCGTGCGCACCGCGCGCGCCAAGGGCGTCAGCGAGATCGCGGTGCTGCTGCGCCACGCGTTGCGCAATGCGGCCGTGCCCGTCATCACGGTGATCGGCTCCGGCTTCGCGCTGTTGATCTCCGGCGTCGTGGTCACCGAGAGCGTGTTCAACCTGCCCGGCATCGGCCGCCTCACCGTCGACGCCGTGCTGGCGCGCGACTATCCGGTCATCCAGGGCATGATCCTTCTGACCTCCTTCATCTATCTCGCGGTCAATCTCCTGATCGACCTCGCCTACACCCTGCTCGATCCACGCATCCGCTACTGAGGCCCTTTCCGATGGCGATCGTCACCACCCCTGAGCCGTCGATCCCGGTCACCACGCGACTGGGGCCCCGGTTCGGCTTTCTCACCTCGACCCCGATCATCGCCGTGGCGACCGTCTGCCTGTCGCTCATCGTGCTGATATCGATCCTCGCACCGCTGCTGGCGCCGCACGATCCCGTGCTGCTCGCGCCGGCGCAGCGGCTCAAGCCGTCGAGCGCGCAACACCTGCTCGGCACCGACGCCTATGGCCGCGACCTGCTGTCGCGCACGATCTATGGCGGCCGCATCTCGCTTCTGGTCGGCGTCGGCGCCGCGATCATCTCGATCGCGATCGGGCTCGTGATCGGCCTCGTCTCCGGCTTCTTCCGCTGGGTCGACGCCATCCTGATGCGCGTCATGGACGGCCTGATGGCGATCCCGAGCATCCTGCTCGCCATCGCCGTCGTCTCGCTGTCGGGCGCCAGCGTCGGCACCGTGATGATCGCGATCACCATCGTCGAGATCCCGCGCGTCGCGCGCCTGGTCCGCTCGGTCGTGCTGACGGCACGCGAGGAGCCCTATGTCGAAGCTGCGATTTCGCTGGGGACGTCGATGCCCAAGATCATGTGGCGGCATCTGATGCCGAACACGATCGCGCCGCTGATCGTCCAGGGCACCTACATCTGCGCCGCCGCGATCCTCACCGAGGCGATCCTGTCGTTCCTCGGCGCCGGCATCAGCCCGGAGACGCCGACCTGGGGCAACATCATGGCCGAGGGCCGCTCCTACTTCCAGATCAAGCCGTCGCTGATCTTCTGGCCGGGCCTGCTGCTGTCGATCGCGATCCTCTCGATCAACCTGATCGGCGACGCCGCCCGCGACGCGCTCGACCCGCGCATGAAGCAGCGCGAGGCCGGCAAGTGACGGCCCTTCGTAGCCCGGATGATCATCTCACTTTTCGTCATTGCGAGCGAAGCGAAGCAATCCAGGGCCACGCCCGGAACTCTGGATTGCTTCGTCGCTTCGCTCCTCGCAATGACGCTGGAGAAATGAACACATGACCGACACCATCCTCGACATCGACAATCTCGTCGTCACCGTCGGCAAGACGAAGAACCCGAACGGCCCGCGCATCATCGACGGCGTCTCGATCAAGGTCGAAAAGGGCGAGACGCTCTGCGTCGTCGGCGAAAGCGGCTCCGGCAAATCGGTGACCTCGCTGACCACGATGGGCCTGCTGCCGAAGAACGCGCTGCATGCCGTCGGCGGCAGCGTCAAGCTGGTCGGCGAAGAGCTGCTCACCGCGAGCGATCGCCGGCTGCGCGAGCTGCGCGCCACCCGGATGGCGATGATCTTCCAGGAGCCGATGACCGCGCTCAATCCGGTCGTGCCGGTGGGCCGCCAGATCGACGAGGTCCTGCGCGCGCATACGTCCCTCGATGCGCGGACGCGGCGCAAGCGCATCCTCGACATGATGGAGCAGGTCCACCTGCCCGACGTCGAGCGCATTTTCGGCTCCTATCCCCATCGCCTGTCCGGCGGCCAGCGCCAGCGCATCATGATCGCGATGGCGCTGGTGCTCGAGCCGAAACTCCTGATCGCCGACGAGCCGACCACCGCACTCGACGTCACCACG
Source organism: Bradyrhizobium sp. HKCCYLRH3097 (assembly GCF_051167875.1). Lineage (NCBI taxonomy): Bacteria > Pseudomonadati > Pseudomonadota > Alphaproteobacteria > Hyphomicrobiales > Nitrobacteraceae > Bradyrhizobium > Bradyrhizobium sp. HKCCYLRH3097. The sequence goes on from NZ_JBNPTX010000005.1 coordinate 446,000, forward strand.
CAGAAGCAGATCCTCTCGCTGATCCGCGAGTTGCAGCGCGATCACGGCACCGCCGTGCTGTTCATCACCCACGACATGGGCGTCGTCGCCGAGATCGCCGACCGCGTCTCGGTGATGCGCCAGGGCCGCCTGGTCGAGACCGGCGCGCTCGACAAGATCCTGCGCAGCCCCGAGATGGACTACACGCGCAACCTGCTCGCCTCCGTCCCCAGCCTGATCCCACGCCCGCCGCGGCCCGAGAGCACCGAGCCGGTGGTGCTGGAGACCAACGAGCTCGGCAAGGTCTATCGCGAGCGCTCGTTCCTCGGCAAGGCGCGCGAAGTCGTCGCGGCGCAGAACGTCACGCTCACCCTGCGCAAGGGCCGCACGCTCGGCATCGTCGGCGAAAGCGGCTCCGGCAAGTCGACGGTGGCACGCTGCATCGTGCGCCTGATCGATCCGACCTCCGGCGGCGTCCGCCTCGCCGGCCACGAGATCTCGATCCTGACCCGGCGGCTGCTGCAGCCGCACCGCAAGCGCATCCAGATCGTGTTCCAGGACCCCTACCGCTCGCTCAACCCGCGGCTGACCGTCGGCGAGAGCATCGCCGAGGGACCGGTCAACTACGGCACCTCGCATGACAAGGCGATGGCGCGGGCGCGCGAGCTGCTCGAGCTGGTCGGCCTGCCCGCGGACGCGATCTCGCGCTACCCGCACCAGTTCTCCGGCGGCCAGCGCCAGCGCATCGCGATCGCGCGCGCGCTCGCGCTCGATCCCGACGTGCTGGTGGCGGATGAAGCGGTCTCCGCGCTCGACGTCTCGGTGCAGGCGCAGGTGCTGGAGCTGCTCGACGAGATCCAGCGCCGGCTCGGCATCGCCATCCTGTTCATCACGCATGACCTGCGCGTCGCCGCGCAGATCTGCGACGACGTCGTCGTGATGCAGAAGGGCCGCATCGTCGAGCAGGGCCCGGCCGGCGAGATCCTGACGCATCCGAAGGAGGCCTATACCAAGTCCCTGCTCGAGGCCGCGCCGGGACGGAACTGGGATTTCGCGAACTTCCGGCCGGTGGCGGAGGCGGTGGCGTAGCAGCGCCACCCACCGCTGTCATTCCGGGGCGTGCGCAGCACGAACCCGGAATCCATACCCACAGGCGGGTGTGGTGATATCGGCTGGTCGACAGCCTGCTTCCCAACGACCGCCTGTGGGTATGGATTCCGGGCTCATCGCCGCGCGATGCCCCGGAATGACGCGCGGAGAGAGTCCGTGCAGGCCGGCGCGCCGTCATCGTGGCCCGCATGCAAAACGGCATCGCTCCTTCGCTTGCCTGCGCCACGAGGGCCGGTCTAACGTCATGACACGTTCAACGGCCTGAGGCGAAGTAATGACGCGCGTCGCGATCGGCGGCTTCCTGCACGAGACCAATACATTCGCACCGACGAAAGCCGACTACGACGCGTTCATGCACGGCGGCGGCCGCGCCTCGATCGCCGATGCGGCCTCCGTGCTCACGACGATGCGCGGCATCAATGCCGGCCAGGCCGGCTTCATGGCAGTCGCGGAAGCCAACGGTTGGGACGTCGTGCCCACCATCGCCTGCGCGGCGAGTCCCTCCGCGCATGTCGCCAGGGATGCGTTCGAGCGCATCACGGGCGTGATGGTCGACCGCATCAAGGCCGCCGGCCCGCTCGACGGCGTCTATCTCGACCTGCATGGTGCGATGGTGACGGAGCATCTCGACGACGGCGAAGGCGAGATCCTGGCGCGCGTGCGCGAGGTGATCGGCCCGAACGTGCCGCTCGTCGCGAGCCTCGACCTGCATGCCAACGTCACCCCCGAGATGATGGCACATGCCGATGCGCTGATCGCCTACCGGAAATATCCGCACACCGACATGGCCGACACCGGTCGCGCCAGCGCCGAGCACCTCGCGCTGCTGCTGCGCGCAAAGACGCCGCTGGCGAAAGCCTTCCGGCAGTTGCCGTTCCTGATCCCGATCAGCTGGCAGTGCACCAATGACCAGCCGACCAAGGGCATCTACGAGAAGCTTGCGGCGCTGCAGAGCGAGGCGGTGCCGACGCTGTCGTTCGCGCCCGGCTTTCCCGCCGCCGATTTCGCGCATTGCGGCCCGAGCGTGTTCGCTTATGGCCGGACGCAGGCCGACGCGGACGCCGCGGCGGATGCGATCGCGGCGATCGTCGCGGGCCACGAGGATGATTTCGACGGCCGCATCTACACGCCCGATGACGGCGTGCGCCATGCGATGATGCTGGCGAAGACGGCGACGCGTCCGATCGTGATCGCCGACACCCAGGACAATCCCGGCGCGGGCGGCGATTCCGATACGACCGGCATGCTGCGCGCGCTGGTGCGCAATCGCGCCAGCCGCGCCGCGATCGGCATGATCTACGATCCGCAAGCGGCGATCGCCGCGCATGCGGCCGGCGAAGGGGCCACCGTGACGCTGTCGCTCGGCGGCAAGAGCGGCATTCCCGGCGATGCGCCGTTCGAGGAGAGCTTCATCGTCGAGAAGATCTCCGACGGCCGCTTCGTCGCACCCGGCCCGTTCTACGGCGGCCGCAAGATGGAAATGGGACCGTCAGCGTGTTTGCGCATTGGCGACGTCCGCGTCGTCGTGGCCTCGCACAAGTCCCAGCTTGCCGACCAGGAGATGTACCGCTTCGTCGGCATCGAGCCGACCGCGCAGGCGATCCTGGTCAACAAGAGCTCGGTGCATTTCCGCGCCGATTTCGAACCGATCGCCGAACATCTCCTGATCTGCGCCGCGCCCGGCGCGATGCCCGCCGATCCCTCCACCCTGCCCTGGACCAGCTTGCGTCCGGGCATCCGCCTCAAGCCGAACGGCCCGGCGTTCGAAGCTTAACCCGACAACGGAAACGCCCCATGCCCACCATCGATCGCATCCAGGCTTACGCCGACGAGCTCACCGCCATCCGCCGCGACCTGCACGCGCATCCGGAGATCGGCTTCGAGGAGACGCGCACCTCCGGCATCGTGGCCGAGAAGCTTGCGCAATGGGGCATCGAGGTGCATCGCGGCCTCGGCGGCACCGGGGTGATCGGCGTGCTGAAGGGCAAGAACGACAGCGGCAGGAAGATCGGCCTGCGCGCCGACATGGATGCGCTGCCGATGGAGGAGAACACGAACCTGCCGTGGCGCTCGACCATCCCCGGCCGTTTCCACGGCTGCGGCCATGACGGCCACACCACGATGCTGCTCGGCACCGCGCGCTATCTTGCCGAGACCCGCAACTTCGACGGCACCGTGCACTTCATCTTCCAGCCGGCGGAGGAAGGCCTCGGCGGCGCACGCGCGATGATCAAGGACGGCCTGTTCCAGAAGTTTCCCTGCGACGAGCTCTACGGCCTGCACAACGCGCCGGACTTGGAGCACGGCGAGATCGCGATCCTGCCCGGTCCGGCAATGGCCGGCGCCGACTTCTTCGACATCCGGATTTCCGGCTACGGCGCTCATGGCGCCATGCCCGAGCGTTCCAAGGATGCGGTGGTGATCGCGACCAGCGTGGCGCAGGCGATCCAGACCATCGTCAGCCGCAATGTCGAGCCGCTGCAGGCCGCGGTCGTCTCGATCACGCAGATCCACGCCGGCTCGGCCTACAACGTCATTCCCGGCGATGCCTGGCTGTGCGGCACCGTGCGCGCGTTCTCGGATCCCGTGCGCGCGTTGGTCCGCGAGCGCATGCGCGCGATCTGCGCCGGCATGGCGGCCGCCTTCAATTGCGAGATCGATGTCGACATCCGCGACACGTTCAGCGTGCTGGTGAACCAGGAGGAGCAGTCCAAGGTCGTCGAGCAGGTCGCGCGCACCGTGGTCGATCCATCCAAGGTGCTGACGCGCTCGACGCCGAAGATGGGCAGCGAGGATTTCGCCGACATGCTGCAGACGATTCCCGGCGCCTATTTCTGGGTCGGCCATGACGGCTCGGTGCCGGTGCACAATCCCGGCTACGTGCTCGACGACAAGATCCTGCCGATCGGCGCCAGCATGTTCGCCCGCATCATCGAGACGCGGCTGCCGGCGGCCTAGCGCGACTGACATACGTCAATGAGCGGGCGGCAGATCGAGATGAACTTCGGCGTGGGAGTACCAGCATGCACAAGCCCGTCTCGGATGACGTCACCTCGCTTCACGATCTCTCCGCCGTCGACCTGATCGCCGGCTATCGCGCGCGCCAGTTCTCGCCGTCCGAGGTGATGGACGAGGTCCTGGCGCACGTGGCGGCGTGGGAGCCGCACATCAAGGCGCTGTATCTGCTCGACGCCGACGCCGCGCGGGCCGCGGCCGAGGCGTCGACCGCGCGCTGGGCCAATGACGAGCCGGCCGGCGTGCTCGACGGCGTACCGGCGACGGTGAAGGACAATCTCGCCACCAAGGGTCAGCCGATGCCGCTCGGCGCAGCCAGCGTCACGCGCACGCCGCTCGCCGCCGATGCGCCGCCGGTGGCGCGGCTGCGCGAGGCCGGCGCGATCATCTTCGCCAAGACCACGATGCCCGATTACGGCATGCTGTCGTCCGGCCTGTCGAGCTTCCATCCGCTGACGCGCAATCCATGGGATCTCCGCATGAACCCCGGCGGTTCGAGCGCCGGTGCGGGTGCCGCAGCCGCCGCGGGCTACGGTCCGCTGCATGTCGGCACCGACATCGGCGGCTCGATCCGGCTGCCCGCGTCGTGGTGCGGCCTCGTCGGATTGAAGCCGAGCTTCGGCCGCGTGCCGATCGACCCGCCTTATGTCGGCCGCGTCGCCGGTCCGATGACGCGCATCGTCGACGATGCCGCGCTGATGATGAGCGTGCTGTCCAAGCCCGACCGCCGCGACGGCACCAGCCTGCCGCCGTCGGACCTGCACTGGAAGGTCACGGAGAAGCCGGTGCGCAAGCTGCGCATCGGCCTGATGCTCGATCTCGGCGGCGTCGGCCAGCCACTGGAGGAGCCTGTGCGCGCGACGACCCTGGCTGCGGCGAAAGCGTTCGAGGACGCCGGCGCCGTGATCAGCGAGGTCAAGGGCTTCCTGACGCGCGAGATGCTCGACGGTCTCGACAATTTCTGGCGTGCACGGCTGTGGGACGATCTGGCGCGGCTGGCGCCCGAGGTGCGCGCGAAGACCCTGCCCTACATCCTGCGCTGGGCCGAACGCGGCGCCGCGCTCTCCGGCGTCGAAGTCGTCAGAGGCTTCAACGTCACGATGGCGCTACGCGCCGCCGCGGCAAGACTGTTCTGCGACTACGACTACATCATCTCGCCAGTCTCGCCCGGCGTGAAATTCCCCGCCGAGCTCGCCTCGCCGGTCAACGATCCCGAGAGGCCGTTCGAGCACATCACCTACACCGTGCCCTGGAACATGTCGGAGAACCCGGCAATCTCCGTCAATGCCGGCTACGACCCCGACGGCTTCCCGATCGGCCTGCAGATCGTCGGCCGCCGCTTCGATGATGTCGGCGTACTCGGGATGGCCAAGACGTTCGAGGGATTACGCGGCGAGCAGCGGCCATGGCCGATACCGCCGGCCTCCTGATTCGCGTCACCCCACTCCTTCCTCCGTCATTGCGAGCGAAGCGAAGCAATCCAGAGTCCCGCCCACGACTCTGGATTGCTTCGCTTGCGCTCGCAATGACGGGGAAAGAGCGTGGGCCACATCGCTGCCGGATCGCGTGCTGGGAGACCAATGAAAAGCGCGGCTCTTTGCCCGCCATGCGGAATGTCGGCACGATTTGACGCGGCCTCTCGCTGAACTATTGTACTCCCTATCGTCGATCCCAGTCGTCGTCATTCCGGGGCGTGCGAAGCACGAGCCCGGAATCCATACTCACGATGGTGGTTATGGATTCCGGGCCTGCGCCCAAGAGGGCGCATCCCGGAATGACGGCGGAGATTGTGGCACGAGCAAACAACTAATAAGCGCCACGACAACATCAGGAAGCGCCAATGGCCTATCAGACCATCCTCTACGACGTCGCCGACAAGATCCTCACCATCACGCTGAACCGGCCGGAGAAGCTCAACGCCTTCACCGGCACCATGATGGAGGAGCTGATCGACGCCTTCGATCGCGCCGACAAGGACGACGGCGTCAGGGCGATCATCGTCACCGGATCGGGCCGCGCGTTCTGCGCGGGTGCTGACCTCTCCTCCGGGGCCGACACGTTCGATCGCGATGCCAAGCGCGGACCGGTGAAGCGCCACGCCGATGGCCGCGTCGACTATTCCGATCCGCAGGTGCGCGATGGCGGTGGCCAGGTCACCTTGCGCATCTTCAAGTCGTTGAAGCCGGTCATCGCCGCGGTCAACGGCCCCGCCGTCGGCATCGGCGTCACCATGCAGCTCGCGATGGACATCCGCATCGCCTCTGACGCGGCGCGGTTCGGCTTCGTGTTCTCCCAGCGCGGCATCGTGCCGGAGGCGGCGTCGAGCTGGTTCCTGCCGCGCATCGTCGGCATCTCGCAAGCGCTGGAATGGTGCTACACCGGCCGCGTGTTTCCGGCGCAGGAGGCGCTCGCCGGCCGCCTCGTCAGCAAGGTCGTGCCGCCGGATGATCTGCTGCCCACCGCCCGTGCGCTGGCCCGCGAGATCGCCGACAAGACCGCGCCGGTGTCGATCGCGCTGATCCGCCAGATGATGTGGCGCATGATGGGCGCCGACGATCCGATGGAGGCGCACAAGGTCGACAGCCGCGGCATCTACGCGCGCGGCCGCTCCGACGACGTCAAGGAAGGCGTGGTGTCGTTCCTGGAGAAGCGCCCTGCGCAATTCAAGAACACGGTGACGGCCGATATGCCCGACTATTTCCCGTGGTGGGATGAGCGGGAGTATAAGTAGCGCCACGGCCCCAGGACACCATTTGGCAAAGAACGGCGTCCAGAGCGCCACGCGATAGATGGCGCGGTATGGGTCCTGGCTCAAGGCCGGGACGACGCCGCGTGGGCGGCAACTGCAACGACTCCATCAGCAGCACCAGGATCGCAATCGACCCCGGCAGCCAATCACCGCGCCAATCACATCGCGTGCGATCGCTCACGCCGCCTTGATGCCGCGAATGAAGTCGTCGACATGGCGGCGCATGCTCTCGGACTGACGCAGCAGCTCCGCCGACGCCCCGAGCACCTGGCTGGCGGTGGCGCCGGATTCGTTTGCGGCGGCCGTGACCTGCTGGATGTTCTGCGAAATTTCGTCGGTCCCCTTGGCTGCGTGCTGGACGTTCCGCGCCATCTCGCGCGTCGCCGCGCCCTGCTCCTCGACGGCATTCGCGATCGACGACGCGATCTCGTTCAGCTCGCCGATGGTCGTGGTGATGCCGCGGATGGCCCGGACGGCCTCGCTCGACACCTCCTGCATTCCGGAGATCTGCGCGCGGATCTCGCCGGTCGCCTTGGCGGTCTGCTCGGCGAGCAGCTTCACCTCGCCGGCGACGACGGCAAAGCCGCGGCCGGCTTCACCCGCCCGCGCGGCCTCGATGGTCGCATTGAGCGCGAGAAGATTGGTCTGGCCGGCAATGTCGCTGATCAGCCGCACGATGTCGCCGATCCGCTCGGCCATGCTGGAAAGGCCCTGCACGGTCTCGTTGGTCCTCTGCCCCTCCGCGGCCGCCTTCTGCGCCATGTCGGCCGACTGCGTCACCTGACCGCCGATGCCCGCGACCGAGCTCGACAGCTGGTCCGTCGCAGCGGCCATCGTCTGCATGTTGCTCGACGCGGCCTCGGTCGCCTGCGCAACGCTGCTCGCTTCACTGCAGGTCCGGCTCGCCGTCCGATTCATCACGGCGGCCGTCGATTCGAGCTGTGCCGAGGCTGAGATCACGCTGTCGATCACGGCCGCGATGTCACCGCTGAAACGGTCGGTCAGTTCGCCGACGCGCTTGGCTTTTTCGGCGCGCTGGCTCATCGCCTCCGCATCCCTGGCAGCGAGCTCGGCGCCATGGATCATGTTCTCCTTGAAGACCTGCACTGCCCTCGCCATCAGGCCGACCTCGTCGCGCCGATCGACCGCGTCGATTGCAGTGCTCACATCGCCCTTCGCCAGCCGCGTCATCGTATCGGCAAGGGCGTTGATCGGCCTGGTGATGCTGCGCGCCAGCGCAACGACGATCGCGAGGCTCAGCGCCAAGGCGACCAGCAGCAGCGCGCCGACGGCGGCGAGGCTGGCCGTGGCCGCGGCCTGCTTGCCGGCCATCAGCTCGGACAGCTCGACGGCCAGAGCGTCTTCGACCTGCTTCAGCAGATCGATCCGCAGCGTGGCCGCATCGAACCAGGCCTTGCTCGCAAGCCCTTTGAAATCACCGCTGACGCCGCCCTGCTCCACCACCTTGCGCATGGCAACGACGCCGTCGATCGCCGATCCCGTCATCGCCGCATCGAACGCCGCACGTCCTTTCGCCGAGGCGGCGGCGCGAAATCCCGCGAAATAGCTATCCTGCGCCGCAGCCAGCCCTATGGCGCGCGCGTAGGCGGCCTGCTCGAAGCGACCGGCGGCAAGGCCTCCCGCCACGACCGCGCGCTCCAGGCCGGCGCGCTCCTTGCCTTCGGTCAGATTGCCATAGGCAATGATCGCCTTGGAGATATCGTCGTCGTCGCTGAGCCTCGATATGCCGCTGATCAGGCTGATCAGCCGGCTGACGATCTCGGTGAGCGAGCTGACCGCTGCCGCCGGCGTGACGGCTTGGGCATCGATGTCGCCGCGGCGGCGATCGAGCTGCGTCAACGCCTGTTCGCCCGCCTGCGCCGCCTCGGCCAGTGCGGCGCTCCGGCGCAGCCCGTCCAGCGCGGCAACCGCGTGCGCGCGCTCGCCATCGGTCAGCTTGCGCTGCTGATCCAGCTCGGCACGCATCTGCGTGCCCTTGCTGCTCAGAAATGCCGACGACATGCCGCGCTCACGCTGCAGCTCATGAACGAAGCGGCTGAGCCTGGCGACGGCGTCCGCCGCCGGCTGCATGCGCGTCATCTCGACACGCACCGCCCATTTCGTGGAAATCTCGTAGGCCGCCAACGCGGCCAGTGTGACGATGGGCAGCAATGCAGACAGGGCTATGCGGTGAAGTATCTTCGACGTCTTCAACATGATCGGCCTCGACCTGTCCGATCACTCTATGAATCCAGTGGTAAAAAAATACACAGCCCCATCCGCCGAATTTTTGGGCAGACGCCTGCCAACTAATCCATCACCAGCGCGACGCGTCCGATGGCCCTGCGCTCGATCAGAAGCCGCATCGCCGATGCGTAATTGTCGAACGGCACGCGGTGGGAGACGTTGGGCCGCAGCTTGCCTTGCTCCGCGAACGCGAGCAGTGCAGCCATCCGTCGCTCGCCCAGCTCGGGATCCTTCCGCACCGCCTCGCCGGCGCGAACGCCGAGCACGCTTGCGCCCTTCATGAGGATCAGATTGGTGCGTGCGAGCCCGATGCCGCCGGTGAAGCCGACCACCAGCAGCCGCGCGCCCCAGGCGATGCAGCGCACGCTGTTCTCGAACACCTCGCCGCCGACGGGATCGAACACGACGTCGACGCCGCGGCCATCGGTGATGTGTTTGACGGCGTCGCGGAACGGCCCGCGTGAATACAGAATGAGATGATCGGCGCCACGCGCGCGTGCCACCGCGAGTTTCTCCTCCGACGACGCCGCCGCGATCACCGCTGCGCCGAGCAGCTTGCCGATCTCGACGGCGGCGAGGCCAACGCCACCGCCGGCGCCGTGCACCAGCAGCGTCTCGCCGGGCTTGAGCTGGCCGCGATCGACCAGGGCGTGATGGGCGGTGCCGTGGCCGGCGAGATAGGTCGCGCCTTCCGCGTAGTCGAAAGTCGACGGCAGCGGCGTGAGCTGGCTGGCCGCAACCACCGCCTCCTCCGCATAGGCGCCGAAGCGCATGCGGACGATCACCTTGTCGCCGACGGCGCGGCCGGTCACGGCGGCCCCGGTTTCGACGACGTCACCGGCGGCCTCGACGCCGGGCGTGAACGGCAGCTCAGGCTTGAGCTGATACTCGCCGGCCGCCATCAGTATGTCCGGAAAGTTGATGCCGGCAGCGCGGATCTTCACCCGCACCTCGCCGTCACCGAGTGAGCGCGGCGGTAGGGCCTCCAGCCGCAGCGTCTCCGGCGGACCGAGCTCGCGGCAGACGATCGCACGCGGCATCAGGCGCGCCCCTTCGCCCGCGCCAGCGCCTCGCGGATCAGCGGCAGGCGATCATTGCCGAAATACATGTCGGTCACGTCGAGGAAGATCGTCGGCGAGCCGAAGCCGCCGCGCTTGACGACCTCCTCGGTGTTGATGCGCAGCTGGTCCTTGATGCCCTGCTGCGCGATCCCATCGAAGAACGCCTTCGGATCTATGCCGACGCGCCGGCACACCTCGGTCAGCACCGCATCCTGCGAGATGTCCTGGTCCTCGCCCCAATAGATCTCGAACACGGCCCGCGCGAACGGCACCATGTCCTGGCCCAGCCAGATGCAGCCGCGCATCGCCTTGACGCTGTTCACCGGAAACACCAATGGCGGCATCTTGATCTTGAGCCCGGCCGAGCGGGACCAGTCGTCGAGGTCCTTCAGCGTGTAGGCCGCCTTGGCCGGCACCGGCTTCTCGCGCTGCGCATAGACGCTGGGATTGACGGTGTTGAAGATGCCGCCGACCAGGATCGGCCGCCAGACGATGTCGACGCCGAATTCTTGCGCGAGCGGTTGGATGTTGTGGAAGGCGAGATAGGTCCAGGGGCTGGAGCAGTCGAAGAAGAATTCGATCATGTGTGTTTCCTCAAGGTCTTGATAAGTTCGCCTTTGCGCGCGCAAAAATCCGGAGTGTGGTCGTGGCCCTGGATTGCTTCGCTTCTGTTCAGCCCGGTGACATAGCTGACGGGTGTTCGGGGAGATGGTTGATACTTCAAAATC